>DASWGV010000043.1:0-63442 GCA_036393515.1 Gemmatimonadales bacterium | reverse complement strand
GGCACCAGGAACTGCGCGCTGGGGGCCAGGTAGCTCGGCGCGTTCGAACCGGTGCCGCTCATGGTCACGGTGTCGGCGCGGACCAGCCCACCACCCCCGTCGAACAAGCGCAAGACCAGCTGCATTGGTGTGGTCGGGGGCTGTTTGGCCTGCACCAGCACGTTCAGGACCGCCGGGTTCCCCTGAAGGATCAGGGGCAGCGATCCGTTGGCCGCCTGGACGCCCTGGGTGAACTGTGCATCCGTGACGGCGAAGTCCTGGGGCCCGGCGTCGCCCACCACCACCAACGCGGTGGCCGACCGCTGTTCCACCGTCGCTCGGATTTGCATGCGGCCCCAGGAGACGCCGGTGACCAACCCAGTCGCGCTCACCGTGGCCACGCCGGGACTGAGGCTCAGCCAGGCCACGGTCCGGCCGGTCAGATCCTTGCCGCTCGCATCCCGCACCGACGCCGCGAGCTGCACGGTTTGACCGTAGGTGAGAGAGACGGAATCCGGCTGCACCACGACCGCCGCGACGGAGCCGGGGTCCACGGGATCGTCGCCGCACGACGCCAACAGCCCGACCAGGGCCGTGCCGGCGAGGCGGGCGGCCGCTCGATGCATTCGGTCACGCCGCCAACGCTGCGTGGTCGTTACTCCCGGCTGGCACATCCTCTGCCTGTCCGCGTCGTCCGCCTCTGTCCGCCGCGAGGTCACGCGCCAAGACCTCGAATGTCGCGGGCGCGGCTCCGGCTGACCGACAAATGTGTGCCATCCGACAGCTCCGCCACCAGGCCGCCCTTTCCCTGCCGCCGGAAGGCGGTGACGCGATCCAGGTTGACGATATGCGTGCGGTGGATGCGGGCAAATCGCTTGGGGTCCAAGCGCACCTCGAGGCGATTGAGCGACAGGTGGAGGAGGTGTCGGGCGCCGCTCATGTGGGCCGCTACGTAGTCTCCGCGCGCTGCGAACCACAGCACGTTCGCCACCGCGACGGGGATGATGGCGGCCCCGGAGCGGACGAACAGGCGGCTCATGGGGCCTTTGCTCAGCGCTTCGCCCAAGCGGTCCAGCGCCGGCGCCGGCGCCGGTTCGCCCAGGGCCGCCCGAACCCGGTCCATGGTGGTCGCCAGCCGCTCGGGCCCGAACGGCTTGAGCAGGTAGTCGAGGGCGCCGAGCTCGAACGCGGTCACCGCGTGCTGCGCGAACGCGGTGGTGAACACCACGAACGGTTGATGCACCACGCGCCGCAGCACCTCGGTGCCCAGCAAGCCCGGCATCTGGATGTCGAGAAAGACCAGCTCGGGCCGCAACGCATTGATCGCCTCGACCGCCTGGGGGCCGCTGGCCGCGTCACCCACGCAGGTCACCCAGTCGAGCGCCGAGAGCATGTCGCGGAGTCCGGCGCGCGCGACCGGCTCGTCATCGGCGATGAGGGCGCGCACTTTCACTACTCGGTGCCGCTCAGCGGGATCATCAGGGACGCGGTGCATCCTCCGGCTCCTCCCGAAGTGACCTCCAGCCGCGCCCGGCTTCCGTACAGGACGGCCAGGCGGTCCCGCAATCGCTGAAGGCCTGTACCGCCGTTCCCCAACTGCTCATCGCTCGCTCCCGCGCCACTGTCACGCACCGTAAGCGTGAGCGCACCGCCGGCCGCGCGTGCCACGACCGTGACCTCGGTGGGCTCCACCCGCGGCGCGGCCCCGTGGCGCACGGCGTTCTCCACCAGGGTCAGCAGCGCGAATGATGGGAGCAGGGCGGCCTGGGCCCGTTCCGGGATCTCGGAGCGCACCTGGAGCCGATCGCCAAAGCGGATGCGCTCGACGGCGAGATAGCGCTCCACGAAGGCCCACTCCTCAGTCAGCGGCACCAGATCGCGGTCTTCTTCCAGCGTGGTGCGCAGCAAGCCGGCCACCTGCTCGGCGGCCTGGGCCGCCCGGCGCGGTTCGCGCGGGATCAGCTGCACCACGGTGTGCAGGGCGTTGAACAAGAAGTGCGGATTGAGCTGGGACCGCAGGGCGGCCAGCTGGGAGCGCGCGGCGATGGCTTCGGCGTGCGCCGCGCGCTCGGTGGCCCGGGTGGCGTACATCACACCCACAATCATGACGTACAACCAAACACCAAGGACGAGGTAGCCCACGGGGAAGTAGGGGACGGCGAAGGCCGTGCCAGGATGGAGGAGGACCTGCACCAGCGTGGTAAGGCCCATCCACGCCGCCGCGTACAGCACCGCCGCCACCACGTGCAGCGCGACGAATCCCGCGCGGAGGGGGTGGGTCCACTCCAGCCGTTCGGTCAGGCGCCGAACGAGGAGGCCCAACCCCGCGGCGACCATGATGGCTTGGAGCGCGGCCACCCCGGCGTTACGGAGGGGGACCTCGCGGTGCGCCCCGGCGATGAGCGCCGCGTAGAGCGCCCACATCGGCAGCCAGCCGATGATCAGATGGAGCCAAAGCCACGTCCGTGCGCGCGGCATGGGAGAACGTTCCCGCTCCGCGGAGCGCGGAGCAAGGGCGCACCTCAGCGCGGCGCGGTCGCGGCGACGCGCGTGGCTTCAATCCGGAGGACGGCTTCGTCCCAGGTTCGCCCGTTGTCGGAGGACCGGTCCGTCTGTTGCTTGAACGAGTCCGGCGAAATGTCGTAGAAGCGGACCCGCGTGATCACGGGCCGCCCTTCCTGATCCGTACCCCGTCCGGTGATCTGCATCTGGCCATCGCGCCGTTCGGCTGTGGCGGTGGTGAATCGCGCCCGATAGACGTCGAGCAGCGTTTGGGTCCACTTCTGCGTGCCTGCGTCGAACACCCGGAGCGCGTGGCTCAACGACATCGGATTGCCGGAGCCATCCACAATGCGCATTTCATCCTCGATGCCCCATCCATCGAAGGCCCGCCACGCCTTCCAGGTGCCCAGAAGCCGCGGCGCGCCATGAATCCGCGCCGCCAGGCCGGCCGCCTTGGGCCGCACCACCAGCTCCCACTGCCCGACCAGAAAATCGAACTGCGCCGCTTCGCGGGGCGCCGTGGTGGACGGCGGCGCGGTGCCGCCCGCGTGCTGCGCGACCGCCGCAGCTGGGGCAAGGAGGGACCCGCATAGGACCAGCATCGAATGCCACGGCATGGTGCCTCCAGGGGGTGGCGGAGGGGAATCGCAGGTCAAACATGCCGCGTTGAGCCCGGCTCATGAGCCCCGCGTCGCCCAACGGCGCAGGGAACCGGTCGAATGGGGCCACGGTGGTCCAGCGGGGACATATCGTTCGGCATGCGCTCCCAGCCCAGCCCGCCGCGTCCGCTCATCGTGATGCGTGACGTGAGCAAGACCTATCCCGGTGCGGCCGGCGATTTCGCCGCGTTGACGAACGTCAGCCTGACCATTGACCCGGGGGAGTTCGTGGTGATCGTGGGTCGTTCCGGGAGCGGCAAGTCCACGTTGCTGGCGCTCCTGTCCGGCATTGACCGGCCCACGTGCGGAGAGGTCATGGTCGGCAACACCGCCGTGCACGCCATGTCCGAGCGTGCCATGACGGTGTGGCGCGGCCGCACGGTGGGCATTGTGTTCCAGTTCTTTCAGCTCCTTCCCACCCTCACCGGCGCCGAGAACGTCATGCTGCCCATGGACTTCTGCGGTACCTGGCCGGTGAGCGGACGACAGAGCCGCGCCATGGAATTGCTCGACCGGCTCGGCGTGGCGGACCAGGCCGACAAGCTCCCCGCCACCATGTCGGGTGGGCAGCAGCAGCGCGTGGCCATCGCCCGGGCGCTGGCAAACCAGCCCGCGGTTCTGTTGGCGGATGAGCCCACGGGGAACCTCGACTCGCGCACGTCCGCCGCGATCCTCGAGCTCCTGGCCGGGCTGGCCCGGGAAGGGCAGACGGTGGTGTTGGTCACCCACGAGAGCGCCGCCATGCAGATGGCTTCGCGCACGGTGACGCTGGCGGACGGGCGGGTGGTCGGCTCGGAGCGCGGGGCGAGCGCGCCGTGCTAAATGGCCGACGAGGGTCGATGACAGCCGACGGCAGGCGATGTCGGCACGTGCCAAACGGATTGCGACTTCGCCCGTGATCGCCCGTCGCCGGCCGGCCTGGGCCGTTATTGCCCCTCGGTGGCGCAAAGTACTGCGCGACCTCTGGCTCCACCGGTCGCGCAGCATCCTGGTGGTGCTGGCCATCGCGGCCGGCATCGCCGGCGCCGGATCCATTCTCAACACCTGGGCACTGGTCGGCGTGGCGACCCGGGAAGGATTCCGGGCCAGCAACCCGGCGTCGGCCACCCTCCGCACCGACTCGATCGATGCGGCGCTGATGGAACGCGTCCGCGCGCTGCCGGCCATCCGCGACGTCCAGGCTCGGCGCACCCTGGTAGCGAGCGTGCAGACCTCGGGCGCGTGGCGCACCGCCATGATGTTTGCCGTGGACGACTTCACCGCCATCCGCATCGGTTTGGTCAAGCCGGAGGTCGGGGCCTGGCCGCCGGAAGACGGGACCTTCGTGATCGAGCGCTCCTCGGTGGCGTTCTCCGGCGCCGCGGTCAGTGAGTCACTCAAGGTGGCCATACGCGACGCCGTGCCTCAGGCGCTGCACGTCACGGGAATCGCGCGGGACGTCGGCCTGGCCCCCGGGTGGATGGAGCACGTCGTCTATGGGTTCGTGACTCGAGGGACCCTGGCCCGGCTGGGCGCGCCGTCCACGCTGAACGAACTGCAGATTGTCGTGCGTGAGCCCGGGCTCGACCAGGAGGCCGTGCGGCGGATTGCGTACGATGTCAAGGCCGTGCTGGAGGGCGCCGGCCACCCGGTGTCCGACGTGGATGTCCCCGTTCCGGGAGAACACATCCACGCTCCGCAGATGGACTCGCTGCTCTACACCCAGCTCGCCTTTGCGGTGCTGGCGCTGCTCCTCTCCGGATTCCTGGTGGTCAACCTGATCGGGGCCATGCTGGCGGGGCAGGTGCGTGAGATCGGAGTCATGAAGACCCTCGGTGCGCGGCCAGGACAGATCGCCGCGATGTACTTGGGGCTGGCCCTGGTACTTGGCCTGGTGGCTGCGGGCTTGGGGTTGCCGGTGGCCGTCGTGATCGGGCGCCGCTATGCGCAGCTCAAGGCCGAGCTCCTCAATTTTCCTCTCGACGGGTTCTCGATCCCGTTGGAGGTGCTCGTCCTCCAGTTCGCGGTGGGCGCGCTGCTGCCGGTCGCGGCGGCCGGTTTGCCGGTCGGGTACGGGTGCCGGATCTCCGTGAGTCAGGCGTTGCGGGATTTTGGAATCCGCGGCGATACCCCAATGAGCGGCCGCTGGTTGAGCCGGGTGGGCGGAGTGTCCCGGCCTGTGCTCTTGTCCCTGCGCAATGCCTTCCGCCGGCGGCAGCGCATGGTGCTGACGCTTATGACTCTCGCCCTGGGCGGCGCGGTCTTCCTGGGCGCCAGGAACTTGCGCGTGGCCATTCGGGGCGTCGTTGACCTGCTGTACGAGCCTCAGCGATTCGATTTCGTTCTGCGGTTCGCCGAACCCCATCTTCCGGACAGTGTGGAGGCGGCCGTGGGCCGCGTGTCCGGCGTCGCCGCGGCCGAGGCGTGGGCGGGCGCGCGGGCCGGGGTCTCGCATGCGGATGGTATCCTGGGCAACACGTTTGCCCTGACGGCGCCTCCGGCGGGCACCAGGATGCTCGTCCCCAACATGGTGGATGGCCGGTGGCTCCGTGCGGGCGACGCCCGTGCCCTGGTGGTAGGCCAGAGCCTTTTTCGCCAGGAACCCGGCCTGCGCGTCGGTGAACGGACCACGCTGGTCGTCGGTGGACGCCCCACGGAATGGACCGTGGTGGGGCGGGCGGATGCGGGACCGGCGCCATTGGCCTACGCGCCGAGAGAGGCCGTCCTGGAGGTATCGGGGACACCAGGCGTTTCTACGGTCGTCGTCGCTTCTGACTTGAGCGGCATCGCGTCACAGGTCGAGCTGATCCAGCGGTTGCGAGGCGAGTTGGAGCGCCACGGGATGCCGGTCGGGAACAGTCAGCTTCTGGCCGAGAACCGGCGGGTCATGGAGGACCACCTCTTGATGGTGGGAGAGTTCCTGGGGGTGATGGCCTGGGTCATAATCCTGGTCGGCGGGTTGGGCCTCGCCTCAACCATGAGCCTGGCCGTGCTGGAGCGCACGCGGGAGATCGGCGTGTTGCGCGCCATTGGCGCTCGCCACCGCGCCATCTTGACCATGGTGCAGGTGGAAGGACTGGTGATCGCGGTGCTGAGCTGGGCCATCGCGGTCCCGCTGTCGGTGCCCATGAGCGTGATCCTGGGGAAGGCGTTCGGGCGCGTCATGCTGCCGGTGCCGACCATCTGGGTTCCCGAGGCTTCCGGTGTGGCCGCGTGGCTGGGGCTCGTGGTGGTGGTATCGCTGCTGGCTTGCGGCTGGCCGGCGGTCCGGGCAACCCGGATCCCAACCGCGGCCGCCCTGGCATACGAATGATGCGTGGTAGGGCAACGGTCGCTCGCTGCTGTTGCGTGACAAGCGCGGCCCACGATTGGACTCGATGCTTGTCGCGGCGAGACGGCGCTAGACGCGGAGCGTCCCTTCGGCCGCTACCACGGCGCGGCCGAAAAGCCGGACCTGGCTGCCTCCAAGGCTGACGCGAATGCGGCTCGGGCGCGCCATGACATACCCCTGCTCGATTACCACGTCCGCGCCGTTTTCCGCCATGCCGCGCGCGGCGAGATAGCACGCCAATGGGCCAGCGGCACTGCCCGTGGCCGCGTCTTCCGAAATCCCCACCGTCGGATTGAAGAACCGTGCGTAGGCCATGGCCGCTGGATCGACGGGATCGAGGCTGTAGAGGTAGCAGCCCTGTCCCCCGACGCTCCGGAGCAGGGTTGCCAGTCGCTCGGCGTTGGGGCGCGCACCATCGACCGCCGCTCGGGTCCGAAGGGCCACGAGTAGATGTGGCACGCCGGTCGACACGACCTGCGCTGGGAGACGATCGGACGAGACATCCGGGGGGCCAACCCCCAGGGCCGCCGTTAGTGCTGACGCATTGGTGCAGACCGCGCCGAACTCCGGGGAGGCCTGCGTCATTCCGATGGCGGTTGGTCGTCCGGCGTCGGAAGTAACCTCGACGGGGAGGACCCGTTTCCCAATCTCCTGTTGGAACATGGTGGACGGTCTTTCCAGAATGAGTTCCCCCACCTCGGCCAACCACCACCATGCGCCCAGGGCGTTGTGTCCCACACCGAACACTTCCGATCCGGAGGCCGTGAAGCATCGGAGCCGCCAGTCCGCGCCCGGTCGCGTCGCGGGCAGGAGGAAGGTGGTTTCCACCTGATTGAACTCACGGGCAACGGACTGCATGGTTGCCTGCGCGAGCCCTTCGGCGTCCGCGACGACAGCGAGCGGGTTGCCGGTGAGCGGCTGGGCGGCAAAGACGTCCACCAGGGCGAACCGAAGGCCGCGTCCCGTGGTCAACGACTTCGCACTCCTCGTGGGCAAGTCATGCTAGGCCGCGTACCACAGCACCGCCAGGAAATGACAGGTCGTACCCGCCAGGACGGCCAGATGCCACGCGAAGTGCCCGAATCGGAGCTGCTTGGCCATGAAGAACCCCACGCCGGCCGTATACGCCAGGCCCCCGGCCGCCAACAACAGCAGTCCTTCCCGTGGCACATGGACCCACATGGGTCGCGCCGCGATCACCACCAGCCAGCCCATGAGCAGGTAGAGCGAAAGGGAAATGGCTGGGCGCCGACCCGCCCCGAACGGGATGAGCGCGACGCCGATCAGGGCAAGGCCCCAGACCACTCCGAACAGGGACCACCCCCACGCGCCGCGCAGGGCGCCGAGGGTGAACGGCGTGTAAGTCCCGGCGATGAGCAGATAGATGGCTCCGTGATCGAGCGCCTGGAGCACCCGCTTGGCCCGCGAGTGCGGTACGGCGTGGTAGAGCGTGGAAGCCAGGTACAACAGCACCACGGTGGCGGCGAAGATGCTGGCGCCCACGATGTTCGCCGCCCCTCCGGAGCGGATCACCCCCCCCAGCATGAACGGCGTGGCACTCAGGGCGGCGAGCAGGCCTATGCCGTGGCTCAGGCTGTTGGCGACCTCTTCGGCGACGGACTGATCACGCGGCGGCACTGCGTCCCCAATCCCCCAAGCGATGACGAGACGTGAGCTTGTTGGCCCGGCTGCGCACCCGCAAGATACGGAGGCAGGCGCTACGCGAGGAGCTGCCGCGACTGAACGCGGAGCTGGGGAGAGACGGGGGCGGGCCTAAGCGTCCGCCGCCGGAGGCGTGGCCGGCGGCAGGGACACGTGGAGGTGATCTCCCGTTCCGGTGTGCCGCAGCGTCTCGAACCCCATGATGCGGAAGTACCACTCGACCAGCACACTTCTGAGTTGACCTCGCGCCCGCAGGTCCACCGCATGCACCCAGCCGTCTGCCTGCCGGTAGTGCAGCGATCGCTGATTCACCGGAAGCCCCATGCGCTCGTAGTCGTCCGGCGTGCGCGCCAGGTCGGTGATGACCGCGTCCCGGTCGGCCAGGATCAGCGTCGTCAGGGCGACCCGAAGCAGGGGATGCGCGGCCGTATAGACCGAGCGCACCGCGTCGTCCTTGGCGTTGACGCGCGAGAGGTGGAGCAGGGCGTACCCGCAGTACCCCACCACCAGCGGAGCGGCCACCCACTTCGCTACCAGACCCAGGCGCGCGCGGCCGGTGACGCGCCGAGATACCAGCGCGCCGTAGAGCGTGAGCAGGACCAGGGTGGCGGCGCCCGCCATCAGGAGCGCCAGCCAGGTCGGTAAGCCGAGACCGCGGTCGAGCCAGACGGCGCCCCGGACCAGCACCACGAACGGCGCCGTCAGGATCAGCAGGACACGAAGGACGGCGAACGTGAGCTTGCCGAACGCGGTAGCGCCGCGGTCCTCGGCGATCGCCAGCTTTCGAGCGCTGATCTTGCGGGCCTTCCGGAGCCGGAGCCGGAGCCGCACCATCCGGGTGCGCCAGCGACGCCGGAGATCTTCCAGCCCCAGCGGCTGGGTGACTGGTCCAGGCGTGGGCCGCCGCGTGCCGGCCGCCCGCGAGCTGGCTCCCGCTCGTTTCTTCATTGGGGCACCGGCCGGCCCCTGTGACCTTACGGCGTTCGTTGGCAGTCGCACGGCGGAGGTGAGCCCTTGTCGAACACTACCAGCCACCGGCCGTCCGCCTCTCGCCGCCAGATGGAGTTGAACGTGCCCGTCTGCTTGCCGGTGGGATCCCGCACTGGTCCGCTGCTGAGGGCCAGTATGCCTGAGTCCAGAACCTCGACCATCTCCGGCCGCCACGAAAACGGGGCCTCAGGCCCTGAGAAGAACGGCGCCCAGGCTTCCACCACGGCGGCCTTGCTTCGCAGCGGTTGGCGGCCGAAGAAGATGGCGTCCGGCGCAACGAACGACGCGAACGCCTGGTGGTTGCGGACCGCCATGGTGGCGGCGAAACTGCTCTCGGCGGTAAAAACCTGGCGCGCCAGCTCAGCGTTCGACTGGGCCGCGGCGGGCTTGCCGGCTGGCGAGAGTGACAGAACCAGGGCCAGACAGGGCAGGGGTCGCATGAGGTCTCCGGTCCGTTGGTGATTGGGGGAAGCTTATCACCGCGCGCGGCTTGAAACCCAAATTTTTCCCGACACCGGCCAAATGGCGTCAGTGGCTGGCGGCGCATCACGGCTCTACGGCCGAACTCTGGGTGGGGTTCCATAGGAAGGCCACGGGCAAACCCAGCATCACCTGGCCCGAGTCGGTGGATCAGGCGCTCTGCTACGGCTGGATTGACGGAATCCGGAAGACGCTCAATGCGACGAGCTACGTGATTCGTTTCACGCCCCGCCGGAAAAGGAGCACCTGGAGCACGGTGAACACCAGGCGGGCCAAGGATCTCATTCGGCAGGGAGTGATGCGGGCGCCCGGGCTGCGCGCGTTCAAGGCCCGGCAGAAGGATCGGTCGGGGGTTTACAGCTCTGAGCAGCGGCAGGCGGCGAAGCTCCCACCCGCCTATCAGCGGCGTTTGAAGTCCAATGCCGGGGCCTGGGAATACTTTCAGGCGCAACCGCCCGGGTACCGGCGCCTGACGAGCTGGTGGGTGATCAGCGCCAAACGGGAGGAGACCAGGTTGAAGCGGCTGGGTGTTCTCATCGCCGATTCGGCCTCAGGGAGGAGAATCGGTGTCATTCCTCCTTGAGAGCGCTCGCCGGGTCGGTGTGATTCGCTCGCCGGGCCGGCCACCAGATCGCGGCGGCGCCTGCGGTGGCCAGGCCCAGCGACGCGGCCATGAGGGTCACCGGATCCACCGCTTCCACCCCGTACAGCTGGGTCTTGAGCAATCTGCCCATGCCCAGCGCACCGAGCGCCCCGCTGATGAGTCCCACCAGGAGCACCACGGTGCCCTCGCGGGCGAAGAGACCCATGATGGCCTTGCCGTCGGCGCCCACCGCCATGCGCACGGCGATTTCGCGCTCACGCTGCTTGACCGCATAGGCGATCACCGCGTAGACGCCCATCAGCGCCAGGACCGAGGCGAACAGTCCGAAGCCCGCGAACAGTGCCGCCAGAAACCGTGGCCGCGCAAGCTGCGCGTCGAGCACGCCGTCGAGTTGTTCCACGGAGCTCAGGGAAGCCTCGGGGTCGATCTCCTTCAGTACTCGGCGCAGCTGGTTGACCCAGGACTCCGGTGTCCCAGGCGCCCGTATCATCAGTCGGGCAAAGCGGCCGGGCTCCTGTAAGAGGGGAACGTACACGTCCGCTACCTGCTCGTCAGTCGGCGAATGGCGCACGTCCCTGACCACGCCGACGACGGTCCGGGCAACGCTCGGCGTATCCCGACCGGTCATCCCCGACGCGTCCACGCGTACCACGTTCCCCAGCGCACTCCCCTGTGGCCAGAGACGCCGGGCGGCCGTCTCACTGACCAGGGCAACCGGCTCGGCGGCGCCGCGATCCAGCGTGGTGAACCCTCGACCTTGGAGCAGCGGGATCCCCAGCGTTGCGAAGAAATCCGGCGTCACGACCAACACGCCGGCACGGTTCTCGGACCACGCGCCGGCATCGTCCGTTTGAATCGGTCGCGGCGAGAGCTCCGCCAGCGGGGGCGGGAAGCTGAGTGCGGCCGAGGCGACGCCGGGAAGCTGTTGCAGGGCGCCTTCCAGGCGCTGGTAGAAAGCCACGCGCGGGTCGTCGTTGGGATAGGTCCGTTCGCGAAGGGCGAGGTTGGCGGTGACCACGCCGGTCGGCTGCATTCCCAAATCCACGTCCAGCATCCTTATCACGGTGCGGACCATCAGCCCGGAGCCGACCAAGAGCGCCAGCGATCCCGCGATTTCGAGGGCGATCAGGGAGAATCGGGTGGGTCCACCCCGGGAGCCTTCGGCGCCGCTCTGCCGGCCGCGGCGCATCATTGAGAAGAGGGCGCGCGGCAAGGTGGCGAGGAGCGGCGCGAGCGTCAACATCAGGGCGATCAACAGCGTCAACGCCCCGACCGCCGCTACGACGGTGAGATCGAGTGATACCGCCGCCGTCCCACCGGGGGCCGGCCGCCCCAGTTGCTGCTCAACGGCTGGGGCGAGCCACCGAAGCATGAGCCAGGCCGCCACCGTCCCCGCCAGCGCCGCCCCAGCGGCGAGGAGCAGTGATTCGGTCACCAGGAGGCGTGCTATTCGCGCCGTGCCCGCCCCCAATGCCAGGCGCACCGCGACTTCCTTTTGCCGCCGCAGACCTCGGATCAAGAGCAAAAACGCCACGTTGGCGCATGCGATCAGCAGCACCAGGCTCACCGCGGTGCCGATCGCCAGCAGCATCGGCTTGACGCGGCGGGAGTACTCGGCGTGGACCGACCGGAGCTCGACCTGCCGGCTCGCCGGTAGCGTGACCCGTCCTTCGCGGAGGAGATCCGTTATCCGCCGCTCGGCGAGCGCAGCAGGGACGCCGTCGCGGAGCCTGATGAGATAGGGATAGCTTGGCGCCCGGAGCGGAGTGAACACCTGGGTGTAGCGGTTGAGATGCCAGAAATCAGCCGGAAGCACGCCCACGATGGTGAAGATATCCGGATCGCTCGGCCGATCGCTCACGTAGGCTTCGAACTGCCGTCCCAGGATGGCCGCATCGCCGCCGAACCTGGTTTGCCACAGCGCGTGGCCGATCAGCGCCACTTGTGGTCCGCCGGGCTGAAACTCCTCAGAGATGAACGCCCGGCCGATGACCGGCCGGATTCCCAGTCCCTGCATGAATCCCGGCGTCACCCAGGCGCCGGATGCCCTCTCGGGGTGATCTCCACCCACCAGGTAGAAGACGTCGAGGTCCCAGGCGATGGGGTGCTCGACCACATCGGAGATGGCGTTCCAGTCCAGGTCTGCCAGTCCTCGGGGGGAGGCTTCGCCAGGTCTGGAGTACAGGACGCTGTAGAGCCGCTGGGCGCCGGGGTAGGGTAGAGACCGGATGAGATAGGCGTTGACCACGGCCATGACCGACGCCTCGAGCGCGATGGCCAGCGCCAACGTGCCGATCACCGCGGCGGTGAAGCCACGGGCCTTGTAGAGGGTTCGGAGAGCGATCCGCAGGTCGCTCCAGCACTGTGGCATGACTGTTTTACCCCAGCTGAACGCCGTGCCGGTTTGCTTGGTTATGATGCCGGCGTGCTAGCTGAGGTTTAGAGCCGGGGGACGGCGTCGGCATCTGACAGAGGGCGCCCGTTGAGCGACCAGCCGGTCACTTGGGCGTGCCCGTTCCTCGAAATGCCATGTCGCTAGACTCGGTCAGACACGTGTGGCAGCCCAGCCCTTGCCGACTGTTTGAGGGTGGGCGATACTGGCGAGCTTCGTCGGCCGAATCTCCCGTGACTGGAGGGCGCGGCGTGCGTTCCCGATTGTTGCTTGCGATCGCCAGTACTGGTGTGATAGCCGGTCCAGTCCCGGCCCAGGCCCCCCACCGGCTCAATCCCGTCGTCGAGCTGCTCAAGCAGAACCAGCCGGTGTTCGGCGTCTATGCTCCGGGCAACCGGCGTGGTCCGGCGCGGACCGCTGCCCAACTCGCGGCGGATGCCCTGGCCTATCGGGCGGCGGACTATGTGTTCGACGGGAGCATGGAGGATGATTTTGAGGGCGCCTGGCCGGCGTTCGTGGAGTTCGTCAACGGCATGGCCGCCGGTGGGGCGGTGCAGAAGGCGCCGTTCCTGCGCCTGCACCATCCCTTGATCGTCAAGACTCACATGATCGCCCCCGATCCGGCCAAGGCCGCGGAGCGGATAGGCCGGCAGTTGAATCTGGGCGTCAGCGGCATCGTGTTTGTGGGGGTGGAGAGTGCGGACGAGGTGAAGCAGGGCCTGGCCGCCATGCGGTTCCGGTTTCAGGGGGGCACGCGCCCGGACGACGTGGGCGGCGCCCCAGCGTATTGGGGCATGAGCGAACCGGACTACAAGGAGAAGGCGGACCTCTGGCCCCTCAATCCCCGGGGCGAGCTGATCAACTGGACTATCGTCGAGAGCAAGGAAGGCCTTGCGCAGGTGCGGGAGATCGCTGCGGTCCCGGGCATTGGCGTGTTGTTCCCGGGGGCCGGCACGCTTCGCCGAGTGTTCAGCACCACCGATGCCAACGGCCAGCGCACGCTCGACGCGCAAGCCTGGGAGGCGGCCATCCAGCAAGTGCTGGCGGCCTGCAAAGAGTTCCGGGTGCCCTGCGGCTACCCGGCCACCGCCGACGACATTGAGCTGCGCATGAAACAGGGCTTCAGCGTGTTCGTCATCAACTGGGGCGATGCCGGGTTCAAGGCCGTCGAGGTGGGGCGGCGGGTGGCCGGGCGGTAGGGCTCAACCCCCAGACTCCAACCACCTCTTCCCCGAAGGGATCACGGCGTCCGTCCGATATTCCGCAAGCGGAACAGGGCTTCGTCCCGCGCTTCCTGGTTCTCCGGATCGCGCCGCACTGCCTCGCGGAAGGCGTCCGCCGCCGCGGTGGTGTCAGCGCGCATGAGGCTGACGTTGCCGCGGAACACGTACATGCGCGACGATCCCGGGAACATCTCCTCGTTCAGGCCAAGCAGGGCGAAGGCCTCGTCGAACCGCCGCTGCCGCCCCAGCTGGAACGCCGCGATGTTGAGCGACGATTCGCCGAAATCGTAGGCGTCCCGTCCGTAGTATTGCTCGCGTAGCGCCCGGTAGGCGCGGAGAGCCGAATCGGCGCCGCCCGCTAACGCGGCCTCCTGGATGAGCGCCTGCAGTGGAACCGGCCGGGTCACCCCTCGGTGGCACGTGGTGCAGGTCACCTGGAGTCCCGGATTGGTGCGGCCCGGGAGCGTGTCGAGCCGCTGGTTGATGTTCTGCACCATGCGCATCATCTGCCGGGCCACTTGCTTGGTACGCTTCTCGTCGCTGGCAAAATCGAATTGCTCCAGTGGCATGCCCTCCTCACCCACGTGACAGAACTGGCAGCGCACGTCGAGGCTGCCGGTAATGTTCCGCATCTGGCCCACCACCTGGATCACCGGTGTGTTGCGGGGAATGACCTGCGTGTTGATGAGGGAATCCGGCGGCCATTTGCCGGGGGCTTGGGCCGCGAGGGGAGCCGTGAGCAATGCCAGTAGCGGGCAGACGAGAAACGATCGCATGGGCGTCCTTGGCTGATAGGGGGTAGCGGCGAAGGAAAATGAGGGCGTGGCACACCCGTACGGTAGGGCGGGCGGGAGGTTCTGACTGATTCCGGACAGGCTTTGTTGCGTCTCCCCGACCGCGGAGCGCGTCGCTGAATCGTCATCGCCCAGAGTCTCCGATGGGTGACTCGGTCATGGAGGGACGGCCCTCCTACAACCGTCGAGCCACCAGCGCGAGTCCCTCCGCTCCCAGTAGTGCCCGGGCCATGGGGAACAGCACATCGTTTTCGCGCGCGATATGGGCGCGCAACAGTTCCACGATCTGATGGGCCAGCGGCGGCACACGGCGCCGCGGGTCAGGGCCGTCGGCCGCGCGCCGGAGGTGGTGCTCCAGCTGCCGCAACGTGAGGTGTTCCTCGACGAAGGTCGCTGTTGGGGCATCGTCGCCAAGCAGCGGGAACAGTACGCGCTCTTCGTTCTCGTTGTGCTCCCGTACCGCGCCGCTCAACACCGCGTGGACCTCGCGCACCACCCCGAGGTGCCGATCCGGGGCCTCGCCACCCTCCAGAGCGACCGCCGCGGCTTCGAGTCGGTCGAGGGCAGCCAGCGCTTCCACGTGTTCGGCCTCGAAGCGCCCCAGCGGGTCAACGGTCACGGCGTCACCACCCAGCGTACCCCTTCCCCACGCCGCAGCCGGTCCAGGCCGTCATTGATGCGGTCGAGCGAGACCGTGCCGCTCACCACGAGGTCCAGGCGGATCTTGCCGGCACTGACAAGGCTCAGGATCTCGGGATACTCGCCCCCACCGCACCCCAGGCACCCGACCACCTCCAGCTCGTAGTACATCAGCCGCGCCGCCGAGAGGGTGACGTCCTGGGCCGAGTAGCCGATCACGCAGAGCCGCCCGCCCCGCTTGAGCAGGCCGTAGGCCGCCTGGATGGTCGCCGGGGTCCCCACGGCCTCGAACGCCACGTCCGCGCCTCCGGCTGTGATCTCCCGCACCCGCTTGTCCGGCCGCTGGACGTCCTTCGGGTTCAGCGTGTGTGACGCCCCCAGCGAGCGGGCAAGCGCCAAGCGGTCCTCGTTCATGTCCAGGGCGACCACCTGGGCGCCCGCCGCCACCGCGCACTGCACCACATTGAGCCCCACGCCCCCGCACCCCACCACCGCCACCCACTGCCCGGGGCGGACTCGGCCGCGGCGGGTCACGGCGTGGTACGGCGTCGAGACCGCGTCGGCGATCACACAGGCGCGCTCGAGCGGCAGCTCCGCCGGCACGGCCACGAGATCGTCCGCCGGGACCACGAGGTACTCGGCGTAGCCGCCGTCAATGTTGTTGCCCAGCATGACGAGCCGGTCACACAGGTTCTCGCGCCCCTGCCGGCAGTAGCCGCAACGCCCGCACGACAGCACGGCCGGGATCAGGACCCGATCACCCTCGGCTCGGCCGGTGACCCCGGGGCCGACCCCGGCTACCACGCCCGCCACTTCGTGGCCCAGAATCAGCGGTGGGGCCTTGAACGGCTTTACCCCGTGGTCGAGATAGTGCAGGTCCGTGTGGCACATGCCGCACCCGGCAACGCGAACCAGCGCCTCACCGGCGCGCGGCTCGGGCGTCGGCACGTCCGTCACGACGAGGGGCTGTCCGGATCCATGAAACACCGCAGCCTTCACGCTTCATTACCTCCGGGTATACACCGTGTGGTACCGGAGCAGGCCGGCCAGCTGACAGTCGTCGCAATCCTCTCCGACCTCCGCGGCCTGAACCGGGACGGCCCGCACCGCAAATCCGAGTGACTCATACAGCGCCACGACTTCCCGCAACCGCGTCGCATCGGTGATAAACCGGCGCTCCCACCCGTCAGCCAGCAGTGCCGGGTCCGGCGCCATCTGTGCGTGGAAGAGGACCCGCCGCGCCTCTCCTTCGACGATCAGCCCCAAAATCCGGGCCGGTCGTTCGAGGGACTCATCCCGGCCTCCGGGCCGGCGGCCCCTGCCGTGGTCCGCCGTCATGCCGTCATGCCCTGATCCAGCACTCCTGCCGCTGCTCCGGGGCCCTTCCCCACGCGTTGCCGCGCCAGGACCGCGGCGCCGAGCGCGGACGCGTACTGCACCAGATCGCCCGCCGGAACGTTCACCTCGGTGCCCAGCTGCTCCCGGATGACTCCGGCCATGCGCTCGAACCGGAGAATGCCGCCAATCAGCGTGAATTCGGGCTCCATGCGGACCCGTTTCATCAACTGCACAGACCGCCCCACCAGCGATACCATGGCCCCGTGCATGATGTCCGCCGGCGCAACGCCCTGCGACAGGTGGTTGATCACCTCCGACTCGGCGAACACGGCGCATACGCCGGAGATGGGAATGGCTTCCTTGGACGTCGCGGCCAGAGGCCCGATCTCCTCGGTGCCGTATCCCATGTACCGCGCCGTTTTCTCGAGAAACGCGCCGGTGCCTGCGGCGCACTTGTCGTTGAGCCGGAACGACTTGACCTTGCGGTCCTCACCCACCCGGCTGGCCTTCATGGTCTGGCCGCCGATATCGAGGATCGTGCGAGTCCCGGGGAAGAAATAGCTCGCACCGCGCGCGGCCGCCGTGAGATCCGTGACCTGGAGATCGGCGCTCTGGACCTGGTGCCGGCCGAACCCGGTCGCGATCACGTAGCCCACCTCCCCCGACGCCGCGTTCGCCTGGCGCAGGGCGGCGCCAAGAACGCGCTCGGCCACCTCCGCCAGCCGGAAGCCCGTGGGCTCCATGGCCCGGCCGGCGATCTCACCGTCCGGGCGCAGTACCACCGCCTTGGTGTAGGTGGAACCGACGTCGATGCCGCCGGTGAGGCGGCTCATGCGGCGCCTCCGGCGCTTCGGGCCGGCGCCCGATGGACCAGAATGTGATCGAGCGCGAACAGCGCCGCGCCCAACGCACCCATGTAGTGGGAGTCGCCGGACACGTTGGGAGCCCGGTTGAGCCGCACGGTGAGCGCGGCGATCATGGCGCCGTTCCTCGCCACGCCGCCCGTGAAGGTGACCTCGTCCTCGATGCCCACCCGGCGGAGCAGGCCTACCGACCGCGAGGCGATCGACTGGTGTACCCCGAGCAGGATGTCCTCGATCTTCTTCCCCTTGCCCAGCCAGGAGAGCACCTCGGACTCCGCGAACACGGTGCAGGTGGTCGAGATCTTCACCGGCCGCTCGCCCGCGAGGGCGGTGGGGCCCAGCTCATCGAGCGGGATGTGGAGGGCCGCGGCGGCCGCGCCGAGGAACCGCCCGGTCCCGGCCGCGCACTTGTCGTTCATGCAGAAGTCCCGAATCTCGCCCGCGGGGGACACCCGGATAGCTTTGGTATCCTGGCCGCCCATGTCGATCACGGTCCGGGTACCGGGGAACATATGCACCGCCCCGCGCCCGTGGCAGGAGATCTCCGTCACCTGGGTATTGCCGAACGTCACCTTGTAACGGCCGTACCCCGTGCCGACGACGTACGCGACCTCCTCCTCCCGCAGACCAGCGTCCTGCAGACACTCGGCAAAGGACCGCTCAGCCGCGCGTATCACGTTCGCGCCTGTCTCGGTGAGCGCGCGCGCGACGATGGTGCGCTGCTCGTCCACGATGACGGCCTTGGTCTGGGTGGAACCGACGTCGACACCGGCGGCGTAGGTCATGTGGTCCCTTTCCCCAGGAAGATCCGCGTTGTCAGCAACTCGCAGTCAGCAGTCAGCGGTCTGTCGTCATTGGGCCGCGCTCCCGTGAGGGAGTCCCGACCGCTGCGTGGGGACTGCTACCTGCTGATCGCCTCCTGGTCGCCAGGCCCTCGAAAAACGCATCTACCCGGTTCTTGAGCTGCGCCTCGGACACCACGCGGCGGTCCATCATGTCGGACTCGATGAACAGGCTCGGCACGTCGCGGGCCGCGAGCAACGCGCGGCGGGTGTCGGCCAGCCCCGTGGACACGGTGCGACAGCTCTTGATCGGGTGATAGACCACGCCGTCCACGGCGTGACCGTCAATCATCTCCAGGAGAATCCCCGTCTGGAAGAACATGCTGTCCATGGCGTCGCGCACACCGATGAGCACGCCTTCCGCCAGGCTCTCGAGCGGCCGCGCGAGATCGTACTCGAACCCCAGATTGGACCCGCCCGAGGCGAACCACAGGTACGTCGAATTCACAAAGGCCCCGCCCCACTCCGTGAACAGCTCATTGAACCGCCGGAAGATCGGGTAGCACGGCACGCCGACGAACACGAGGCGGTAGCGTTCCTCCGTCACGGTGCCGATCCCGGCGGCGGCCTTGTACTCCATCTCCTCCACCAGAGCGGTGAAGTATCCGGCCCCGGCCGCGGTGCCGCGGAACCCGTTCGACACCCCGAGGTAGATGGTGCCATCCGACAGCGCGTTGAACACCGCCGGGCGCGTGCGGTTCAGCTCGAGCAGCCGCTTCCACGACCGGCTCATGGTGTTGGCGTGGCCCATGGCTTCCCGCAGGCGGTCCACATCGAAGGGCCGGCCCGACACCCGCTGGCACAGGCCGATCAACTCCTGGAGCTGTCCCGCGACATAGCGACGGTCGTTCTCGAAATCGCGGTTTCCCGGCCAGGTCTGCATCCCGGCCGCCCGCGTGCCCGGAATGTCCAGCGTAAACGTGGGCACCCCGTACATCCGCTCCCAGATCTCCGCCCACTTGATGTAGGTGTTGCAGGCGTTGGTATTCACCGCGAGCGCGGGCCTGGGGATGAGGCCCATGGGATGCTTGCCGCCCCGCAACTGCACGCCCACGTCGGCCTTCACGTAGCCGCAGATGTCCGGCGAGTAGCCGTAGTCCTCCGCCTCGTTCAGGTATTCGTGAGCCACCCGGCGCACCGCGGTGTTGAGCGAATTGATCTCGGGGAACACGATCGGGAAATCGAACGTCCGGAGCAGCTCGGCCAGGCTCCCCATGACGAACACATACGCGCCGCCGCGCCCCGCCTCGGCGGCACCGGTCAGCTCGTCGAACCACTCACGGAACAGCCGCGTCCCATCGGCGTTGGCCCGCCCCACGATCGTGTCCTGCACCTCAGGACTCATCGTCATGTCTCCCCGGAAGCATGGGCGTCTCCGCGATCATCTCAGAAAGCATCGGCGCCTCACCTCGGCCGCGATCTCTCGGCCGACCCAGAGTCATCTGTGGCTATTCAAACATCAGGTTCTCGACAAACGTCTCCAGCTGAACTTCGAGCTGCTCGAAGCTGGTCATGTTTTCCTCGAACTCGCTCACGAAGTACGGGATGTTCTCCCCGTCCAGGGCCCGGGTGTGCACCACCTGCTCCTCGAGTCCGGGCTCGCACATCTTGGCCGCCGCGATGATGGCGGCCTGCGCGCCGGCCTGGTGAATCCGCTCGAGGAGCATGCGGGCCTTGGGTTTTCGCAGATCGTGCTGCACCGGACTGTGGGACGACGTCTCCAGATACGCCCGCGCCAGGTTGCCCAGGGGGTCGCCGTCGAGCGGCACGTCAGCCAGGAGCCAGCGCAGCCCGATCAGGAAGTCATCGTCCACCACGTAGCACGAGCGCCCGATGGCCCGCACCAGGTCGAGCGGCGGCTGCTCGCAGAAGCCGCCCTGGATCACCACGCGGATCTTGTCCTGCCGCTTGGCGCTCCGGACACGCACCAGGGGCAGGACGTGCCGCAGCAGGGCGTTGTGCTCCTCCCGCGGCACCAGGCCCCCCAGGGCCGTCAGCGCGTATGCCTCTTCGGCGCTGAGCCGCCAGGGCTGCTCCCGTTTGATGGCGTACAGCTCGCGGAGCAGCGCGCGGTTCTCGTTGAACACCGCCAGGGACGCGCGCAGGCCGTCATCCGCGACGCGACGTCCCGCGATCTCCTCCACCGTGCGGCGCAGCCGGTCGTACTCCGCCCGCAGATACTCCGCCGCGTGCGCCGACGTCGGGTTCTGCGGCAGGTAGAGGATCTGGCAGGGATAGGAGAAGTTCCGGCCCCAGACCGCGGCGAGGTTCCGGGCGGCATCGCAGATGGGATGGGTCACGAAAAGATCCAGCTCCACATGCCCGCTCAGCACCAGCTCCAGCGATGTCTTGAGGATGGAGCAGAGGTAGGACCCAAAGTGCGAATCGGCCCTGGTGGGCTCGATGGGGGCGCCGCGCACCTTGAACGGTAGGCACCCCGCTGCGTGGGCGATTTCCTCGGGAAAGTAGACCTGAAAGTGGCCGACGACCTTGCCGCCCGCTTCGCGCCAACGGCGCACCGTCGGGAACGACGTGTCCTCGAGCACGTCGCGGCACTCGTGCAGCACCTGGTCCAGCGGCGCATTCGGGGGGAACCGCAGGGTCGCGATCATCGGTGGCTCCAGACCGGCGGGCGCTTCTCCTGGAACGCCCGCAGCCCTTCGAGTGCGTCCGCCGTCTCCATCAGGTCGCCCAGATACAGCGTGCGCGCCGCCGCGAGAGCGGTGTCGAGGGCGGCCCGCCGACCCGCCACCAGCGCCCGTTTGGTGACCACCAGGGCCGCGCGGGAATGCCGCGCCATGCGCCCCGCCAGCGACGCGGCTTCAGCGTCCACCTGATCGTCGGGAACCACGCGGCGGACCAGACCGCTGCGCTCGGCCTCCACCGCGGTCAGGGGATCGCCAGTGAGCACCACCTCCGCAGCCACCCCTGGCGCCGCCAGGGTCGGTAGCAGGGCGCACGCCACGGGCGGCAGCACACCCAGCGCGATCTCCGGTTGGCCGAACTGCGCCCCGGCTCCCGCGATCACCACGTCCACCCCCTGCACGACCTCAAAGCCCCCGCCCAGGCAGCGGCCCCGAACGCCGGCAACCATGGGAATGGGGCAGTCGAGCAGCGTCTCGATGGTCTGGACGAATTCCGGGATCATCCGCTCGTGGGTGGGGGGCAGGTGTTCCGCCACATCCGCGCCGGCGCAGAAGTGCTTGCCGGCCGCCAGCAGAACTACCGCGCGGACCCGCGGGTCGGACCCGGCGCAGCGAACGGATTCGCGTAGCTCCGCCAGCTCGTTCCGCGTCAGGATGTTCAGGGGCGGGTTGTCCAGCGTGAGCCGGACCAGGCCGTCGGCGGTGTCGAGGCGGATCGTCATGCTCGCTAGGCGCCCATCAGCAGCTGCCCACCGTCCACCGGCAGCACCACGCCGGTGACAAACCCGGCAGATTCACTGCACAGGAATCGCACGGCCGCCGCCACCTCCGCCGGCCGGCCCATCCGGCCCAGCGGCGTGCGCTGCACCGCCCGCTCACGCACGTCGTCGGGCAGCGCGCGCGTCATATCGGTGGCGATGAACCCCGGCGCCACCACGTTCACGGTGACGCAATCGCGGGCCAGCTCGGCCGCCAGGGAACGGGCCAGGCCGATCAGCCCGGCCTTGGACGCCGCATAATTGGCCTGGCCGAAGTTCCCCCGCACGCCATTGATCGACGACACCAGCACGACCCGGCCGATCGAAGACCGCCGCAGCCGGGCCGCAGCGGCCCGCACCGTGTTGAAGGCTCCGGTCAGGTTCACGGCGAGCACGTCTGCCCACTCCCCGTCCGACATCTTCCAGCTGACGCGGTCACGCACAATCCCGGCGCAGCACACCACCCAGTCGAGGCCACCGCATTCCCGCTCGATCCGATCCAGGGCGCGCTCCAGGCCTCCGGGGTCGCGCACATCGCCCTCGATCTGGGCATGCGCCGGTCCGGCCGGAGGCGGGAACGCGATATCGAAGCCGGCCACCCACGCGTCCGGGGCCAACGCCTCAACGACCGCCCGGCCAATCCCGCGGCCGCCGCCGGTTACGAGAGCGGTTGGCCGCATGCCCCGCAGAACGTGTGATCCGCCGGCAGCCCGGTCACCCCGCACGCTTCGCATTTCCGTACCGGCGCCCCCCAGGGCACCTCGGACGAGCGGCCTTCCGCGGCTCGCTGCCGCAGCATCCCGTAGCGGGGCGCGCGCTTCTCCACGAACGCCTGCATACCCTCCACTGGCTCCCAGCACGCGTAGTGGAGCGACAACCAGTCCTGCGCGTGACGGACCGTCGAATGCCAACTCAGGTCCTTCCAGAAGCTGACCTGCTGCTTGGTGTACCGGGTGCATTCGGGAAACGACGCGAGCAGCCGGGCCACGAGATCGTCCACCAACGCATCGAGCCGGCTGAGGTCGATCAGATGGCCGTCCTTTCGCTGCTGCGCCAGCCGCAGCTCCTCGGGGCTGGCCTGCTCCAACCAGCGGTCTTCCTTTCTCACGGAGGGCACCACCCAGTTCACCAGGCCCCACGCCAGCGCTTGCTCGGCCCCGATGGGCTCGTTGAGCATCAGGATTTGCCGGGCCCGCCGGTCGCCCGCCATGATCGGAAGCCACTGCGTGGAGCCGCCACACGCCACCGATCCCACGTGGGTGCCGACCTGCTTCAGATAGGCGTGCTGCGCCATCACACTCAGATCGCAGGCCAGCTGGCTCTCGTTGCCGCCGCCTACCGCCATGCCGTTCAGCCGAGCCAGGACGGGTTTGCCCGCATTGGTGATGCTTTCGATATAGGCACGGAACAGCGCCATGTACTTCCAGTAGTCGCGGGGCGTCGCCACGTACGTGTCCGCATACTCCTTCACGTCACCGCCGGTGCAGAATGCGCGGTCACCGGCCCCGGTGTACACAATGACACCGACGGCGTCGTCGAAGCTCGCATCCCGGAACGCGGCGGCCAGCTCCTCCAGCGTCGCGGTGGAGTAGGCGTTGTAGTGGTGTGGCCGATTGATGGTGATCCGGGCCGCCCCACCCTCCTTCACGTACAGGATCTCGCGGAAATCGAACGTATCGGCGGCGCGCGATCCCAAGGCCCGCGTCATGGTCGCCTGTGACATGTCACTCCTCCCACCAGGTGCTGCGCGAACTGCTGGCCCAGCTCCGGGCCCCTCACGGGGCCGTCGGGCCGATACCACCGCGCGATCCAGTTGATAGCTCCGAGTATGGCAAAGACGGCAATCTTGGGGCTCACCCGGGCAAACTCGCCGCGCCGGACACCCGCTTCGATGATTTCACGCAGCTGTCGCTCATACGTGTCCCGGGCGGCAATGACTCTCCGCTGATGCGCCGGTGAGAGAGCCGCGACGTCGAACGCGAAGGGCGAACCCTGCAGGGTATCGGTCATGACGCGCACGTGCTCGCGAATGACGTGCGCCAGCTGTTCGGCGGCGGAGTCGTACCGGGTACGGGCCTCCGCGATCAGCCGCCCCACCTCGAGCAGCGACTCGCGGTGGCAGGCGTACAGGATGGCTTCCTTGTCGGGGAAGTAGTGGTAGAGCGCCGCCTTGCGGACATCGAGCTGGGCCGCGAGGTCGTCGAGGGTGGTGGCGTGATAGCCCTGGTCGCGAAAGGCGCGCAGGGCGGCCGCGAGGATCTCGCCCCGGCGACGCCTGCGCCTGGCGCGGACCCGCGGTGAGGCGAGGGCCGGATCTCCGGCGGCTGACACGGATGGCAACTCCGATCCCGGGAAGTTGAACGCGCGTTCAAATTCCGACTCGGAGGTTGAATTGACGATGAAGTCTGTCTGAAGCAGGTCAGGCCAATTCGGCGAATCGGGCCGTGAAGTGGCGCAGCATGCTGGGGACGTTGGTCATGCGGAGACCTACCAGGTCCCGCCGCCGCTGGTACACCTCGGCGCTCGCTTCGACCACGTAATCAATGTGGCTCTGCGTGTAGACCCGCCGGGGAATGGCCAGCCGCACCAACTCCATGGGCCCCCGGCCGCCGTGAAACACGCTCCCGATCTCGCAGGCCCGGATGCCGGCCTGGCGGTACAGCCCGCAGACCAGCGCCTGGCCGGGGAACCGGTCCCGGGGAATGTGCGACGCGAGATGGGCCGCGTCCAGGTAGATCGCATGCCCCCCGGGCGGCTCCACGATCTGATACCCGATGGCCCGAAGCCTCTCGCCGAGGTACTCGGTGGACCGGATGCGGTAGGCCAGGTAGTCCTCGTGCACCACTTCTTCGAACCCCTGGGCCATGGCCTCCAGGTCTCGGCCCGCAAGTCCGCCATAGGTGACGAACCCCTCCGTCAGGATCAGCAGCGCGTCCGCCCGTTGCGCCAGCGCGGGATCCCGGATCAGCAGCACGCCGCCGATGTTCACCAGGCCGTCCTTTTTCGCGCTGATGGTCGCGCCGTCGGCCAGGGCGAACATGTCCCGGACGATCTCGCGCACCGTGCGCTCCCCCTGTCCCGGCTCCCGCAGCTTGATGAAGTAGGCGTTCTCGGCAAAGCGGCAGGCGTCGAGGTACAAGGGGATGCCGTGCCGATCGCAGACCGCCCGCACGGCTTGAAGATTTGCCAGGCTGACCGGCTGGCCCCCGCCGGTGTTGTTCGTCACCGTCACCACGCACAGAGGAATACGGCCGGCGCCCACGCGCTCGATGAGCGCGGTCAGCGCATCCACATCCATGTTGCCCTTGAACGCGTGACGCGCCTGAGGATCCCGCGCCTCGGGAATGGGCAGATCCACTGCTTCCGCCCCCGAGTGCTCCGCGTTGGCCCGCGTGGTATCGAAATGCGCGTTGTTGGGGATGACCTTCCCACCGCCCCCGAGGAGCTCGAACAGGATTCGTTCGCTGGCCCGGCCCTGGTGGGTGGGCAGGATGTGCTCGAACCCGGTGAGGTCCCGCAGCCGCTCCTGAAACCGGTAGAAGCTCTCGCCTCCGGCGTAGGACTCGTCGCCCTGCATGATACCGGCCCACTGGAGACTGCTCATGGCGCCCGTACCGGAGTCCGTGAGCAGGTCAATCAGCACGTCCCGCGCGCGGATGTTGAAGGCATTGAACGCCGCTTCCTGCAAGATCCACTCGCGTTCCTCGCGGGTCGTCATCCGCAGGGGTTCGACGACCTTGATCCGGAACGGCTCGATGATGGTGTTCACGGCACCACTCCATACCCCCGGCGCACCAGCGTACGGCGCTCCGGATCGTAGGTAACCAGCGCAACCTGACCAGCTTCCAGGACCAATCGCTCTTCGAACCGCAACACCGCCGGCGCTTCCTGCGGGCCCGATTGCCCGTCGTCCTCACGGTCCCAGGCGATCTCCACCATTCGCTCACCGGGCGCCACCGATATCTCGCGAAACACATACAGCAGCCGGTCCCCGCGCCCGCCGGACGGCCGCACGTCCTCCTGGGCCACGACGCGGCCGTCCAGCAGAACCCGGAGACGGTAGGAGAACACCCGGCCTTCACACACCTCTTCCTGCCGCATGTGGACGGGCAGCCGGGCCAGCTCCTCAGCCGTAAGCCGCCTGCACTCCTCCACCCGGTGGCCCCGGGTACGCCAGGTGAGCCGGATGAGGGCGTGCTGGGGCCCGCGCGGGGGCCACGGGACCTGCGAGAGCGCCCCGAGGCCGGCGATTGCCGCCAGGCCCAGGACCGTTGCGACGACGCGCATCGGGGACCCGCTCATCGTGAGGCCGCCGGGGCCGGCGGTGGATCACATTCCAGCTCGAGATCAATACGCTCCTCCCGCTCCGCCGCTGCGAGGGCCAGTACCTCCTCGCGGAGGGCCAGCAGCTGGGTCCGGACCGTCGCCGGCTCACCCAGGCCGGCATACGCCAGCCGCACGCGCCGCCGGTCCACCCGCGCCTTGAGCTCGGCTTCCCGGTCGTGAAAGAGCCGTTGCTCGAGCCATTTGGGACCTTCCCGGTTCCAGCAGTCACGCGGCGGGCAGGACACGATCAGCACACCGCCCGCCCCCGACCGCACCAGGTACTCGATCACGGACGTGTGCATGCTCCCCGCGCAATCCACGGGGAATACCGGGGCCCTCTCGAACGCGGGCCCATCGGTTACGCCGCCCGCCCCCCGGCGACACGCCACCAGCACGACGGTGGACCCGCCGAGTGCACGGTCCGCCAGGTACTCCTTGACCTCTCCCAGCTGGTGCCGGCCGGTGCGCCCGGGCGGACCCACGCCCATGGGAGCGCACGACCCCGCGCAGATCCCGCAGCTCACGCACAGATTGGGGTCCACGCGCGCGACCAGTTCTTCCCTCCCGTCGGCGCGGGTGACCATGGCGATCGCTTCGTAGGGACAGTCGAGGAAGCACTGGGTGCATCCAGTGCAGCTCCGCTCGTTCACCACCGACGGGCCCGGGCGGGCCCGGACGCGTGGCCGGGCCCAGAGGGGCGTGGCCAGGAGCAGGCCCGAGAACGCGCTACCCCACAGCCACACGGACCAGGGGGGAAAGACCTGCGTCACCGGAAACCAGAAAGCATAGAACACGTCGAAGGGCGCCCGATCGGCCAGCCGAAAGACGTCAGCTTCCGGACCCAGGGCAGCCGGCCACGCTACCGCGAGCGCCACCAGCGCCCCGGTGACGGTCCAGGACAAGCGGCGGGGCGGCAGCAGGCCCGGTCGCGCCACCCGCCACACGTGCACCCAGAGAAGGAGCGCCAGGCCCACCGGGAGCGCGACGTGCAGGAAGAGGTTCAGGAAGAAGAACGCGCTGGGTAGCGCGCGCTCCCCCACAAAGGTGCGGGAGATGGGCTCGGAGAAGATGGGGAGGAGATCCAGCAGCCGGGCGCCCTCGCGGGCCAGGGCAATGCCCTGCACGTCCCACACCATCACGTACCCGGTCCAGCCGCACACCAAGACCACGAATAGCAGGACGAGGCCGGACACCCAGGCCAGTGTGCGGGGGCCCCAGGACCGGTCCTGCGCGAACATCCGGAACATGTGCACCAGCACGGCCACCACGGCGCCGTCCGAGGCGTACCGGTGGAGCGAACGGATCCAGCGGCCCAGCCACGCCTGCCCGGCGAGCCGTTCCACGGAGGCATACGGCGAGCCGATCCGGTAGAAGAACAGGAGGTAGATGCCGGTGACCAGGATGACCAGGAACAGCACCACCACCAGCGCGCCGGAGTGATACAGCGGATTGAACCGCCATCCATACAGCCGGTTCATGAAGGCGTCGACCGGCGCGAGCAGGCGCTGGGCGAGCCGGCGAAGTCTGTCGGGTATCCGCATGACGCGCTCGAATTCTAGAGATGCTCACCATGCCTGCCAAGAAAATTCAGGAATCCTTCATACGCCTTTATTCGGACATTCAGATGCGGATACCAGAATTGTCCCCACTGATGGAAGGGTGAGGCGGGAGGGTGCGTGCTGTCGAACACGTCCGAATACGCGCTGAAGGCGGTGTTGTACCTGGCCGGGCATGACCGGGGCGGGCCGGTACGCGTGGGCGAAATGGCCGACACCCTCCGCATCCCGCGCAACTATCTCGCCAAGGTCCTCCATGAGCTGGCGCGGAGCGGGGTGCTCGAATCCACCCGCGGCAAGCACGGTGGGTTTTGGTTGGCCCGGAAGCCCGAGGATATCTCCCTCCTGGCTGTCGTCAGCCGGTTCGACCGCATCGAGAGCCGGCGCACCTGTCTCCTGGGCAAAGCCAGGTGCAGCGATCACCATGCCTGCGCCGCGCACCGGCCCTGGAAGGCGCTCACCGACCACACCACGGCCTTCTTTCGAGACACGACGCTGGCGGATCTGTTGAACGGGTCGGACCTGGCCGCCTGATCTCCCGCGGTACCGACGGAGGAGCACCACATGGAAAAGGAACGGACGGGACCCCCGGGCGAGAGCGGTGACCTGCCGCTCGGGCAACGGCTGTTCGACAACTGGTTCTTGCTGCTGGTGGCGGGAATCCTGGTCATGGTCGTCTTCTACACCGGGTGGGGCCTGTGGGAATTGGCGACCCTCCCGCAGTCCACGCTGCCCTGACGGAGGCTCACATGAACAGCGGCATGGAATCACCCAAGGGCATCTGGTGGAAGCCGGCTCATCGCAACGAGAAACTCTGGGTGGGCATCGCGTTCGCCTGGTGCATGGTCTTGTTCGCCATGATGCCGTTGTGGCATCTGCGCGGGGGCCAGAACCCCTCGGGTATCCGCGGCAAGGTGGAGCCCCAGGCGTTCATGGCGCGTACCCAGGAGTTCATTCGGGCCTACCAGGTGGGGACGGAAAGCGGTATCCCCGTGGTGGAGCCACCGCCCGGCAGCGACATCTACCTGATGGCCATGATGTGGAGCTGGCAGCCGGTGCTGCGCCTGCGGAAGGGTGCGGAGTACACCCTCCACCTCTCGTCGCTCGACTTGAACCACGGGTTCTCCCTGGCTCCGGTCAACCTGAACTTCCAGGTCGTGCCCGGCTACGACTACGGCCTGCGAGTCACACCGACCGCGGCCGGGGACTTCCGCATCATCTGCAACGAGTTCTGCGGCATCGGCCATCACCTGATGCTCGGCCGGGTGATCGTGCTGGATGACCAGGCCCCCGGTGCCGGGGCCGGGGGAGGTGGTCAATGACGCGGTTCCGCATCTGCCCCACGACCGGCCTCAAGGTGGACCCCCAGGCCGACGCGCTCATCAAGGCCAACGCCGTGGTGGCGACCGTGGCGCTCCTGATCGGCGGCGTGTCCGCCATCATGGTCCTGCTGACCCGCTGGCAGGCGGTGCACCTCTTGCCGGCGGACTGGTTCTATCGCCTGCTCACGGTGCACGGGATGAACATGCTGATCTTTTTCATCCTGTTCTTCGAGATGGCGGTGTTGTACTTCGCGGGCGCGGTGCTGCTCAACTCGCGGGTGGCAGCGCCCAAGGTGGGATGGGCCGCGTTCGGGCTGATGGTGGCCGGCATGGGGATGATCGAGTGGACCATGTTCACCGGCCAGGCGGACGTGCTCTTCACGTCGTACGTGCCGCTCCGGGCCACGTCGTGGTACTACCTGGGCGTGATCCTGTTCGCCGTCGGCGCGCTGGTGGTCACCGTCCTGTTTTTTGCCACCCTGGCCGTGGCCAAACGCGAGCGCACCTACCAGGGCTCCATGCCGCTGGTCACGTTCGGGGCGGCCACGGCTGCGATCATCGCCGTCATCACGCTGGGTCACGGCGCCGCGATCTACATCCCGACCTACCTGTGGTCCCTGGGGCTCATGAAAGTGGACCCCGAGGTCTACCGTATGGTGTGGTGGGGCCTGGGACATTCGTCGCAGCAGATCAACGTGGCCGCGATGGTCTCGGTCTGGTACCTGCTCGGCGCGCTCACCGTCGGATCGGTCGTGGTCAACGAGAAGATCAGCCGCACGGCCTTCGTGCTCTACGTCCTCTTCATCTCCATGGCGTCGGCCCACCACCTGCTGGTAGATCCGGGCTTCTCGCCCTCCTGGAAGATCTGGAACACCAGCTACGCCATGTACCTGGCGGTGCTGGCCAGCATGATCCATGGATTCACCGTGCCCGCGGGCATCGAGATGGGCCAGCGCCTCCGGGGCTTTACCAAAGGCATGTTCGACTGGCTCCGCCGGGCGCCTTGGGGCGATCCGGGGTTCAGCTCGTTGATCTTTTCCATCGTTGTCTTCGGTTTCGTGGGCGGCATCACCGGCGTGACGTTCGGGACCGAGCAGATCAACATCATCGCGCACAACACGCTCAGAGTTCCGGGACACTTCCACGCCACGGTGGTGTCCGGCACGGCCATGGCGTTCATGGGCGTCACCTACTACGTGATCCCGCTCATCTTCCGCAAGCGGTTGGCGTTCTACCCTCTGGCCAGGATCCAGCCGTACCTGTTCGCCACCGGCATGCTGATCTTCTCGGTGGCCATGACCTTCGCCGGCACGTTCGGCGTACCGCGGCGCCATTGGGACATCACCTTCGCCAACGCGCCGTTTGACCTGGAGTTCTCCCCCGCCGTCTCCCTGGTCATGGGGATCATGGGTCTTGGCGGGATCCTCGCTGCTGTGGGCGGCGGCATTTACATCCTCGTGACCGTGTGGTCGGTGTTCCTCGGCAAGCCGCTGAAAGAAAGGACGGTCTGAATGGCGATGCACGGAGTTCCCCCAGGGGTGACCAATCCCCCGGCTCCGCTTCCGCCGGATGCGGGGGCATCTCCCGAGACCCACAAGGCCACAGGCACCCTGGTGTTGGTGTTGGTGTTTCTCGCGGCGTTCGTGGTGTACTACTTCATCAATTGGAAACTGCTGTCAGACGTGTGGCGGGTGGGGTGACCGGACAGGCGAGGGAGAGCAACGAGGGGCAACGGCGGGCGCCTGGCGAGACGTTTGCCCTGTGGGCGGCGGGTGCGGTGCTGGCTCTCACCGGCTTCCTCTGGGCGTTTGCCCTGTGGCCGCTGCCCACGGACACACCCAGCTGGGTTTTTCGCGCGCGCACCGCGTGCTTCGGTTCGGCCTCGACGGGCCTGCCCGACGCCTCGGGGTGGCTGGTGCTCACCCTGCAACCCGCCCTGATGCTTGCCATCGTGGCCGTGGCCTGGGGCAGGGCCGTGGCGCAAGGACTCGGCGGCCTCTGGTCCCGCCAGGCCGGCAGAGCGACCCTGGTAGCCGTGGGAGTGGCCCTCGTGGCCGGAACCGCGGCCGCCGGCTGGCGGGTCGCCAATGCCACGCCCCCCGCGAATTCCTTTGCGGGCGATGACACCCTCCTGCCCGACACCTACCCCCGACTCAACCGGCCGGCGCCCGCCCTGCGCCTGGCGGATCAGACCGGGAGCAGACTCGACCTGGCCGACTTCCAGGGGCGACCGGTGCTCATCACCTTCGCGTATGCCCACTGCACCACGGTCTGCCCCGTGGTCGTCCATGACGTCCGGGAGGCCAGGCGCCAACTGGGGGGTCTCGCGCCCGCCGTCGTCGTGATCACGCTCGATCCCGCGCGCGACGTCCCCAGCCGGTTGCCGGCCATTGCACGGCAGTGGTCCCTTGGGCCCGAGGAGTTCGTGTTGAGCGGGCCGGTGGCGGAGGTGGAGGCCACCTTGGACGGGTGGAACATCCCCCGCGTGACCGATCCGACCACGGGCGACGTCACGCACCCGCGGCTGGTGTACCTGATTGACCGGGAGGGCCGGATCGCCTACGCCACGGCGGGCGGTGTGCGGGCGATCGTGGACCTGGCACGGCGGCTGTAGCTGGCATCGGGGTGGCGGTGACCTGCGCTGGTGGCCACTGCGGGGACGGTCGCGGTGTCCTGGGCCGAACACCGCCTGTTGGTACCGTCCCACACGAGGTCGTGATCGACCCCGAAGGGATGACGACGCAGCCGTTGGCGCAACAACGCACCCACGACGCATCAACGGGCGTCAACGACGCATCAACAGTCCTGCGGTGGGCCCGTGGTGCCATCGGCGGCGTGGTTAGGGTACCCCGCGCGGAAGTGTCGGCTCCATGGTCCGGGCAGCTTTGACTCCGAGTCCTACCTAATAGTGCCCGACACGACTCCACACCGACCGTCCAGGCAGCTGAGGACAGGAGGAGTGACAAAGCTGCAGTCCGAGGCGCGTCCGGTGCGGCGATTGATGTCAGCCTCAAAGGCGTGGTACCGGGCCACCGCGCGGGCGAGGGCCGCAGAGTCGCTGGTCGCGGTCGAGTAGATCTGATAGGACCAAGGACCACCACACGGTTTCGCTCCCACCGGAATGGCGCGACATTGGGTGACGGCTGAGCACGACGGCGGTTGGACGAGAGCTTGGAACCCTTCGCGCAGTTCACCCAGGTGCCGCGCATCGTCACCGTTGCTCCGCCCGGCTGTCTTACACGAGAGCTGAACAACGGCGACGGACCCAAGCAACGTTCCTGCTCGGAGCGCAGCGATCCGGCGCACCTAACTGCCCAACCGCGCCTGCAGGCGGTAGCGGTATCCGGGGGTCGCGTATCCAGTCACTGCAACGTAGTAGGTCCCGGCCGCCAGCGTCATCGTGATTCGAGAGCAGTAGTTGCCCGCCGCTAGATTGATGTCGTCGTTCGAGGTGATCAGGTTTGCGCCGGCATCGTAGAGCCCCAGGAACGTGTTTTCCTCAAGGGCAAAGCCACAGGCTCCATCCCACCCCGAAGTCTCGAACGTGTACTGCCCGGCTTGCGGGATGATCACGCCGTATGCATCCAGGTCTGAACTTGGACTGATCGTCCCGTAGATCCACCCGCCCACCGGTAGTGCATCGGCCGTACCTGTGGTTGCATTGCTCTCTGTCTCAACGGGATAGCCGGAGGAGAACGACGCCGAGTAAGCCCCCGCGCCAGAGACCGCGATGGTTGTTGGACTGCTGGTCGTCCCGAAGGCGCTCCAGCGCCGCCCCGGGATGCCGATCTGCGAGTCCCCGTTCTCGTCCTGACCAGCGAACACATGATAGTTCCCTACAGCCAGGGCTCCGAACGCGTACGAAAGGTCCGGCTCCACCGCGATGGTGCTGCGGATCGCCCCGGTCGTGGCATCGTAGAGCCGTGCATAGAGCTGGCGCGGTGGAGCGAGCGTCTGCGTGAGGCTGTTCCGCGCATTGACGATTCCGGCACCGTACAGGTCGTCGCGGCCCGCCGCACCAACATCCACGGCGTAGTCGACGAGGCGAGCGCGGAGTTGGGCTCCCGTCAGCGATGGGTTCTGAGCGAGAAGGAGCGCGGCCACCCCCGTAACGTGGGGGGCAGCCATCGATGTACCTTGCCAACCGGAGCCGTTGTAGATGGGCGTCGAGCTGGTAAAGTTCCACGCTGTGGACATGATGCCGAACGTCCCATCACCGTCCGCGATGTCCCCGCCCGGTGCGGCGATGTCCACCGTTGAGCCGTAGTTCGAGTACGATGCGATGACGCCATCAGGTCCAACTGCTGACACCGACAGCACGTCCGTGTAGGCCGCCGGATATGACGGACTTGACGAATTGTTGTTGCCCGCTGATGCGATGATGAGTGACCCGGCACTCGTCGCTGCGACAACAGCGTTCCGCAGGTCGGTTTGGTCAACCGGTCCACCCAAGCTCATGTTGATGATCTTGGCCGCCGTACTCGCCTGCACCGGTACGCCCGTGCCGTTATCGGCGGGCAGTCCGGCGGCATATAACAATCCCTGCGCCACGTCAAAATTGGTCCCACCCGCGAGACCTAGAGCCCGTACAGGGCGAATGCGAACCGTCCAATTGACGCCCGTGACACCTACGCCGTCATTGCCAACCGCACCGATCGTCCCGGCAACATGCAGCCCATGATTGCCGGAGGTCACCAATGTGGAAGTCAGACAGTTGGAGCCGGAGTTGTATACGTACTCGACGGGGTCGGTTGGGTCGGCGTCAGGCCCATCTCCGTCTCCGGCGTTCCCTGTGGAACCCCCCGCGCAGAGAGGCACCGAGATGTTGGACACGAAGTCGTATCCGTCGCTCGTGAGGTTGGCTGCGATTCCAGGGTGATCGAACCTGATTCCGTTGTCTATCACCGCTACGAGAACCGACGCGCTACCCGTCGTGATATCCCACGCCTCCGGCAGGTCGATCATGGCGTAATGCCATGCCTGATATGGGTACAGAGGATCGTTGGACGCCGTCGGCGGCGATTCAGCGTGGCGGGTCTCGTCGTGGTCCAAAAAGACAAACGCATTGCGCTCGACGGCAAATACACCCGGGTTGTTCCGGAGCGCAGACGCGACCTCATCGATTCTCTCCGGGTCCTGCACTCGAACGCGAGCTGCCAGAATCGCCGGGGAGACCCCGGTGACGGCCGCCATCGGGCCAAGCGCGCGCGAGAGGTCGGAGCGTATGGCTGCTCCAACCGCCTGCGCCGTGCTGGCAGAGCGCAGGGCTGCTGACCCTATGGCCGGTGCCCCAAGAGCTGCGTTACGGTAGGTCACAATCAGCTCGTCGGGCGTGAATTGCGCAGCTTGCGTCCTGGCAACCCGTGCCACGAAGCTCCCGGGGAGAGTTTGATCCGGCACAGGCCTGGACCGCATCGCAGGGAGCACGAAGCTCACGTCGCCACGAAGATCACCAGGCGTCGGCGTTTCGGTCGCCGAAATGAACGCCTCGGGCTGCGGAGCCAGCCACGAGGACACAAGGCTAATGGTTCCGCTGATGGTGCCACCGTTGACGGGGAATGCACTGCTGGTGGCGCCGCTCAAGCCCCCAGCGGTGGCTGTCAGTTGATACCCCGTTCCCGGCAGGTTGATGTTGAGGTCTGCGAAAGACGCGATCCCGCTAGCTGCCGCTCTCTTTACAGTGCCACCCAGCACAGCTCCGGCCGTGCCTGTACCACCTGCGACTGCGACTGTGATGCTGTCGGAGCTACTTGTGATCGTGTTGCCTTCAGCGTCCTGGACAGCAACCTGCACAGCCGGGGCAATGACAGCGTTCTGAGCGACGGCACTTGGTTGGACCGTGAAGGACAGCTTGCTGGCCGGACCGGGATTGACCGTGAAGCTCACACTGGTGCCGCTCTGGGTTCCGCCCGTCGTGCGGGTCGCCGTGAGTGTGAAGCTCCCGGTGTTGGTGATGGTGACACTATGACTGGTCAGCACCCCGGCCACGAACGCCGCCGTCGTCCCGCCACCCGCGCTGAGGGTGCCGGTCGAGGTGATGTCCACCGTGCCGGTGAAGCCCGTCGCCGTGTTGTTCTGTGCGTCCCGCGCCGTGACCCGGATGTCGAATGGGGTCCCCGCCGTCTGGGTAGGAATCGCCCCCCCGCCCGCAGCCTCCACCAGGAAGCTGGCCACCGTCCCCGCACTGACCACGCTGGTGTAGGGACTGCCGCTGATGGCGCTGGTGCTCAGCGTGATCGCCACGCTGTCCGTCCCGCTCACGGTCGGCGTGTAGCTCGCCGTGTAGACGGCCCCGCCCGCACTGGCCACCGCCGGCGTCGCGGTGTTTGCCCCCGTGACGCTCACCGCCAACAGCCCCGCGTCCCCCGCTCCCGTGCGGAGATTGCCGTTGCCATCGCGCACCGTGATCGAGATCGTCGTCGTACTGCCCACGGTCCCGGCCGCCACACTAGCCGTGGTCTGGCCAGCACTGGCCCCACCCGGATCCACCGTGAAGCTGGTAGTGGCGCCGGTCTGACCGCCGCCGGTGCGAGTCGCCGTGAGCGTGAAGCTCCCGCTGTTGGTGATCGTGACGCTGTGACTGGTCAGGACCCCGGCCACGAAGGCTGCGGTCGTCCCACCGCCCGCACCGACGGTACCGGTTGAGGTGATGTCCACCGTACCGGTAAAGCCGGTCGCCGTGTTGTTCTGGGCGTCCCGCGCCGTGACCCGGATGTCGAATGGGGTCCCCGCCGTCTGGGTAGGAATGGCCCCCCCGCCCACCACCTCCACCAGGAAGGTGGCCACCGCGCCCGGATCGACCGTGAAGCTCGCACTGGTGGCGCTGGTGAGGCTCGTGGTCCTGGCGATCAGGGTGTAGCCGCTGCCCGCCTTGTCGATCGAGAGGTCGTTGAACGTAGCCACGCCGCTCACCGCTGTCCGGGTGAGGGTGCCAAAGAGCACCGCGCCGTTGGTACCCGTGCCGCTGGTCATGGCCAGGCTGATGCTGTCCGTCGAGCTGGTCACCGTGTTGCCCTGGGCGTCCTGCACCGTGGCCTGAACAGCGGGACTGATGGCCGCCCCGGCCGTCACGGTGCTGGGCTGGACCGCGAACGCGAGCTGCGCCGGTGCGCCGGCGCTGATGTCGAACGGAGATGTGGTGTCGGGCGTGAGCCCAGGTGACGAGACCGTGAGCGTGTAGCCAGCGCCGGCCTTGTCGATGGCGAGGTTGCCGAAGTTGGCTGCCCCACCAACCGCGGGCTGCGTCGGCGTCCCGCTGAGGGTCGCGCCAGCTGCGCCGGTTCCACTCGTAACCGCGACGCTGATCGAGTTCGTGGAAGCGGGAACGGTGTTGCCCTGCGGGTCTTGCACCGTCACCTGGACAGGCGTCAGGGGAGCGCCAGCCGTCGTGGCACCAGGATTCGTCGCGACCAGCCTGGTCGCGGGCCCAGCCGTGGCAGTTGCTGTGAAGGTCACGGGGCTGCCGGCGAGACCAGACGCCGTCGCCGTGAGCGTATTGGTACCGGGGGTGCTGCCAAGCGTCCAGCTACCAATGGTCGCGACACCGTTGGTGCCACCCGTCGGCGTGGCGCCCGTGATGCTGCCCCCGCCGCCGGCCACCGCGAACGTGACGGAGACGCCGGCGACCGGCGCGCCCGCTGCATCCTTGATGATTACGGCCGGCGGCGTGGCGAGGGCGGTGGCAACGAACGCACTGTGGCCGTTGCCCGCGTGAATGGCGATCTGGGACGCCGGGCCGGGACCACTCGGATCCGTAGGAGCATCGCCGCCCGCGCATGTGGTGAGTGACGCCGCAGCAGCTGGGAGGACCAGCAGGGCAAGCCGTGAGCCTCTGAGCGTCCGGCTACCTCCGGCGACGCGTGTCACCTTCGAAAGGTGCAGCGCCTGCGGCGTGAACAGGAAGAAGCCACAACCTCACTGCCGGACGTGACGGCGAGAATCACAGCAGGCGCGCTGCATGTGCCACCTTCACCGGGGCGGCTATCCCAACCACCTCGGCAACGTCGTCGTCAGCGCCGGGAAATAGGTGATCAACAATACCGCGATCAGAAACACCACCACCATCGGTATCACCGACCGAAACACCTCCGAGACGGGCTTGTTGAACCGGAGTGACGCCAGGAAAAGATTCTCTCCCACCGGCGGCATCAGATACCCCAGCTCCGCGTTGGCCAGGAACACGATCCCCAGGTGAATCGGGTCAATACCGTACGCCAGCCCCAACGGCACGATCAGCGGCACCACGATCACCAGCGCCGAGTAGATGTCCATGAGCGCACCGACCACGATCAGGAAGAGATTGAGCAGCAGCAGGAAGGTCCACTTGGAGTCAATGTGCCCGGTCACCCAGTCCGCCGCGCGGCTGGGGATCTCGGCGAACGCGAGATAGTTGGTGAACCCGAGTGCCACGCCCAGGATCAGCAACACGCCGCCGATCAGGACCCCGGCCTCCGTCATCACGCGCGCCACGTCACGCGGACCCTTGAAATCCCGATAGAAAAACGTCTCGACCACAAAGGCGTAAAACGCCGTGAGGGCCGCCGCCTCCACTGGAGTGGCCAGGCCGCTGAACAACCCGCCGAACGCCACCACGGGAATGAGGAGTTCCCACTTGGCTTCCCGGAGCGCCGCCCGGGTCTCCCGCCATTCGAACGCGCCTCTCGCGACCGCGTCCCTGGGCGCCTGGCTGATGCCCCAGACCGCGGTCATGCCCACCAGCAGCACGCCGGGCAGGATCCCGCCGAGGAACATGTGCGTGATCTCCACGTTGGCGATCACCGCGTAGAAGATCAGCGGGAGACAGGGCGGGAAGAGCAGTCCCAACGAGCCCGTGCCGGTGAGCAGCCCCAGCGCGGTCTTTTCTGAATAGCGGGCCGAGAGTAGCACCGGCATCAGCAGCCCACCCAGCGCCAGGATGGTGACGCCGGACGCGCCGGTGAACGAGGTGAAAAAGGCGCAGACCAACGCCACCAGAATCGCCGGCCCGCCGCGAATGCCACCCACCAGGGCCTGGAACACCCGAATCAGCCGCCGCGACGCCCCGCCTTCCGCCAGGAAGTAACCGGCCAGCGTGAACAGGGGTACCGTGGGCAGGATGGGATTGGTCACCAGCCCGTAGTGGTCCACGGTGAGCGAGGCGATGGGCGAGCCCTGGCCCCAGAACAGGATCAATCCTGCCCCGCCCAGCGCCGCGAAGATGGGCGCCCCGAGCACGGTGGCGGCGAGCAACACGGCGAACGCGAGCACCACCAAGTCGCTCGCCGGAACCGGTGGCTTGCTCACCAGCACGGTGAGCAATGCGGCCAGCCCCATAGTTGCCGCCCGCGATGGCCAATCGCCTGACCATTTCCACAGGATTCTCGCGGCGATGGCGGCGAAGCCGATCGGCAGCGCCAGCTGGATCACCCACAGCCGAACACCGTAGGCGAGCACGCCGCCCGCGGCACGCTCGCTGGCGACGAACCGCAGCGCCGCCAGACCCAGCATGACCGCGACCGTGGCGGCGAACGCACCGCTCACCACGCGGGCCACCGTGAGCCACGTACCGCGTAGATGCGCCTCGACGGTACTCAGCGAGAGCAGACGCCCCTCGCGCGCGGCGATGGCGCCCCCCACCATGCCCACGACCAGCGTGAGGTGCTGGACCAGCGATGTCTGGTTGGAGATCCCCGTGTGGAAGAACCGCCGTAACAGCACTTCGGCCAGCGGGAGCACCATCATGGCGGCCAATGCGAGGGCGAGCGCCAGGTCTTCAGGACCCGGACGCGAGCGGGGCGCGCCAGGCTCGCCCGCGCCGCCTGCGCCGCCCGCGCCGGCCGCGGCCGGTGCCAACGCGGCGCCGGAGATTCGGGTCACGCGCGGTTACTGCCGGGTGCGGGCGCGGTATTCAGCCAGCAGGCGCACTACCTCGTCGAACATGTCGGCGGGAACCATCGAGCCACGGAGCTCCGGATAGAAGCCCTCGGCCATTCTCCGCCAGGCGTCTTCCGCGGCCGGCGTCATGGGTGTCACGGTGAGGCCGCGCTTTTGCATCGCGGCCACCGCCTCGTCACTCTCGGTGCGGCCACTTTCCTGGAACTTGACGCCCGCGGCGGCGGCCGCCTCGCGCAGGACCACCTGGGTCTCCGGGGAAAACGCATCCCACGCCCGCTTGCTGATGATGGTGGCGCCCACCAACGGAGCCCAGTTCACCTCCAGCATGTGCTTGGCCACGCTGTAGTATTGCCCGGCCAGGGCGAAGTACGGGATGGTGGGGACGGCGTCAATCATTCCGGTCTGGAGGGCGGTGAGCGCGTCAGTCCATTCCAGCGAGACCGGCTGGTAGCCAGCGGACTTCATCAGGTCCAGCTGCTTGGTGTCGCCCGCCGTGACAAACACCTTCATCCTGCGAAAATCATCCGGCATGACCGCGGGATGACGACTGAAGTACCGCACCCAGCCCGCGTCACCCCAGAACAGCACGTGAAAGCCGCGTTCGGCCAACCGTTCGGCCAGCTTGGGCTCGAGCTGGCCGCGCACATACTCCAGCTCGGCCAGCGAGCGGAACATCATGGGCATCTGCTGCAACGCGCTGACCGCGGGATCAATCTCCCGAAGCCCAATGACGGTCAACGTGCCTGCCTGGAGCTGGCCCAAGCGCATGCGGCGCACCACCTCGACCTCGCTGCCCATGGTGCCCGCGTACACCGTCATCTGGACCTTGCCGCCGGTGCCGTTCCGCCACTGCTCGCCCATCTCCAGCAGGATGCGGTGATAGGACGTGCCTTGCGGGGCAAGCGTGCCCAGGCGGACGCGCTGGGCCGCGAAGTTTTGTGCGCGAGCGTCCAGAGACCCCAGCGGAGCGCATAGCAGGACGGCGAGTACGAACGTACGCGGCATCGGGTTCACGGGTGGGTCACCGCCCGAAGTCTGGCCCGAGGGGAATGCCGAGGGAACCCTGATATCCGGCATCCATTGGCCCGTCGAGGAACAACTCGTCTGCCCGCGAAAGCAGCCAGCGTGCCCGCCGCTGCATGATCAGGTTGGCCAATCGCCACTCGGTACGGGCGTCAGGGTCAATGGCGAGTGCTCGCTGGAGCAAGGACGCGAACTCCTTCCGATCCTGGGCCGGCACGCTCACGGCTTCCGCCAAAGACACGAAGGGTCCCGCCATCTGGCCGTTGGTGAGCGCGACGGCCCGATCGAAATGCGCTCGCGATCGCGCCCCCGGGTCACCCGCGGCACCCTGCCGGGAAGGCTCGTAGCTGATCAGGAAGCTGTGGATCGCGCCGGCGTCAAACGCTTCGTCCAGCTCCAGCGCGCGATCAATCAGCGCTTCGACCTGTGGCTGGTCGGCCACCAGGTCGGGGTTGTCCTTCGCAAGGGAGATCGCGGCCCCCCACGCAGCCGCGGTCCAGTACAGGAGCGGAACGTCTCTGACAGCGGCGACCTGAACGGCGGAGCGAGGGTTAGCCCGCAGCGAATCGCCGAACGACCGATGCCTGGTTTCCAGCCCGCGAATCCCGTAGCCGCGGGCGCGCAGGTACATGCGCCGCGCCCGGTCCCGTGCCGCGTTCGCCCGCGTCAGGTCTTCCGACTCCAAGCGGTCGGCCTCCTGCTGAACGTAGGCGTAGGCGTACTGGGTGAACCCGCTGGCGGTGGCGAACAACAGCCCCCGGTGCCGGGGATTCACCTCCAGCAGGCTTTCCATGAGCTTGAGACTGAAAGGGACGGCGTCGCCGATCAGCTCCACGTCCTCGTCGGAGGCGAACGTGGTGCCCGAGGCGGCCATGGAGTCGCCGATCTTATTGACCGCCATCTTCTTGATGGAACAGCCGGCGAAGAGGAGGGCGGCCGCCAGCGCCGGCAACACGCCGATCCGGGATCGGGTCATGGGCCTGCCTCACGCCTCCCTGCCGTTAGGGCGCCCTCGTCCCTCTGGTCCGGAGCCGGACCACCGAATCCGCCCCGACTCCAGCGCCCTGATAGTGGGCGACGGTCCACCCATCCAGCACCCCGTTCACCAGGCGGACGACCGACTCCGTGGTGACCATCACGCCGGGGCGCAGCACGCTCTCGAACGGCCCGGTGTGCATCACGACGCTGTCGCCGCCCGGAACCACGTGGAGCGACACGGGGTCACGGTTGGGGAGCACCGTGGTCCAGCCCGCCGTCGTGGCCGTGGCGTTGACCTCGTAGGTCACCAGAACGCTGTCGCTGTTTTCGGGCATGCCCCGAACGGTCCACTTCCCGGCGATGTCGGCGAGCGAGAGCGTGGCAGCCGCGCCCTCGGCGGCCTGGTCATCGGTCTTGGCACAGCCGGCGAGGGCGGCGGCGGCGCAGAGCAGCAGGATACGGCGCACGGGCGCTCCTATGTGGAGGGGGATAGGGGGACAAACATAGGGGGGCGGACGAGGGCGGGCGAGAGCGCCCTGGAACTCTTTCATCCCCGCCGCCATTCTGAAGCATCTACGCTTCACCGGGAACCTACATGGGCCAGCAGAAGCAGTCGAAAGGTCGCCAGGCCAAGCCGCGCGTGGTGAAGGGTCCGCAGCGCTTTGACCTGGACCGCCAACAGTTCCGACAAACCTTCTTGAATCGGTTCTACGATCCCTGCTTTGTGGGCGTCTCCAGCCAGCTGGACGACGTCCTCGAGATCGCATGGGACGCCTACCACGACTACCGGAAGAGCCCGCGAACGATGAAGGCGGGGAAGGGGTTTGCCGATCCCGCCTTCGAGGTCTCCGTGGAGTGGCTGGAGACGCGACGCCAGATCCGGGAGGCGGAACGCCGCCACAAGAACCCCAAGTCCCCCTCACGTATCCTGGTCGTGAACGGCTCGGCGCGGAACGACCAGACCTGCCCAGGCGAGGTCTCCAAGACGTTCCGCCTGGCGCAGATCGCCCTGAACGTGGTCAAAGCGCAGCGCGGCTTCGAGGCGGACTTCCTCGATCTCAGCGCGCTCACCGCGGAGTACGGCAAGGTGATCTATCCCTGCAAGGCCTGCGTCTCCACCGCGCAGCCGCTGTGCAACTGGCCCTGCACCTGTTATCCCAACCACGCGCTGGGCCAGGTGAATGACTGGATGCACGAACTGTATCCGCGCTGGACCGCTGCGCACGGCGTGATCATCCTGACGCCGGTGAACTGGTATCAGGCGCCGAGCGTGCTGAAGCTCATGATTGACCGGCTGGTGTGCGCCGATGGGGGGAACCCGGATCCCACGTCCACCGGTGGCAAGGACCCCGAGCGGGCCAAGGCGCTGGAGCTACAGGGCTGGCCCTACCCCAAGCACCTCGCGGGCCGAGCGTTCGCGGTGGTGGTGCACGGCGACGCGGCGGGGGTGGAGAACCTGCGGCGTATCCTCGCGGACTGGATGATTGACCTGGAGCTGATTCAGGCCGGTCCGAGCGGGGCGATCGGGAAGTACCTCGGTTACTACGAGTCCTATGCCACCAGCCACGACGATCTGGACAAAGACGAGGCCTTCCAGGTGGAGACCAGGAACGCGGCGCTCTCGCTCATGGAGACCGTGAGGCAGATCCGGAGCGGAGAATACCGCCGGCCGGACCACGGGCTGGAGGAACCGCGAAAGAAGTGAGCCGCAGGCCGTGAGTCGTGAGCCGTAAGGGCGCGCTCGGCCCACCGCTCACGGCTTACGTCCCACGCCCCTCACCGTCTTTCCCCCACGGGTTGCACCGTCGCGGGATACACCCCCGCCTCCGCCAGCCGCCGGTACAGCGCCGGCAGGCGCGCGGTAAGCGCGTTCACGTCCACCACCGCCTTCGGTATCGCCGGCCGAAGCTCGCCCAGCTGCCGCGTCTGCACTTCGGTGGGCAGCGACGTGGAGCCCATGATGGCGTTTTTCAGTTGCCCCGTCCGGCCGCGGAGGTTAGGCGGACCCCCAAAGCCGCCGCCGCCGCCTCCGCCAAGCCCTGCAACGCGTCGCCGCAGCGAGTCGAGGTCGGCTGCCATGGAATCCACCGCGGCCTTCAGTGCCCCCGGCGCGTCACGGTTTCCTCCCACCGCGGTCCGGACTTCGCCGAACTGCTCGGCCGCACGAATCAGCGCATCGGCTGCGCGGTTCACCGTGCCCTGAAGGGCGTGCAGCTCGCTCAGCGTGGCGAACAGGGTGCGACGGTCGGCGTCGCTGATCTGAATGTCGGGATCACCGAGCACGCGGAGGGAACGCGCGACCGCCTCCTTGCCGTCTGCCGCCAGCGTCACGGTGTATTCACCCGGCAGCACCAGCGGCCCGCGGGTCCCGCCTCCACCGAAGCCGCCCCCCCCACCTTGTGGGGCGCCGGTCGAGGGGAGCGGCGCGACGCGCAGGTCCCACGTCACGACGTTGGTTCCGGCGTTTTTCCCCACATCCTGGCCGGATAGCACCCGAACGGCGGTCCGGGAGCCGTCGCGCACGGTAAGCGACACGTCCTGTGCTTCCGCCTTCAGGTGGTAGGCCAGCGTGATGCCGACCGGCGGGTTCTCGCCCAGGAACCTCATGTCGCCTTCCCAGTCGCGGCTCCGGTCGTTGGCGGGCTCACGCTGGGTGGCGATCCCAGGTTCAAACAGGTGGGCGTCGGCTGCCAGAGCCTCGGCGTGCGCCTGAAATGGCGTCAGGTCGTCCAGGATCCAGATGCTCCGGCCGTGGGTGGCGAGAATCATGTCGTTGTCGCGCGGATGGAGCGTGATCTCGTAGATGGGCACGGTAGGCAGGTTGGCCTTCACCCGCGTCCAGCGCCGTCCCCGATCGGTCGCCACGTACAGACCGGTTTCGGTGCCCAGATAGAGCACGGCCGGGTTCTTCAGATCCTCCGTGATGGTGCGGGCCACCTCGGTCCTGGGGAGATCCGCCACGATGGACCGCCAGGTGTTTCCGAAATCCGTACTGGCGTACACGTAGGGTGTGAAGTCGTTGCCGCGATGGCCGTCGAACGTCGCGTACACGGTGCCCGAATCGAACCGCGACGGCGCTACCTCTGACACGTAGGTGCCACCGGGGAGATTCGGCAGCTTGGCCGTCAGGTTGGTCCAGCTGGTCCCGCCGTCCCGCGAGACGTGCACCAGCCCGTCGTCCGAACCAGTGTAGTACAGGCCCGGCTTGATCGGCGACTCGGCAAAGGACACCAGGTTGCCGTACGACTGCGCGCCGTCGTTCCGCGCGATGGTGATGTCCCGGCCCTTCGCGCCCATCAGAGGCAGGGTGTCGCGGTCCAGCGCCGCGGTCAGGTCCGGGCTGATGGCCCGCCAGGAGTGTCCCCGGTCGGTGGACTTGAGCAGCCGGTTCGCCGCCACGTAGACCGTGGCCGGGTCGTGCGGGGAAATCGCCATGGGCGTGTCCCAGTTCCAGCGGTAGGCCCGTTCGCCCTCAGCGGGCTCGGGGCGGATGGGTTTCCGCTCGTTGGTCACCCGGTCCACCCGATTCATCCGGCCGTCCTGTGATTCGGCGTAGAGGATCCGTGGGTTGGTGGGATCGGCCAGCGCCACGAACCCGTCGCCGCCACCAATGATGAACCAATCGTCGTTCGCGCTGCCCTCGTCGCTCCGCACCGCGCTTGGGCCACACCAGCTGTTGTTGTCCTGGAGCCCGCCACACACCGTGTACGGCGACTGCATGTCGTAGCTGACATGGTAGAACTGGCCCAGCGGCATGTTCCGCAGGAACACATAGGTCTGGCTGCGGTCATAGGAGATGCCCACCCCGCCGTCGCCGCCGATCATCACGTGGTCCGAGTTGCTGGGGTTGATCCACATGGCGTGAAAGTCCACGTGGATGTTGCGTGCTCCGTCGTTCCGGAAGGTGCGACCGCCGTCATCCGAGATGAACAGCTGCACGCCCAGCACGTAGATGCGCGAGTCGTCCTGGGGGTCAATGCGGATCTGGCTGAAATACATGGGCCGCGGGTTGGTGCTGGAGAGCTTCCGCCAGGTGCTGCCCGCGTCGTCGGAACGGTAGACGCCGCTCTCGGACTGGTGCTCGATCCGGGCGTAGACCACGTTGGGGTTCTTGCGGTACACGTCGAGGCCAATGCGGCCTTTGGGACCGTCCGGCACCCCGGCTTCCAGCTTGGTCCACGTGCGGCCGGCGTCGCTGGACTTGTAGATGCCGCTGCCCGGTCCGCCGCCGTTCATCCCCCAGGTGGCGCGACGCCGCTGATACAGCGCCGCATACAGCACCTTGTTGTTGGACGGGTCCATCACCAGCTCGGTGGCGCCGACGTCTGGTCCATCGGCAAGCACGTTGGTCCAGGTGAGACCGCCGTCGGCCGTCTTGTACACCCCCCGCTCGCCGCCGGGCCCCCACAGGCTGCCCAGCGCTGCCACGTACACCACGTCGTGATCCACCGGGTCCACCAGGATGCGAGCGATGTGTCTGGAATCCCGGAGGCCCATGTTGGCCCAGGTCCGGCCGGCGTCGGTGGACTTGTAGACCCCATCGCCCCAGGAGGAGCTTTGCCGGTTGTTGTTCTCGCCGGTGCCCACCCATACCAGGTTGGCGTCGTTGGGCGCGATCGCCACGTCGCCGATTGACGATGTCGTCTGGTGGTCGAACACCGTCTCGAACGTCGCGCCGTTGCTGATGGTCTTCCACAGCCCGCCCGTGGCCGTGGCCACGTAGAACACCGCCGGATTCCGCTCTAGCACGGCGAAGTCGTCAATCCGCCCCGCCATGGTGGCCGGGCCGATGCTTCGGAAACGGAGACCGTCGAACGGGCCCCACGGTGACGTGGCCGCGGGCGTGGTCTGGGCCAGAGCCGGCGGCGCGACGATGAGGCTGACGAAGACGATCGACCATGGGCTTCGGCGGATATTGCGCGTCGGGGACAGCACGGCTTGCCTCCGGATGAACAGGGGAACGAGCGGCTAATCTGGCCCGACTGACCGGGTTCGGGTAGGGAGGTCCGGTGGCGACCTAAGGTTCCATCGTGCAGCTTTGGCCCGTCACCGGCACAGAGGGTATGATGAGCGCCCAACACGAAGCCGCACGCGTGGGCATCGGCTTTGGCACCGCCATGGCCATCACGATTTCCTGGAGCGCCAACCAGTCCATCTTGTGGGCGATCGTGCACGGCGTGTTTTCGTGGCTGTACGTGGTGTACTACGCGGTCCGGTACTAGAGCCATAGCCTTCATGGGGGATTCATGACATTTTCCCAGACACTGCCTTTCGTTGCTATCGACCCATGAGCGACTTCCTGGAGGCTCCCGTGCTTTGTCCGCCGTCTCGCGCCGGTTGGCTGGTCCCCGTCCTCGCCGTCATGGCTTGTCAGCCGGCCCAGCAGGAGAGTGCCGGGGCCGCCGATGCGTCGAGCCACTTGCTATTGGCGTCGGCGAGCGTGGCCCTGCCGCCCCCGGGGATGGGGCCCGGCAGCCTCCCGCTACCCGGCAGCGAAGGGGCTGCCCTGGTCGCCAAGTACTGCTCCATGTGTCACGCCATGCCTACCCCGAGTCTGCACTCGGCCACGGATTGGCCGTCCGTTCTCCGCCGAATGTGGCTCCGCATGGAGCGGGTAGACACCACCTTCCACGTCCCGGTGCCGACTCCGGGCGAGCGGGTCGCCATGCTGCAGTACATGCTGAACCACGCCATCAAGGTGGCGGGCACGCCGCTCCCCACGGGGCCGGGATACGATGCCTTCACCGGCACTTGTGCGCGGTGCCATGAGCTGCCTGACCCGCGCCAGCATTCGGCGTCCGACTGGGTGGCGGTGGTGCGGCGCATGGGGCAACACATGCAAGACATCCTGAGCCAGCCGCTAGCTCAATCCGACCTCCAGGCGATTGTCCTATACTTGGAAAGAGCGTCGCGGGGGGCGTAACCCAGACGGCGGTCCGGTCGCCAGCTCCACCAGATCCTGCGGCGCACATGCGCCGGCGTTGGCTTCCAGTAGCCTCGCCAGGAAACCGCTGACGTTTGCCACCGCAAAGCTGACGCCCTTGAGATTCCGCTCGACCGGCACCCCGGGGATCGGACGCGGGTAGCCGGACGCGTGAAAGGTCGGCGTCCCATCCGGGGTGACGGTGATTCTCAGTTGGTTCCGGTCGCAGGCCCAGTCCAGGGCGACGCGCACCACGCCTGCGAGACTCCCTGGGAGCCAGGCCGTTCCTTCATGCTCGGCGGCGGACACTACGACGCTGCTTCGCTCCACCGCCCGTTGCACGGCGGCGGCCAGCACCTCGCCGCGATCGGCCCGCGGCGTGCCCAGGCTCAGGTTCAGGAGCTTCAGTCCCTGGCCGGAAGCCCAGTCCATGGCGTCGGCCAGCTGACCGGCAGAGGCCCGTAACTCGGCGCCGAACACCTTCACGGCGTAGAGCCGGGCGCCGGGCGCCTTCTCGTGAATGGCCGCGGCCACCGCCGTTCCGTGGCCCAGGTGATCCATGGAATCGGTGCGGTCGGCGCTCGGCACGCTCAGATTGATCCCGCCCGCCACACCCGCCAGGTGGGGATTCTGGGGATTGATGCCGCTGTCAATGACGGCGACGGTGACGCCGCTTCCCGTGCGGGAGGCGAGCGGCGGCTGGTCGAGCGAGAGGGTCAGCTCACGCAGGGGCGAGTCCGCGTCGCCACTCGCGCGGCGGCCCTCCCGCCGCGATGCGACCTTCCTTGAGCTCCAGCACCCGTCCCGCTGAGCGTGCGAGATCGTCGCGATGCGTGATCAGGAGCGTGGTGCGCCCCAGCATCAGGTCGCGGTATCCGGCCAGGACTTCCTGTTCGGTCTCGGGATCGAGCGATCCGGTTGCCTCGTCCAGGACCAGGACGGCGGGATCCGCCAGGAACGCGCGCGCGATCGCCAGCCGTTGCCGCTCACCGGCCGAGAGTGCCCTGCCACGTTCGCCCACCACGGTGGCGAAGCCAGCGGGCAGCCGCGCCACAAAATCGCCCAGCCCCGCGGCCCGGGCGGCTCGTGCCACCTCCCGGTCCGGCGCGTTGGGCCGCGCGTAGCGGACGTTTTCGGCCAGCGTGGTGTGAAACACGAACGGTTCCTGATCCACCACGACCACGTGGCGACGCACATCGGCCAGCCGCAACGTCGTGAGGTCGTGGCCGTCGAGCAGCATCCGACCTCCGTCGGGATCGAGCTGCCGCACCAGCAGATCGGCGATGGTGGATTTGCCGGCGCCGCTGGGGCCCACCAGGGCCACGACCTCGCCGGGCCGCAGGGTGAACGACACCCCGCTCAGCACCGGCGTCCCGCGATCGAAGGACAACGTGACGTCGTCCAACACGATCTCGCCGCGCGCGTCGGGCAGTGACCGGGCGTTCGGCCGCTCGACCACCTCGATCGGCGCGTCGAGGATCTGGTGCACCCGCCGGAGCGACACGCGAGCCGATGCGATCCCGGTGTAGACGCCCATGAGTCCCTGCACAGGGGACAGCAGTCGCATCTGGTAGGCGGCGAAGGCGACCAGCGTGCCCAGCGTGATGGCCCCGGCGATGACCCGCGAGCCGCCGTACAGGACGACCACCGCGGTGCTGGCCGCGAGCAGGAGACCTGGCAGCCCGCCCGAGAGGTAGGTGAGCCGCCGCATGCGCAGCAGTGCCGCCACGAACCCGTCGTTCCTGGCACGGAAGCGGGACGCCTCGCGCTCCTGGGCGTTCGCCGCCACGACGAGCTTCATCCCCAGCAGGGTCTCAATCAGGAAGCTCCCGATGCCGGCGCTCTGGTCGCGCAGCTCGGCCACGGCGGTCTCCAGCCGGCGCCGGTAGCGAAGCAAGGCCCACACCGCGGGCGGCAGCAGCGCCAGGCTGGCCAGAAACAAGCGGGCGTCGAGCCACAGCAGCAGGGCCGTCGTTCCCGCGAGGTACACCAGATTGGTGATCCAGGCGAGGGCCGAGTCCGCGGCGACCCGCTGGATCTCGCCGATGTCGGTGTTCAGGCGAGAGACAATTTCGCCCAGCGGCGTTTTGGCGTAGAACCGCGGAGCGAGGCGCTCGAGGTGCCGGAAGAGCGCCAGCCGCATGTCGAACAGAATGGCCGCCGATGTCCGGGTGTAGGACAGGCCACTCACCACGTTGATCGCGAAGCTGGTGAGGGTGACGCCGCCGATCAGGGCCACGATGCGCCCCAGGGCCGCGACGTCTCCCGCCAGCAGCCCGTCGTCCACCAAACGCTTGGAGAGGTAGGGGAGTGCCAGCGAGAGCGCCGTCCCCGCCAGGCTGGCCACCAGCACCGCGAGCAGGCGACGCCAGTAGGGCCGGATGAAGCCAAGCGCCCAGCGAAGCTCGGGGTCCCGGCCGCGGTGGGCGGTCAGGGGGTCACGCCCTCGGGCTCAGGGCGATCCGGCACGCGCCGGCGGCCCTGGGGGCACAATGACCACCGACGTCATGTCGGCGTCGAGCTGCACCGTGCGCAGGTATCGGTAGGTCGCCGCCTCGTAGATATCAATAGTATTGCCGGCCGTGTAGATGTAGAGCAGTCGCCCGTTGGAGCTGGGGGCCAGCGACATGCGCGGTCGCCCGTTGAACCGGGTCTTGTTCATCACCCGCCGGCCCTCCAGGTCGAAGGTCCAGAACTCGTAGTTGCCGATTTCCGAATGCACGCCGTATGCCCGGGTGCGTCCGGGTGCCAGCGCGAAGCTCACCGACTGGTCCGGTCCGATCACCGAGAAGTCCACGCTCTTGGCGGCGAGATTGACCCGGGCCACGCCCATCATCCGGCGGTGCTGTACCGGGTCCGTGAGGCGGAAGAGTCCCGTGAAGAACCCCGGCTCCTCGTACAGCGTGGTGGGAAACCCGAAGGTGAACCGGCTCATCCCCTCCTCCAGCGGTTGGGAGAGGTCCCACCGGTCCACTTCCTTCAAGTCCTTGGTGTCGTAGATCAGGATGTCTTCCTCGGTGAGGAAGTACAGGAGGCTCCCGTCCGGCGAGAACAGCGTTCGGGCGAACTCGCGCTCCTCCCCTCGGGGCCATGGGATGGTGTCCTGGATCTGGCGCTGCTTCAGATCGTAGCGGATCAGCGTTGGGGGGCCGATCTCGAACCGGTCCGGGAGCTTCGTGGTAGTGCGCACCAGCATGATCGCGAAGCGCTCCAGCGGATCCACGCTCAGGCTGCCGAGCCGTACCCGCTGGTTCGCCCGGCTGAGCGAGAAGGTATCAACGGAGGCGCGGGTCTTGAGGTCAATCACCTCCACGTGCTGCGCCGTGATGTCCAGGGTGTACAGCCGCTGGCGGTCAAAGGAGAGCGTGAAGCCGTACGTATTGCCGACCCGCGTGGGGATCTTGGTTGCCACCGTCATGGTGGCCTCGTCCAGAACGTAGATCGCCTTGGCGTAGGAGCCCAGGTAGATGGTGGCGTTGCCGCCGCTGGGGCCGGACTGTGCCCCGGCGGGACCTGCCGCCACCATCCCGCCCAGGACCAGGGCCCGAAGGATTTCGCGAGCGACGCTCATGCTAGGGGAAGATCAGGTCGATCTTGCGCCAGTCCTTTTGCGCGGACGCGCACTTCCCCGTCCAGTCCGGGGCGTGGTTCAACTGGTCCGGCACGTGCGCCGGCCAAAAGCACCCCAGGTGGCAGTCGAACAGATCGCGTTCCACCGGCTGGCACAGGCCGGCTGTGCCGCCGCTCGAGTCCGCCTCCCAGCCGGGCGCAAACACGAACGAGCACCCGAGTGGGATGTGCGGGCCCTCTTCAGGGCGCGGCGGGCCTCCGCCCTGGAGCGCCACCACGTCGCGTTCGACGTACTCTTCGATGCGGCGGGCCTTACGGTTTACCGGCGTCAGGTGTTGCATTGGACCTCCGCGAGGCGTCCGTACGCCTCATCTTCAGTTATCAAACCTCCCCAGCCACGCCGGATTCCGCACTGACAGCTCTCCGTAAACCCGCAAACAGGTATCGGTCCAACTCCGGATCCAGTCGCAGTAATGGAGATTGGGGCGCGAGGTGTCGCCGTAACGGGTGTGTGCCTCGTGATAACAGCCGCCGGAACACAAGGGCCGGGCCCAGCACACCGAACAGTCCGTCTTGTGGGCGATGTGATGCCGTTCGAAGAACGCGGTCTGCCGCTCCCGGTCCACGCCCTCGAATACCGAGCCGATGGTGTGTGCTTCGGACCCGGCAAACCGGTGACACAACGCCACGTTGCCGTCGGTGGCCACGCCCATTAGACCGAGCCCCGCGCCGCAGGGGTAGGCCTTGCTCACACCTTTGTGAATCTCCTCCAGCGTGTCCTTCACGTTGGAAAAGCCGTGGTGCCGGTTGGCTACCGTATGCTCCAGGAATTCCGCCGCCAGCGAATCGAACTGGGCCAACATCTGGTCGAAGCCCTCGGCCTCGATGGCGTGCCCGCGGGTGGCTCCCGTGGTCACCGGCGCGAAGCCCACCTCATGGAAGCCAATGTCCTCCGTGAGATGTCGGAAGATCCGCTGCACGTCCAGGTTGTGCCGCGTCAACGTCACCCGCGCGCCGATCGGGCGGCTGGTGTGCCGCTGGAGCAATTCACGGATACGAGGAACCACGATGTCGTAGCTGCCGCGGCCGTTCTTGAACACCCGGAACTCGTCCTGTGCGTCCTTGGGCCCGTCAATGGAGACCGTGACCGCCACATCGTTCGCCGCCAGCCACTCGATCACCTCAGGTTTCAGCAGCGTAGCGTTGGTGGTGATGCTGAAGTCCACCGTCTTGCCTAACGCCGCGCCCCGCTCGCGCGCGTACGCCAGAGTGGACTTGACCACCTTCAGGTTCATCAGCGTCTCGCCGCCGAAGAAGGTGAGGTGCGCTGTCGGGTTGGTGCCGGCCTCGCGCAGCATGAACTCCACGCTCTGGCGCGCCGTGGCCTCATCCATGAACGGTGGCATGGGTTTGGCGGCCGGCGTCGGAATCCGGTCCTCGCCGTACTCGTAGCAGTAGGTGCAGCTGAGATTGCACTTGCTGGTGACGTTCAGGACCATGGTGGTGAGGGGGAACCCCTCGGGAGGCAGCTCCACCGGCGGGGCCTCCGGCAGCGCGTCCGCCGAGCCCACGGCCCGCACCTCTCTCAGCTCGGCGAGGGTGCGCTGCACGGCGCCGGCCGGGAATCGGTGGGCCAGCAGGCCCGCCACCTGATCGGCGGGCAGGACCCGGGTCTCCAGCAGATCGAGCACCGCCAGCGAGATCGGATCCAGCTTGAAGACCGCCGCTGACGGCACCAGATACAGGAACGGATCGCCGGCCGCTTCGAACCGGTGCATTTCGCGGAGACCGAGCAACGTCATGGCGTGGTCCTCCAGGGCTCCCACCGGAGATACAGGGGCACGGTCACCAGCAGGTGCGCTCGCCCGCGGACGGGCCGAGCATCGCCGCCGGGGGCGTAGGTCGCCACCACCCACACGTCCCCCACGTTGTTCCGGTTACCGCTGCGGCTCGGGTTCGGCCCGTCCAACGCGGGCGTGAACAACCCGCGCTGGTCGAGTTGTCCGACGTATCTGACGTCGTCGTCTTCATAGGTGACCGAATACTCCTCGACGCTCCAGGTCACGGGCAGCAGGCCGAGGTTCACATCGTCCCGGGTCTCGGGCTTGTCGTCGGGCCCGTTATGGAAGCCCACAGCCTCGAACTGCTGGAACTGTTTGGGGAAGACCGCGCCGCCCACCCGTGCCATCCCCGCCTGGGGTTCCACCCGGATGCGGTCCACGCGGTCGAATACCACCAGCGCCTGCGATCGGTTGGCGCCCGCGAGGAACAGGTCGCGCGCGCCCACTATGGCGTCGGCCGCCACGGCCACCCGCACGGTAGCTGCGTCCGGCGTGGCTCGGGTGACGGCACGGACCTGCACACCCGATCCAAAGTCCACCAGGGCGGGCGAGAGATCGGTCGGCAGATTCGCGCCGAAGATCGTCAGGTCTTGCTCGGCGGTTTGCCGCTGGAGCGCGCGCGGATGGACCCCCGCGATCACGGGTTCGCGGCCCACGCGCTGCAAGGTCACGTCCGGGCCGAACTCGTCGTACCCACCGGTGAACCAGCGTCCCGACATCTCCTGCCAGTCACGCTCCAGGAACATCACCTCGCGCAGCCCGGTGGTGTCCCGCGACCCCGCAAAGGACCGCCCGCGCCACTGGAATCCGGTGTACACCACGGCCCGTCCGGTGCGGGACACGACCGCGCCCCCGGTCGCAGGTGCGTAGGTCGCCTCGGTGGTGAACTCGCCCGGGCTGGAGCCGGCGCTGATGCGGACCGTTCCGTAGATGGGCCCCTTCCCCGGCTCGTGTCCGGAAAGCACCCAGGAGCCTTCGATCTTGGGCTCGCGCATGGTCGCCGACCAGGCCGCCCATTCGGGCGTGTCGAGCGGAAACGCACCGGCCAGGTGATCAATCGCCTTGTCCATGGGGTGCCGTGGGTCAGGTGGGCGACCGTCCGGGCCGGGCTCGCGGGGTGGCGGCCCCGTTCTGCGGAACGCCTGGAACTCGGACAGTGGATAGTAGCCACGGTGGGTCGCGACCAAGAGCGCCCATTCTTCCGACGTACGCCGCTGCGTGATCACCCGACCCATGGAGTGGCAGGCCTTGCAGGTGTTCTCGGTGTCCTTGTTCGCCGCGTAGGTGTAGTCCACCAGGCGGCGCTCGGGCTCAAACCGGCCGGGCTTGGCTTCCTCCGGCGCCAGGCCCTGCGTGTTCGACAGGTAGCGGACGATCTCGCGGGCGTCGCCGGGATTGAGCTCGACCCCATTCAACGTCACCATCCGTCGCACCGACGTCTCCCAGCCCTCCGGTGTCTTGCGCAGGTAGGAGAGTCGAGTCATCCGTCCCGTGGAGTCTCGCGTGTGACAGGCGGCGCAGTTGCGAATCACCACGTCGTGGGTGATCGCCGCGCCCTGCGGGCGCGCGGGCCGACTGGAAGTAGCGGCTTGCGCGCCCAGGGCGCCAACGCCGGCCATGGTTGCCGGCACGAGGATGGCGGCGACGCGGAGGGATACCGTCAAGAGATCAATCCGCCAGAGTGGAACTGGGGGGTATTATCACGCCATAGCCGCGGTGTCAAACCGACGCCGGGGGCCGATGCTCCACCACGCCCTCCGCGAGGAGGGTGGCCAGGACCACGAGGAAATCCGGCAGCGGCACGGCCGGGTTGTGGCGGATGTAGGCCTCGAACAGGCCTGGCACCTGCGTGTGGGCTTGAACCATGGCCCCGAGCGTGACGACGTTCACGCCACGTAGGAACCTCATGCTCCGGCCATCCGGTGTCTCCAGGTGATCATCGAGGATGACCTCCCGATCGTGCACCGCCGGTCGCCGCGCAATGCGCCATCGGACGGTGGGGGCCAGGTGAATGATTGGGCTCCGTTTGAGGCCCTCGAAGGCCTCGACCACGGCAGCCGTCTGGCCGCCCTCGTGCGCCGGGTCCACCATCTCATCCAGTCCCGGCACCTCCGCTCGGTCGTTCCAGAAAGGGTGATCCCGCCGCTGGGCCACGTGCCCGAATTGGAGAGCGGTGAGCCGTCGGAACGCGGCGTACATCTCGCGCTCGCGCGACGCGAACAGCTCGAGCCCCAGTGCTGCCATGGACGGGTCTTTGAGGGCGGTGTGCACCACGACTGCGCCCAGCCAGGCCGAGGCGAGCGCTTTCTTGACGCCGAGCGAAGTCAATGGGTCAATGAATGATCCGGCGTCGCCTACCAGGAGAAAACCGGGCCCGCAGGCACGAGTCGTCCCGTAGAGAGAGGCGTCATGCGCGGTCGGCGTCCCCCACAACGCGGCGTCATTGGTCAGGCGCCTCAGGTGAGTGGTCTTGGCCAGCTCCGCCTGGTACATGGTGACGAGCCGGCGGTCCTCGGCGAGCGCGGTCACGCCCCGGCGGGGATCCACCATCACCGCCACCTGACGTGCCAGTGGTGACGCGGGCACCGACCAGGCCCATCCGTCCTCATAGCTCTCAACCAGCGTGTGGGTCTCGTCCGGAACGTCCCAGGGGCGTTCCCTTCGCCATTCGCCGATGAGCGCCGTGGTGCGGTGACCTGGTTCCGGCACCCGCAGCTCCATGGCCCGCGCCACGAGTGCGGCCCGGCCGGACGCATCCAGAACCCAGGGGGCTTCGAGAGTTTCCAGGCCGCCGTTGGCCTGGTATTCGATCCGCGCCGGTCGCGTCTGATCATCCAGCAGCGCGACGGCCCGCACCGAGGCGTGCCGTACCGTCGCGCCCGAACGGTGAGCCAAGTCCAACAAGAGGCGGTCCAGGTCCCCACGCATGACCTGATAGCCAAGGGCGCCATGAGGAAACGGCTCGACCCTGGCGTCCTGGCTTTCCCACCACACGGTGTTGCCGCGCGAGCGATAGAAACCCGCCGCATCCACTGCCTCCAGCGCGCCGACCCGGGCGAGCAGCTTCTGGATGCTTGGGGGCAGAGACTCCGCGATGGTTTGGCGAACCCGCGCGGCCCGGGTGAACACGACCACCCGGTGACCCCACGCGGCCAACAGCATCGCGGCCACGGCGCCCGCAGGACCGCCACCGATTACGGCGGCGTCGCAGCCGGAACTTGTCGGGGCCTTCATGAAAGCTTCACGGGACCTCATGCCTCGCCCTTCCCCCTCGCTGGTTCAGCTCGACGAGACCGTGGCCATGCCGCCCTGCCCCGGCTCGCGCTCGATGCGGTAGCAGTCGGCGAGGGCGGTCGAGAGGCGCTCGGTGACGGGGGCCATCGGGCCCCAAGATGCCCGCGCCGGGCGCTTCCCGCGAGGGTCGGACCTCGTCCCGCAACCCTCCGTCGCCCCAAAGCGTCTAACGCGGTAACCATCTCCTCCAGGGTCCCAATGGCCGTACCCGCCATCGTCCCGGCGCTGATCGCCGTGTTGCAGCTTGCGTCGAATACTCAGCCGGGCCGAACCGCCGTCAGCGCCGCGGCCCCGCCCATCGCCACCGCCGAGTTGGCCACCAGGCCGCCGATCATCGATGGGTTGGATACGGACCCTGTGTGGCAGACCGCCCAGCGGATTATCGAGTTCCGCGAGTTTTCCCCGACCGAAGACAAGGATCCCCGGTTCGCCACGGAGGCGCGGGTCGCCTATGACGGGCGCAACTTCTACGTCTTCGTACGGATGTTCGACCCGGCGCCGGACAGCATCCTCCGCTTGCTTGCCCGCCGGGACGTCCGCGCGCCGACCGATCAGATCAAGATCATGGTGGACTCCTACCACGACCGCCGCACCGGGTATTCGTTTGCGGTGAACCCGGCGGGCGTGAAGCGAGACTATGCCATCTACGACGACGGGAACGAGGATGCCGCCTGGGACGGGGTGTGGGATGCGGCGGCGACGGTGGACTCGCTCGGCTGGACCGCGGAATTCCGGATTCCGTTGTCTCAGCTACGGTACGCGCCAGGTGAGAACAACACGTTCGGGTTTGGGGTGTGGCGGGACATCCAGCGCTTTACCGAACGGGTGAGCTGGCCGCTCTACCGCGTGTCGCGGGCCGGGCTGGTATCGCAGCTGGGCGAAGTGCACGGGCTCCGCGGGCTCGTGGCACCTCGCCGCCTGGAGGTTCGCCCGTACGTGGTCACCAAGAACGTCTCGGTGCCCAACGCCGCGGACTTTGAGCGCGGCCAGCGCCTGACCGGCGGCGCCGATCTCAAGTACGGCATCACGTCGAATCTCACGCTGGATGGCACGGTCAATCCCGATTTCGGACAGGTGGAAGCCGACCCCGCCGTGCTGAACCTGTCAGCCTTCGAGACGTTCTTCGAGGAGCGGCGACCGTTTTTCGTGGAAGGCAGCGGGCTGTTCCGGCTTCCGGTGAACTGCTTCATCGTAAACGACTGTAGTACCGGGGAGGGGTTGTTTTACTCCCGGCGCGTCGGCCGGGCGCCGCAGCTGGCGGGCCGATATCCCACTACGGATGCCTCGACCGCCACCACCATTCTGGGCGCCGCCAAGCTCAATGGACGGCTGGCGGGCGGGTTGTCGGTCGGGTTGCTGGACGCGGTCACCGAGCGCGTGGGAGGCGCGGGCGGGGCGACGCTCGAACCGGCCAGCAACTACGGCGTACTCCGCGTTCAGCAGGACCTGCGTCAGGGCGAGAGCAACCTGGGCTTACTGGTCACCGGCGTGAACCGCGATTTGGATGGGTGGTCCGCCTCGTATCTCCGGGAGGAGGCCTACGTCGGCGCGGCGGATTTCCGCCACCGGTTCCCCGGCAAACGGTACCAGGTATCCGGCACCGTCGGCGTTTCGCACGTGGGCGGCTCCCCGGAGGTCATCGCCGCCACCCAGCGGGACCCGGTCCATTACTACCAGCGCCCCGACGCGGGCCTGGCGTACGATCCCACGCGCACCTCGCTCGACGGTTATGTGGGTGAAGTCAGGTTCGCGAAGTTCGGCGGGGAGCGCACCCGCTTTGAGACGGGATACGGACGCCGCTCGGCGGGGTTTGACGTGAACGACCTGGGATACCTCCGCCGGGCCGACGAACAGAACTGGAGCACCTGGTTCAACCTGCGCTGGACCCGCCCCGCGGCGTTCTATCAGCAGGCGTACTGGAATTTCAACTGGTGGCAGCACTGGACCACGCGCGGCCTGCCCGTCGAGCGCGCATTCAATAGCAACGCGCACATCCAGCTCAATTCGCGCTGGTGGGTGCATTTCGGCGGGACCGTCTACCGGCTGGGCGGGGTCTACTGCGACCGCTGTGCGCGGGGCGGCCCGGCCGTGCTGGTAGACCCGGCGGTCTCCGCTTGGGGCGGCGTGAATGGGGACGACCGGCGCGCCGTGATTCCGAATCTCTGGGTCAATTACTCGCGGGAGGACGGCGGCCGGAGCCGGTTCGAGAACATCAGCCCCGGAGTCAACGTGCGGGCCTCGACCCGTTTCTCCAGCTGGTTCGGCGCCAGCCTGTCGCGGAATCGGCGCGACGCGCAGTGGTACGGCAATCTCAGCGATTCCACCGGGGCCACGCATTACACCTTCGCCCGCCTGGAGCAGCGAACCGCGTCACTCACCTGGCGGGCCAACTACACTTTCACGCCGGACCTCACGCTCCAGGTGTATGCCCAGCCGTTTGTGAGCAAGGGGACGTACTACGACGTCCGGGAGTTGTCGGGCGACCCGCGCGCCGCCGACTACGATACGCGGTACCAACCGTACGGTGATCCTGCTATCGGGTCGAACCCGGGCGGCTTCAACGTGAAACAATTCCGCTCGAACGTGGTGTTGCGCTGGGAGTATCGGCCGGGCTCCACGCTGTTCCTGGTTTGGACCCAGGGACGTCAGGGGTTCGATGGAGCGGAAGGTCCTCGCTCGCTCTCCCGGAACCTGGGGGACGTGTTCGATCTTCGGGCGGACAACACGTTTCTGATGAAGGCGAGCTACTGGATCAATTGGTGAGACGGACGGAGACGTACGTTCTGTACGTCTCTGTCCGTCCTGTTTGCTATCGTCCCCCTGCCAGTCGTCGCAGCTCGATATCGCCGTTTCCCGTCCGCAATTCCAGCGTCGGCCCGCCCCGCCCAATCCGCCCGAACAGCCGGTGCCGGCTGAAGCGACCCTGGGTGGTGATGGGGAAGTCAGATTCCACGTCGCCGTTTCCGGTCGTGGCTTCGATGTCGCCCTCGAAGGTGTCCGGCAGCATCACGGTGACGGTCCCGTTGCCGGTGTGAAAGTCCATGGATGCGGGCTCGGGAAGGGTTTCCATGCGGACCCACACTCGGCCGTTGCCGGTGCTAGCGTCGACCGGGCCGCGAGCCGTGGTCACGCGCACGTCACCGTTCCCTGAGCGGGCCGTCACCCGGTCGCCGGCGCCGTCCACGGATAGGTCGCCATTGCCGGAGTGCGCCTCGACCTCGGACGTGGCCCCGGTCACGTGTACCTCGCCGTTTCCGCTGGAGACGGCCAACCGCGCACCTCGCGGCACGCGGACCGTCACCGTCACGGATGGCGTGCGGTTTTCGCGCCGGGATCGGGACCGCCGCGGGTGCTCGATACCATCCAGCGTGCAGCGCTGATACTCGGTCAGCACGCAGAGCACGACGTCATTCCCCTCGCGCAGTACCGTGTAGGCAGGCTCGACGTCCGCGCGACGTGATCCGGGAGCGCGGTCGCCGCGGACCTCGGCCTCCGCGCCGTCCGCCGCGAGCGCGTCCACCGGCCCGTGGGCGTTGTATACCCGGAGCCACGCCCCGGCGGCAACGGGTTCTCTCCAAGTGAAGGGTACGCCTTGCCGCGCGGCTTCATTTTGGGCGTGGGCGGCCATGGGTAGAGTGGTGGCGCACAGCAGGTGCAGAGTCAGGTGACGCACGAGATCCTCCCTAAGATCGAGGCAAAAGATCGGTCCTCGGCTTAGACGGCGGGCCGGTGCCGATGGTTGACGCCCCGGGCTGGAAGCCCTGGCCGCTGCCCGGCCGCCCGATACATTGTGCTGGGTCAAAGGAGGGCATATGCGTCTCAATGGTCTCGCTGCCGCGGCCGCTGTGGTGTTGGGGACGGGCGTGGTCGCGCTGCCGCGCGCGGTTGCCGCCCAGTCATACGAGGTCTGGCTGATTGACCAGTCGGATACGCGTGGCAAGACCTTCGGCGGAACGCTGTACGTGTTCGACGGGGCGGACCTGGCGGGCCCGACGGCTGCCGCGGCGCAACCTCGGGAGCGGATTGACCTGTCGGCGGAAACCGCCGCCCTCTGCCTGTCGGCCACCGGAGCCAATCCGGTGCGGCCGCATATGGTGCTCTTCGGGCCTCAGCACCGCCACGCGGTTCTCGCCTTTGTCGCGAGCGGACACGTGGTGGTCTACGAGGCGGCCGCGCGGCGCCCGCTGGCCTGCTTCCGCACCACCCAGAGCAGCACCGGACGCCAGGCGCACGCGGCGGTTCCGGCGCCCGACGGCTCGTTTATCCTGGTGGCCAACCAGAACGGCAAGCGGCTGGAGCGGATTGATGCCGATCTCTCGGCCAACCGGTTCGTCCACAACGAGACCGCAACGCTCGACCTGACCACCTGCCGTACGCCCGCCGGCCAGCCCTGTGAGGCGCCCGAGCTGCGCCCGGACAACGCGCCCATCTGCCCCGTGGTGGATCCGTCCAGCCGCTATGCGTTTGTCACGTTGCGCGGGGGCGGCCTTCTGGTCGTGGATCCCAAGCAAACCCCGATGGTCATCGTGGGTGAGTACGACAAGGCCACGGTGAACGGCAATGGGTGCGGTGGCATCGCCGCCGCCGGCGGCATGTACCTCAATTCCGGCGGCAGGCCGGGCCGGCTGGAGCACCTCTCGCTCTACGGGTTCGACGTCTACCGGTTCCCGCTTGCCGGATTCGGTACCACCAATCCGGTGAACATGCCGGCGCCGGCGGTGGTGTTCTCCCATCCCGGCGAGCACGACTCCCACGGCATGGCGTCGACGGCCGGCGGCCGATTCGTGTGGGTGATAGACCGGCACGCCAACGTCGCAGAGGTCATCTCTAGCGAGGCTGGCCGGCGGGTGAATACCGTGGACCTGGCCGGCTCCCTGAGCGCTGATCCCGCGCCCGACCTGGTGGATGCATCTCCGGATGGTGGCCACCTGTTCGTCAGTCTGCGGGGGCCCACGCCGCTCTCGGGCGACCCTCACGTCGCGACCGGGACCACCCCAGGGCTGGGCGTGATCCAGGTTGGCGCCAACGGGCAGGGTGGGTCGCTCACCGCGATTCTGCGGATCTCGAACATGGATTCGCTCGGTGTGGAGAAGGCAGACCCGCACGCGGTGCGGGTGAGGAGGCGGTAGCTCAAACCGACGTGCGGACAATAAATCGGCTAGTTGTTGCTAAATGCCGATGTTATGGGCGTAATGGAACAGTTGAAACGGCAAGCACTTATCTCGCTTGTCCGGCAGCATGGCGTCGTCCGGTCAAGAGATCTTCAGCGGTTCAGCATTGGGCGCACCTATCTCCGGCGCCTCCAGGAAGAAGGTGTCCTGGTGCGCGCGGCTCGGGGGACCTACCGGCTTGCCAACCTACCGGCCACTGAGAACACTCCGCTCGTGGAGGCGGCATGCCGCGTTCCGCGTGGCGTGGTTTGCCTGCTGTCCGCCCTGCGGTTTCACCGCGTCGGCTCCCAACTTCCGCGGCAGGTCTGGATCGCCGTTGATCGAAAAGCGTGGAAGCCTCGGGTACCGGAACTCCCCCTCCGCGTGGTTCGCTTCTCCGGTTTGGCGATGACCGAAGGGATTGAGCGTCGCGAAGCTGAGGGGCTGTGGTTCTCGGTCTACTCCGTGGCCAAGACGGTGACCGACTGTTTCAAGTACCGGAACAAGATTGGCCTGGACGTCGCGTTGGAGGCGCTGCGAGACTGTCGCCGGCGCCACCTGTGTTCGGTGAAGGACCTGTGGTACTACGCCGGCATCAATCGGGTCCAGCGGGTGATGAAGCCCTACGTGGAGGCCATCGGCTGAGCCCGTCCGTCTCTTATTTGGTCCACACCGCGATGACCCCGCACTGACTCCCGGAAACGTTGAACTCGGGGGGCACCTGCGCGGGGCCGGTGTAGATCTCGATCCCGGCAACGTGCTCCGGGACGGTCACATCGTCGAGCTCCATGCCCAGGTCCGGGTCCTGAGCCAACCTCATCCCGTCCAGGAAAACCATGGGACTGCATGAGCCCCCGAACCCCGACATGCCCCGCCGCGAACGCACCACCGGCCGGCCGAAGCCGCCGTACGTGACGCTGAGACCAGGGACCTGCCGCAGCAGGTCGCTGACGTAGAAGGGACGCCTCCGCTCAATGTCCCAACTGGTGATGAAGCGTCCGAATCCGGAACGCCGCCGGCGGTAGAACTCGGCAAGCCGGCCGAAGGCAATGATGGTCCGGTCGCCTTCCACGACCACTTCCCCCAGCCGCACCGGGAGCGGCCTCAGGTTGATCGTCAGTTCGAGCGCCGTCTCCTCATCATCCCTCCACTACATCGCGCACCTGTCCGTGAACCCGCAGGATGGGTGCGGGACCCGAACTCAGCCCAATGAGCCCGACGTCAATGACTCCGGTGTCGCCGGATTCAAGGGCGAATTGGAGGCGGCGCGGGGCAAACCCGAGCTTGCGGACGTGGAGGACATGCCCTCCCGGAGGCAGTCCCGCCACCCGAAAATCACCGGCGCTATCACTCAGCTGCGCAGTCGCGCTGGTATCCACGTAGATCAGCGCCTCCGCGATCGGCGTCCCGCCGAGTCCCGCTACCGTCCCGCGCAACACAACGCCCCCGCTCTGCGCCGCCGCCGGCCCTGCCGGCACCGCGAGCAGCGTGATGATGCGGAGTAGGTGGTTCGTCCTGCTCGTTTCCGTCCGCCGGTCCGTTTTGCCCGTCCCCCGTCCGTCCGGTGCTCTCCGTCTTGGCCGTCTCCAAGGATGGTCTGCACCAGTCGTCTGGTGCAGACGCCCTCCCTACGGCACGGCCACCGGTCCGCACCTCCCGTCGGCGCTGCGCAGCGTGGGGTAGGCAATACCCAATTGTTCCAGGTACGTCGCGTAGCGTGAGGGATCGTAGTAGTACGGCCGCATCTGCGCCCGATACTTCGCCATGATCTCTGCGTTGAGGTCGATCGCAGGTTTGTCTTCCGGCCGGATCAGCGGCTGATACTTGATGTCCTTGGTCTGCACGTTGCGGAAGTAATCCCAGGCCTGCTGCACCAGCTCCGGCCGCAGCATGAAGTCGAGCAGCGTCATCGCCTGCGCCTTCGCCCCAGCCGTTGCCCCCTTGTGTGCAATGGGCGTGGCCATGGCGATCGCGTTCGCCCAGTTGTGGCCCGGTAGGTTGGGGATGTTGGAGGGAAAGCTGAGCACGGCGGTCGGCACGTTCCACGAGATGTCCCCGATGTCGTCGGCGAACCCGGCGATCCCTCTCAGGTTCGCCGGTAGCGCCCGAGGCGGGCCGCTCAGCGCGGTATCGAGCCCATCCTCCGGCACGCCGATCTCCTTCTGGAGCCCTCGGGCCAGGGTGAGATCCGCTTCGCTCCACCTGGGCTGGCCCACTTGCCGGATGTTCTCGTACATCGTTTCCGCGATGGTCTTGTTGAAGTGGCCGGGCCAGGCCGAGCCGCGGATCTGGACTGCGGCGAGCCGCGTGCCCGTCATCATGGCGGCGCCGCGGGCAACGGAATCGCCGACCGCGAACAAGCCCTGGATCAGCGGATAATCCAGTTCACGGAAATAGAACCAAATGGATGCGGTGGGCGGCACCACGTTGGGCTGGTCGCCACCATCCACGATCACCGAGTGTGAGCGGTGCTGGAGCCGCAGGTGCTCCCGCCGGAATTGCCAACCAACTTCCATCAGGCTCACGGCGTCCAGCGCTGAACGGCCACGCCATGGCGCGCCCGCCGAGTGCGCACTGCGGCCCTCGAAGGAAAACAACGCTGAGATCAAGCCGGTCCCGGGCGTATCACCCCAACCCGTACCGAGGCTGGACCCGACGTGCGCGTACAGCACAATGTCCACGTCGCGGAAATAGCCGGCGCGGACGTAATGCGCCTTGGTGGCCACCAGCTCTTCGGCCACACCGGGCCAGATGCGGATGGTGCCGGGGAGCCGGTTGCGCTCCATCAGGTCTTTGACCGCCAGCGCGGCCGTGATGTTCACCGCCTGGCCCCCGTTGTGTCCCTCGCCATGTCCCGGCGCGCCCGGAACCAGCGGTCGGTGGCACGCCACGCCAGGCGTCTGCGA
>DASWGV010000042.1:0-1907 GCA_036393515.1 Gemmatimonadales bacterium | reverse complement strand
TTTCGAACTTGGCGATGTTATGGCACACATCGTATACCAGATCCGTCTCCGAAGCGACGGTTTCCGAGAACAAGCCGGCCAGGGCGCGGCGCACAAAGTGGCTCATGAGCTGCCGGTTGGCAAAGGCATAGTTGGCCGCGGCGTTCATGGCGCCCAGGTACGCCCGAGCTTCTGGACTGGTGAGCGGTGCGCAGCACAGCTGCTTATCCGGGAGGTCAATGCCGTACTTGGCGGCCGCGCGCACCATGGTGTCCAGGTAGTCGTCACACACCTGGTAGCCCAGCCCGCGGGAGCCTGAGTGAATGAAGATCGTGACCGTCCCGCGCTCCAGCCCCAGGCGAGTCGCCGCTGTCTGATCGAACACCTCGGCCACGTGACCCACTTCGACGAAGTGGTTCCCGCTGCCCACCGTTCCCAGCTGGTCCTTACCCCGTTGCTTGGCGCGCGCGCTGACGGCATCAGGGTCGCCGTCCAGCCGCCCGCCCGCTTCGATGCACTCCAGGTCGCGCGCGGTGCCGTACCCCTGCTTCACAGTCCACACGGCGCCCTGCTGCAGCACCCGGTTCAGCTCGGCCGGAGACAACCGCACGTCCGACCGCGACGCGCCCACGCCGGAAGGAATCTGGGAGAACAGGGTGTCGGCCAGGGCTCGCACGCGAGGTCTCACGGTCGTGACATCGAGCGGCGTCCGCAGCAGCCGGACCCCGCAGTTGATGTCGTACCCCACGCCGCCCGGCGAAACGACGCCCTCGGTCTCGTCGAACGCGGCCACGCCGCCGATGGGAAAGCCATATCCCCAGTGAATGTCCGGCATGGCGATGGACGGCCCCACGATACCCGGCAGATGCGCCACATTGCACACTTGCTGAATACACTGGTCTCCTTCGAGATCGTGCATGAGCTCGGCGTCGGCGAAGATCAAGCCTTCGGTGCGCATGCGGCCGGTGCGGGGAACGCGCCAGCGGTACGCATCAATCTGTTCGACGGAGACAGTGGTTCCGTGCATCGAGGAGAATCGATGTGCCTAGAAGAGGGACCTGCCCCGCGCCCCCGGCAGTTCCAGCCCCAGGATCTTCGCCGCGGTCGGGCCGATGTCCATCTGGTTGATGACGCCGATCGAGGCGTTGGTCGGGATGCCGGGACCGGTGATCAAGAAGAACGCATGCATCGGGACGGGTCGCGGATCGTACCCATGCCCACCGCCACGCCGCTCTTCCACCAACGGGCCGGCATAGCCGGGCCGGGTATAGTACCCCTCGTTCATGTCAATCACCCAGGCGGCTCTGGGATCGCCGCCGAGCATCGCCACGGTGTCGGGCGGAAACACGGCCCGAATGGGACGGTCGGGTCCAATGAGGCTGTCGGGAATCAGTCGACGGAGCCGGCGGGCCAGCGCCGTGTCCCCGGGGTCGCGGGCAATCATGGCCATGCTGCCTCCGTTCCCCAGCACCGCCGCCGTCCAATCGGTCACTCGTCCGGTTCGATCAAGGCGGACCAATCCGGCGCGCGCCAGGAGCACGCCGGGGCGAAGGATCCGGCTGTACCCGCGGAAGCCGTGGTCGGAGGTGACGATCACGGTGGTGGGACGATCGGGATGCGTGGCGCGCAGCGCCACCAGGATCTCCTCCACCTGGGCGTCCACCCGCCGGATCGCCACCCAGACGGAGTCGTTCGCCGGACCATGGTCGTGTTTGGCGCCGTCCACGTCAATCAGGTGCACCAGGAGCAGGTCGGGGTCCCAGCGCCGGATCACCCCAGCGGTCGCGGCGGCGATGATCGAGTCCGTCAACTCCCCCGTGGCGGGAACGCCGAGGGAGTCCAGTAACCACGGCGTGCCGTGCCGGCGGACCATTTCGAGCTGGGAGGCGCCGTTGGGCCTCAGGTCCCAGCGTTCGGGCACGTTGTAG
>DASWGV010000041.1:0-2075 GCA_036393515.1 Gemmatimonadales bacterium | reverse complement strand
CGACACCCAGCCCAAGTTCCTGCCGGTGGATCTGAGTCGGCAGTTCCTCCCCGGCACCTTCGAGCATGCGGTCCAGCATCTGCTGGACCAGCTCATAGATCTGACGCCGTTCGATGCCCGGTTCCGGAATGATGACACCGGCGCCCCGGCCTATCCACCGGCGATGCTCCTGAAGGTCGTGTTGGCGGCGTATGCGCATGGGTGGTGGGAGTCGCGGGATGGAGCGGCTCTGTCGGGAGCACGTCACCTTCATCGCCCTGTGCGGGGACCAGCCGCCGCACTTCACCACCCTCGCCCACTTTGTCAGCACCCTGGGCGACGACATTGCCCGGGTGTTTGGGGCGGTGGTGGCCATTTGTCAGCGGCAGGGGCTGATCGGGCAGGAGATGTTCGGGATCGACGGGGTGAAACTCCCGAGCAACGCCTCCAAGCGCCGGAGCGGCACCCGGGCAGACTTCGAGCGGCAAGCGACCAAACTGGAGGCGACGGCCCACGCGATCCTGGCCCGGCATCGGGCGGCGGACGCCTTGCCCGCCGAGCCCACCCTGGCGGAGAAGGAGCGGCGGCGGGTGAGGCGCTTGGAGCAGGACGCCGTCGGCATCCGCGCCTGGCTCCAGCGGAACCCGGAGGACCGGCGCGGCCCGACGGGCAAGGTGCGCCAGAGCAATCGCACGGATCCCGAGAGGGCCAAGATGGCGACCGGCAAGGGCGTCATGCAGGGGTACACCGGCGCCGCGGCCGTCGATGCGAAGCATCAGATCATCGTGGAGGCCCAGGCCCACGGGACGGGGTCCGAGCAGGAGGTCCTGCTACCCATGATCGACGCCGTGCGCGGGCAGGCCTTACTCAGCCCGCAGTCGCTGATCACGGCGGATGCCGGGTATCACAGCGAGGAGAATCTTCAGGCGCTGGCCGAGCGCGAGATCGACGCCCTGATTGCCGACCACGACATGCGGAAGCGGGACGAGCGGTTCGCCACCCAGGCCCGCCATCGCGCGAAGCCGGAGGCGCTGCACGACAAATCGCCCCCGGCTGAGCCGCCGGACTCCCACCGGCTCTTCCAGCCGAGCGACTTCCAGTACCATCCGGTGGCGCGCACCGGTGTGTGCCCCGCGGGCAAGGCCCTCTACCGGACCGGCCGGCAGCTGATCGTCGGCACCCACATCGGCGCGCGGTTCCGCGGCGCGAAATGCGACTGCGTCCCCTGCCGCCTCCGCGTGCATTGTCTGCGAGATCCTCAGCACACCCTCACCCGGCAGGTGATGTTCTTCCGCGGGCGCGTGCCCCGGCGGCGTCCCCGACCGGAGACCCACACGCAGCGGATGAAAGCCCGGATTGATACGCCCGAGGGCCGCGCGCGCTACGCCGCCCGGTTTGGGGTCGTAGAGCCGGTGTTCGGGAATCTGTGCTACAACAAGCGGCTCACGCGGTTCACGTTGCGGGGCCGGGCCAAGGTGGATGCGCAGTGGAAGCTCTTCTGCCTGGTGCACAACATCGAGAAGCTCGCCCGGCTACGGTACGGACCGTAGGCACGACCCCGCAGGGAGTGCCCACCCGCCATCCAATTCAGGTCTTCCTCACTCCCTCCACCCCTCACCACTCCTCAGAGCTCCGTCTCCGCTGACCCGCGCCTGCTGTACTGCCCTCCTATGGGGTTTTTCTACAACCTGAACGCTCTGCGCTTCACCCGCGGGCGACGTGCCGAACGGACAGCGCGATGCTGAAACGTGCAGTGATGACGGCGGGCGCGCAAATGAACGGTTTCCCTAGCAGCGCACAACGCCCGACGGTGTGCAAGCGCGGGTTAGAGACGGCAGCGCTTTCGGATTGCCGGTAGCGGGCCTATGTTCACGCGGCTCGGAGGTGCGAGCAGGTCTGGCCATTCCAAGAGTGGGTCACGGTGCCAACGATTAAGAACATTGCGGGACCATTCCGGTTCTTCTTCTACAGTTTCGATTGCAACGAGCCGATGCATGTCCATGTCCGACGGGACCGCGCGACATGCGAGTTCTGGTTGAAACCCGCAGTCCTGGCCGCGAACTACGGCTTCGCTCCGCATGAGCTTTCACGGATAC
>DASWGV010000040.1:0-16840 GCA_036393515.1 Gemmatimonadales bacterium | reverse complement strand
GCGCGAAGCGTACGCGCCGGGTCGGCCTGGTGCATCAGGACGAACCGTCCCACCAGGGCGTCCACCTGCCCGCAGCGCACCCGCTCGATCTCGCCCACCCGGAACGCGACCTGCCCCGCCCCGCGGGCCACAGCCCGGGCGCGTGCGGTCGCAATAGCGCCCGCGGAGCGATCCACCCCGATGACCCAACCTCGGGGGCCCACCAGCGCCGCGGCAAGGAAGCTCACATCCCCGACTCCACACCCGATGTCCAGCACCCGCATTCCGGCCCGCAGGCCGGCGGCCTTGAGAAAGCGGCGGGTGATCTCTTCGAAATACGCGCCTTGCACCTCCAGGCGCTCCAGCTCACGGTCGGAGTGGCCGCAGACGTAGTCAGGGGCCGTCTGGCCCACTCGTGTCCGTCTCAAAGGACTAGCTCCCAGACCTGCCCCGCGAGGTCACGCCCGAAACTGGTGACGCGTTCCTCCCGCACGAGCGTAAAGCCGGCCCGTTGATAGAGGCGGCGGGCACCGTGTAGCAAGTCCACGGTCCACAGCCTGACCTTTCGGTATCCGGCCTTTCGCGCGAAGGCCAGGCAGGCAGCGACCAGCGCGGCGCCGACACCCAGACCCCGAGCTTCCGGTTCCACCAGCAAGAGACGGAGTTGCCCCACCCGCTCAGACCGCCGTACCAGAAACACGGAGCCCACGCGCACCCCGTCCCGCTCGGCGATCCAGCAGCGCTCGCGCTGCGGTTCACGGGTTCGGAGGAAGTCGGAGACAATGCCGGCCACCAGCCCTTCGAACCGCTCGCCCCAGCCAAACTCGCGCGAATACACCACTCCGTGCCGCTCCACCACCCACCCCATGTCACCAGCGCGGTGAGATCGAAGCACCACGGGCGCGCCCGTGCGGCCAGCGCCCAGCAGCACTTGGACGTCCGCCATGGCCTGGATCAGGCGGGACTGCTCGGCCAGTGTCAGCGCACCCAGCATCGTGCCCACCTGGGCGCGCGACGCTGCGTCCAGGCCGGCGAACGCCCTTCTGCCAAGCGGAGTCAGTCGCAGCAGGCCGCGTCGACCGTCCAACGGGGATGCCGTCCGGACCACGAATCCGCGCCGCCGGAAGCCGTGCAGAATCCGGCTCAAGTAGCCGGCGTCGAGCGCCAAGTCCCGGCCCAGATCCGTGGCCGAGGCGTCGTCACGGTGGGCGAGCTCGTAGAGCACCCGCGCTTGCGCCAGCGAGAACGGGCTTGCCAGGAGATGCTCCTGAAGAACGCCGATGCGCCTGGTATAGAAACGGTTGAAACCCCGGACGGCTGCGACCCGCCGGTCCAACGCGGTGTCACGCATGGCCGGCAAAGTCGGTCAATTAGTTGACGGCGTCAAGTAATGACGAAATTCAGGCCGACCGGATCAACTCCCGCTGGATGTCCCGGGGTGTGACCCGTGCCCCCTGGTCGGTAAGAAACACGTTCACTTCACTGCGGATGCCGAACCGTCCAGCCAGGTACACGCCGGGCTCCACCGAGAACCCGACTCCCGCCACCAGTTCCCGCGTGTCGTTGGTCTCGAAGTTGTCCAGGTTCGGGCCCGACCCGTGCAGGTCGCCGTCAATGGAGTGGCCGGTGCGGTGGAGCACCCCCTCGCTCAGTCCACGGGCGGTGATCTGCTCACGCGCCACGTCGTCCAGGTCGGCGCCCGTCATCCCGCCGCCCGCGCGCCACGACCGCAGCCGCTCCAGCACCGCGTCGCGGGCTGCGCACACCGCGCTCCAGACGCGCGTCACCTCTTCTGGTGGCGAACCGGAGTAACCCATCCAGGTCTGGTCCGCAAACACGGATCCTTCCCGCACTCGGCCCCAGAGGTCGAGCAGCGCCACCGCGTTCGGCTCCAACGCGACGTCCCGGTCGGCGTGCGGCTCGTAGTGCGGGCTGGCCGTATTCGGCCCAAAAGCGACGATGGGCGGATCGGTCATCAGCACACCGGCTCGTTTCATGGCCTCCATGACCTGCCGCTGCACCCCGATCTCGGTGGTCACCCCGGGGCGTCGCACGGCCTCGGCCAATGCGGTCCGTGCAATCTCCGCGATCTTTTCCGCTCCCGCTTCGTGATCCCGCCGTTCGGCCACCGTCCAAGCCGACGCGAACCGGCTCACCAGCACGCCGGAGCCGCTCAGCACAGCCCCCATGCGCTCAAGCACGTGCACCGTTCCGGCCGGCAGGCGGTCGAGATAGGGCACGGCCCCCGTCGGCGAGGTTTCCAGCGCCACCCGGCGACCCCGCACCAACGACGCTAGCTCCTGCTCCAGCTCGCGCCAGCCCCCGTAGGCGCGGACCTCGCCAGGGAAGCCGCCGAACGCCGGAAGCTCGATCCGATGGACCAAGGCCACCGGGGCACCCGAGGCCGGCAGCCACACGTACACCCGCCGAGTGATGAGGCCCGCGAGGCCCAGCACGCGCCGTGCGATCGGATTGCAACCTTTGAAGTCATAGAGCAGCCATCCATCGAGTCCCAGCAACTTCAACGCCTCGCGCAACTCGGCAAGATCCAAACGGTCCAGCGTCACGGTCATGCGCTCTCCCCGGCGTCGGCGCGCCAGCGACACGCGGCGTCGCCCCGCGCGCGGCACTGGACATGGAACATCGCGCCATCGAAGGGGGTGAAGGCACGCAGCAGCTCGGCGATCGCCGACCCGTAGAACCCGCACGCGGCCCCGTCGGTCGTGGCCTGGGCCCCCACGGGAATGCGCAGCCAGGCCTCGGGAACGCCGCCGTTACGCGAAAGCTCGACACCCAGGACGCGCCTGGACGCCGCCCGCGCCAGGCGGAAACCCACGCCGTGGCGGGCCCGCCCGGGCAGCAGGCGCCACCCGGCCCTGGCCACCAGCGACGTCAGACGGACGGCGTGCCGGCCCGCCCGACGTCCACCGGCCGCGAACACCAGGTGCGCGTCAGCCCGCCGGCCCATGAGACGGAGGACGGCGACCAACTCCTCCGCGTCCACCGGGTCACCGGCGTCCACCAGGCGCGAATAGCGGGCGATCTGCGCCGCCACCGTCGGACTGGTACCCAGTCGCTTGATGGTCAGCTCGCGGTTGAATTCGTCCAAGTCGGCGCCGGGCGGCAAATCCAGCACGCGCACGGCCTCGAACAGGGCGAGCGGCAGTACGGCGTGCGCGGCGCTGGGAGCCGAAGGGGCCGCAGGGGAAACGTGGGCGAGGGAAGGCAATTCGGCGCGCAACTTAGCGAGGGTGAGTTCCCCCAGCCAGTAGGCGGTTGCCGCGCCAGGGGCGGCACGCCATCCTCCGCCAGGTGACCATCCCTCCGTCCAGCATGTCCACGCCGTGACACTGGCTGTCGCCCTGGCGGCCGCGGCCGGTCTTGCCGGACTCGGGCTACGGCTCCGTTGGCTATCAGCCGGTGGAGCGACGGCGGCAACAGCCGTCGGCACGGCCGTGTTCTGGGGAGGCGGCCTGGCGGGTGCCGTCATCCTCGCCGGGTTTTTCGCGTCCGGCAGTCTGCTCACCGCGCACACTGCTCGGATGACCGGCGCGGGACCACAGCCCCGCACCGCGGCTCAGGTCCTGGCCAACGGAGCCTGCGCGGCGGTGGGCGCGTTGATCCTGCCGCACGCGCCGGAGGGCTGGCTCATTCTGGCGGGGGCGACCGCCGCTGCTCAAGCCGATACTTGGGCCACCGAGATCGGAGCGCGCGCGTCTGCTCCGCCCCGCCTGATCACCACCCTGACGCCGGTGCCGCAGGGCACGTCGGGCGGCGTCACCCCGTTGGGAACCGCCGGGGGCGTGGCCGGGGCGACGACCGCGGCGGCCGTGGCCGGCTTAGTGGGCGCGCCGCAAGGCGTCGCGATGGCGGCGTTGGTGGCCGGGATCGTCGGTATGACGGCGGATTCGTTGCTCGGGGCCACGCTCCAGGCGAGGTACCGGTGCGCGGCGTGTGGCGTCGACCTGGAGCACCGGCAGCACGTCTGCGGCCTGACGGCCGCACACGTTCGCGGCCTGCGGTGGATGAGCAACGACGCGGTCAATCTACTCGCGACGATCGCGGGCGCAGCGGCGGCATGGGCATGGGCGCGGGGCCCTGGTTGGTAGGCAGGGCACCCCTCGTTCGCTTCCCAACCCCGCGCGCTAGATTCCCGACCACCCCGAGGAAGAGGCCTGCCCGGTGTCGGACGTGGACCCCACGCTGTTCCGCCAACTGCTGGGCCGGTTCGCCACCGGGGTGACGGTGCTGACCACGCTGGACCCGGAGGGGCGCCCGGGCGGCATGACCGCCAGCGCGCTCGCCGCCGTATCGCTTGATCCTCCCCTCCTGCTGGTGTGCGTGGATCGGGGTACGGACTTTGGCGCCGTTCTGGCTCCGGCTGCGACCTTCGCAGTGAACGTGCTGGCCCGCGATCAGGAGGCGTTATCGCGCCGATTTGCCGCCGACGGCGTTGACCGGTTCGCCGGCGTGAAATGGACGCCGGGCCCGGGCGGCCTGCCGCTGCTGGACGGCGTGGTGGCGCATGTGCTGTGCGAGAACTGGGATCGGCGCGACGTCGGTGATCACACAGTCTTCTTCGGCCGCGTGATCGGCGGGACTGCGTTCGATCGGCCGCCCTTGGTGCATTTGCGCGGCGGGTACACGTCCGTGGCCGGCCGCGATGAGTCCTGAACCTCCGGAGCTCACATGTCTCAGCTGACGCGCGCCCTGACGGCCGAGTTTCTCGGCGCATTCGGGTTGGTCTTCATCGGCGCCGGCGCCGTAGTCACCGAAGGTGCGAGCGGCGGCCAGCTCGGGCTGGTGGGAATCGCCCTGGCACACGGCGTGGTGCTGGCGGTGATGGTCACGGCCACCATGCGAATTTCTGGAGGGCACCTGAATCCGGCTGTCACAGCAGCGGTTTGGCTGTCACGCCGCATCGGGGGGCGGGACGCGGTGCTCTACGTGCTCACCCAGCTCGCCGCGGCGGTGTCGGCCGCGCTGCTGGTGAAGGCCCTGTTCCCGGTCGGCGCCGGCATGGCCACGGCGTACGGCGTGCCCCGGATCGCAGGCGAGGTTTCGTTCCTCCAGGCCATCGTCATCGAAGCCATCCTGACCGCCATGCTGGTGAGCGCGGTATTCGGCACGGCGATCTCCCCGGAGGCCCCGGGGGTGGGTGGGTTCGGCATCGGGCTGGTCCTGGTCTTTGTCATTCTAGCCGGCGGCCCGCTCACCGGCGCCGCGGTGAACCCCGCGCGAGCCTTCGGCCCGGCCGTGGCCGCCAACGATTGGCACGCCCACCTGGCCTACTGGGTGGGGCCGCTGCTCGGCGCGGCGGTCGCCTCTCTGCTCTGGAGCCAAGTCCTGCTGCCCACCGAGCGCCGCTGACCGCGCTCTGGAGAGCGGTGCGCGAGCGGCTGGCGCGTGCCGTCGCGCGCCACGCGCAAAGCCGGAAGGCGGCCGGGCGCCCGGAGGGCGTCCGGTGGCTGCGCTTGGCCGCCGCCCTCGCGCCCCAGTTCGGTCCCGTGCACCAGGAGCTGGTAGCCGCGTACCGGCGCAGGGGGGACGACCGGCTCGGAGCGCTCGCCTTGGCTCTGCGACTGGCGCAGCGGTTCGAGCGTTCCGCGGACGCCTGGATTGCGCTGGGCCAGGCCTACGTGGCCGCCTTCCGGCCCCTGGACGCCCTCAAAGCGTTCGAGCGCGCGCTGGTCATCGAAGAGCGGCCCGATGCGGCCATGGCGGCCGGGGATCTCTATGCGCGCCGCGGCGACCATGCAACGGCCGGCGCGCGCTACGCGCGCGCCTACGCGGCGGGGGGAGGGCCCGACGCCCTGCGGGCCAACGCCCACGCGCTACGGAACGCTGGGGACCACGGTGCCGCCCAGCGCGCCGTGGAGTTATGGGAACAGGAAACCGGGGACCGATGGCCCGACGACAGAAGCGCCTGAACCTCTTCGAGCGTCACCTGAGCGTGTGGGTAGCGCTCTGCATGGTGTTGGGTGTCGGCATCGGGAAAGGCCTTCCCGGATTCGTGGGCCTGATGCGTGGGCTCGAGTTCGGGGAGGGCAGCCACATCAACGTTCCGATTGCCCTGCTCATCTGGCTGATGATCTACCCGATGATGCTGAAGGTCGACTTCGGAGCGATTCGGAACGTGGGTCGGCGGCCCACGGGCCTGCTCATCACCATCGCGGTCAACTGGCTGGTGAAGCCCTTTTCGATGGCATTCTTTGGGTGGTTGTTCTTCAGGCATCTGTTCCGGCCCTGGATCGGCCCGGACCTGGCCAGCGAGTACGTCGCCGGCGTGATCATCCTGGCGGCCGCGCCCTGCACAGCGATGGTCTTTGTGTGGTCCTACCTCTCCGACGGAGACCCGGCGTACACCCTGGTACAGGTATCCATCAACGACCTCATCATGCTGGTGGCGTTCGCGCCCCTGGTGAAACTCCTGGTGACCGGCGCCTCGGGCCTGCACGTGCCGTTCGCGGTCTTGCTCTACTCGGTCATCATTTTTGTGGTGATCCCCCTCGCGGCGGGGTCCGTCACCCGGGCCGCGCTCATCCGCCGGAAGGGTGTCGAGTGGTTCCAGGGCCGGTACGTCGCCTTCTTTCAGCCCGTGACGGTGCTGGCGCTCTTAACCACCCTGGTCATGATCTTTGCCTTCCAGGCTGAGAACATTACCACCCGATGGTTCCATGTGGTGCTGATTGCCATACCCATCCTGATCCAGGTGTACTTCAACTCCTCGCTCACCTACGGGTTGATGCGGCTGTTCCGGGTCCCGTACGCCGTGGCCGCTCCGGGGGCGCTGATCGGTGCCTCGAATTTCTTCGAGTTGGCCGTGGCCACGGCGATTGCGCTCTATGGCCCCGGGTCCGGGGCGGCGCTCGCGACCGTCGTCGGCGTGCTGGTCGAGGTTCCGGTGATGCTCTCGGTGTGCCACATGTGCCTCGCGACGCAGCATTGGTTCGCCGACGGTCGCGCTACTTCACCTTTCGCAGCCGGGCCCAGAGGGTGATCGCATACACCACCACGACCCCCGCGGTGATCACGTACGCCGCCACCATGTAGCCGCCGTTGTCAGGATACTGCACGGTTCGCCGCCTCCTCATCACGCAGGTCCTCCAGCAGGGCCAGGGCATAGCGCTGCGTCACAAACCCCACGTACAGGAGCGTGAACACCCCGAAGGAGAACAGCAGCGTCACCAGCATGTCGCCCGGCAGGGACGGCTTGTCCGGTTTCATCAGGATGGGGTCCGGGTGGAGGGTCCGGAACAGAAAGACGGTGGCATGAATGAACGGTACCAGGACCAGGCCCATGATGCCGAGCACCGCGGAATACCGGGCCCGCGTGTCCGGATCCGCCACCGCGCCTCGCATGACCAGATATCCCACGAACAGGAGGAAGATGAAGAGCGTGGAGGTGAGCCGGGCGTCCCAGGTCCACCACGTGCCCCAAATGGGCTTCCCCCAGATGGGACCGGTGGTGAGCATCACCACGGAAAACGCGACCCCCACCTCCGCCGAGGCGGACGCAGCGAGATCCATGCGGTGGTCCCGGAGCCACAGGTACAGAATGCTCAGGATTCCGGTGATGGCGAACGCCAGCAGCGCCGACCACGCCGCGGGCGCGTGGACGTAGAAGATCTTCTGGGCCGGCCCCTGGAACCGCTCGATAGGGGTGAACATGAGGGCCCGCACGTAGACCAGAATCAGCGCGACCAGCATCACGCCGCTCAACACCGTGCCGCGGCGGGCAATGGCATGGGCACGCTCGCGCGTGGTCATTTGTCGATGGTGTCGTCGAACAGGAGCGTGGCGAGCCCGAAGTACACGATGTCGAAGGCGAGCAGCAACCTAAGCCAGCCCTCCCCCTCGCTCAAGGGCCGTCCGGCCAACAGCCGCGCCGTGATCTGCACCGCGCCCACCACCGGCGGGACGAGAAACGGCAGCAACAGCAGCGGCAACATCAGCTCGGCGAATCGGGTCTGCACCACCATGGAACTGAGCAAGGTGCCCACCACCACAAACGCGAAGGTCGCCATGGCAATCACCAGCGCCAGGGCCGGGAGCCTGGGCCACAACGGCACATCGTAGAACAAGACGAACAGGGGCAGGCTGACCGCTTCCACGGTGGTGACGAAAACCAGGTTCGCCGCCACCTTGCCTAGGAAGACCGCGGAGGAAGGCACCGGGGCCAGCAGGATGCCGTCCAGCGCCCGATTCTCCCGCTCCATCAGGAACGCCCGGTTGAGGCCGATCATGGCGGCGAAGGTAAAGGTCACCCAGAGAGCCCCAGGGGCCACGTCCACCACCCCAATGGCCGTGGGATCCCTGGCAAAGAACAAGATCGCCAGCACCAGCACCGCGAACGCCAGGGACGACACCAGGGCGGTCTTGGTGCGCCATTCGACGGCGAGGTCCTTCAGGGCGATCGCCCCGGCCGCCTTCAGCGCCTCACGCATTCGCCAGCAGGCCCCGATAGCGCTGCACCACCGCGTCCGCGGCCCGCCCGGCACGCGGCTCCACGGCCAGCAATCGCCCGTCCTTGAGGAACCCCACCGCCGTGACCACATCCATCAACCCGGCCAGCTGATGGGACGCAATGGCCATCGCACGTCCCTGGGCGCGCAGCCCGTCGAGGACGCGCAGCACCACACCGCACGAGGCGTCGTCCAACCCGGTGAGCGGCTCGTCCAGCAGCAGCAGATCGGGATCGGGCAGCAGCGCGCGGGCAATGGCCGCGCGCTGCGTCATGCCGCGGCTGAACACCGCCACGCGTTCATCGGCACGGCTCCCAAGGCCCAACTGCTCCAGCAACTCGTCGGCCCGCGCCAGCGGCACGCGGTGCAGCCGGGCAAAGAACCGCAGGTTCTCCCGGGCGCTCAGCACGTCGTACAGCATGGAGTGGTGCCCGACTAGGGAGACCGTTCCGCGGCGCTCGATGCTACCCGCGCAGGGACGCAGCAACCCGGCCATGACGCGCAGCAACGTCGTCTTTCCGGCACCGTTCGGTCCCACCAGCAGGAGCGCCTGGCCCCGTGGGATCTCCAGGCTGACGTCGTGCAGCACGCGGCGGTGACCGAAACGCCGAGACACGCCATGGGCCGTCAGGACGGGCTCAGCCGGCGGCATCAATCCGCTCGCCCAGCTCGCCCAGGCCGAAGGGTTTGAGCAGGCAGGTCACCGCGCCCAGTCCCATGGACTCGATCACCGGCACCATGCTCCCGAACGCCGTGGTGATCACCACCGGAAGGCCTGGGGTTCGTTCCCGGAGTCGCCGGACCACCTCGAACCCGTCCGTATCGGGGAGGTTGAGATCCACCACGGCCACGTCGGGTTTGAAGCTGCCGGCCAGGCGGTCGGCGTCGGCGCCCGTGGTGGCGAGCGCCAGATCGAAGCGCCCCCCGAAGAAGCGACGGTAGGCTTCGAGCAGCGCGGTCTCGTCCTCGACGATCAACACGCGCCGCCGAGCCTCGGATGGGCTCATGTCAGCCTCTCGCACGAAGGGGCTTACCACACCGGGAGGTCAGGACATCCGCCCGAATATACGACATCGCGCCGTCCCAACGCCGCACCGGGTCTGAGCGATGGTGCGCGGATACAAAACGGCAGTTTCACCACGTTGGCCGCCTGGAGTCCCTTGGGACCTTCCCGGACCTCGACCTCGACCTGGTCGTTCTCCTTCAACGACCGGAAGCCATTGGCCGAGATGGCAGAGTAGTGCACGAACACATCCGGCCCGCCCTCGCGCTCGATGAACCCGAATCCCTTGGCGTCGTTGAACCACTTGACCCTGCCAGCAATGCGGGACATACGTTACTCGCTCCTTCGACTGTTGCAGATGTGTTGAACCGGTCCCGCGCGAGCCCTCTCAAGAACCTTCGTGCGGACTGCTAAAAGCGGGCCCAGTATGAATCTCGCTGTACCTAACGTCAACGGCGGCCAGAAGTTGGGCCGCGGTCCAAGGTGCCATGGCCGACCGCATCGACACCCTGCTCAAAGAGAAGCGTTCCTATGCCCCCCCGGCCGGGTTCAAGCGTACGGCGACCGTTCGGTCCCAATCCGTCTATCGTGAGGCGTCTAAGGATCGGCTGAAGTTCTGGGCCGCGCAGGCGCGGGAGCTGGAGTGGTTTCAGCCCTGGCGGAAGGTGTTGGTCTGGCGGCCGCCGCACGCCGAGTGGTTTGTGGGCGGCAAGCTCAACGCCTCGGTCAACTGCCTGGACCGGCACGTGCGCACTGCGCGGCGCAACAAGCTCGCCCTGCTGTGGGAGGGGGAGCCGGGGGACCGCCGGGCCATCTCGTACTGGGAGCTGTACCGCGAGGTCAACCGGTTCGCCAACGCCCTCAAATCCCTGGGAGTTGGCCGGGGCGATCGGGTGGCGATCTACCTGCCCATGGTTCCCGAGGTGGTCGTCGCCATGCTGGCCTGCGCGCGGATCGGCGCACCCCATTCAGTGGTCTTCGGCGGGTTCTCGGCCGAGGCCTTGCGCGACCGCATCAACGACGCCCAGGCCAAGGTTCTCATCACGGCGGACCTGGGCTACCGACGCGGGCAGATTGTCCCGCTCAAGCGCAACGCCGACGAAGCACTCAAGGACGCGCCGTCCATTCAGCACGTGGTGGTGGTGCGGCGCCATCACGGAGGCGACCTCGACGACGCGCACGCGAACATGCGCGCCGGCCGGGACCATTGGTACCACGAGGTGATCGCGCAGGCGCCGAATTTCTGCAAGCCCGCGGTGATGGATGCCGAGGACCTGCTCTTTATTCTCTATACGTCGGGAACCACCGGCAAGCCGAAGGGGATCGTCCACACCACGGGCGGCTATTTGACGCAGGTGCTGGCGACCACGCGCTGGGTGTTCGATCTGAAGGACCACGACGTCTTCTGGTGCACGGCGGACGTGGGCTGGGTGACGGGACACAGCTACCTGGTCTACGGGCCGCTCGCGCTGGGCTCGACGGCGGTGATGTACGAAGGCGCCCCGGACTGGCCAGACAAGGACCGATTCTGGGAGATCGTGGAACGCTACGGCGTCACCGTGTTCTACACCGCGCCGACGGCCATTCGCGCGTTCATGAAATGGGGAGCCGAATACCCGGCCAAGCGTGACCTCTCCAGCCTGCGCCTGCTTGGGACGGTGGGTGAGCCGATTAACCCGGAAGCCTGGATGTGGTACCAAACTCACATCGGCGGCAAGCGGTGCCCCATTGTGGACACGTGGTGGCAAACCGAGACCGGCGGCATCATGATCACGCCGCTGCCTGGCGTCACGCGCACCAAGCCGGGCTCGGCGACCATCCCGTTCCCGGGCGTGGAAGCGGCGTTGCTCGACGGGGATGGCCAGCGCATCACCGTGGGCGGCGGCTTGCTCGCCATCACCAGTCCATGGCCCGGCATGCTGCGCACCATCTACGGCGACGACGAGCGCTACCGCGAGACGTACTGGAGCAAATGGTCCGGCATCTACTTCACGGGCGACGGCGCCAAGCGGGACAAAGACGGTTACTTCTGGATTCTGGGACGAGTGGATGATGTGCTCAACGTGGCGGGCCACCGGATTGGCACCATGGAAGTGGAGAGCGCCCTGGTCTCCCACCCCGCCGTGGCCGAGGCGGCGGTGGTCGGCAGGCCGCACGACTTGAAGGGGCAGGCGCTGGTCGCCTTCGTGATCCTGCGCGCCGGAGCGAGCGCCCGGCCGGGACTCACGGACGAGTTGAAGCAGCACGTGGTGGAGAAGATCGGCGCGATCGCCCGGCCTGACGACATCAACATCACACCTGACCTGCCGAAGACTCGCAGCGGCAAGATCATGCGGCGCCTGCTCAAGGACATCGCCGGTGGGCGCACCCTTGGCGACGTGACGACGCTGGCGGATCCGGCCGTGGTGGCGGCGTTGAAGCAGAAATACGAGGAGCAGGAAGGGTAGCGAGAAAAAGGGCGGACAAGACGGACAGGCGGACCGGGGGGACGGACGGGCGAGGCCTGTCGCCGCTCAAGGACCGAGTTGCGGCAAGGACTTGCATGTCCGTCACCGGTCCGTCTTGTGCGCTTCCGTCCGTCTATTTGTCGTCGGTCGCCGGTAGACGGGGTGCCGCCCTGAGACCGAGAATTGCCACCGCGAAGATCCCCGTTATGATCACCGCCGACACCACACAGAACCGGCACCACGCGTGGATCACCGCGGCTTCCAGGTAGGTCAGATACGCCGAGAACGCGACGCCGACGCCGGAGAGAACCGCGAGCACCAGCGTTGGCTCGCGGCGGTCGGCCCAGCGTGGCTGGAGGCCGAGCAGGCTGACGGCGAGCAGGATGGCGTATCCCCCCACGCCATAGAAGGCGACCGGGACTCCCAGAAACACGGCGTAGGGGCTGGTTTGCACCGTGTTGCACCCGCCGGCGGTCCCGCACGCCAGCGTGCCGATGACGCCGATCTTCCAGAGGGACAGGTAAACCGCCACCATCGAGCCAACCAGGGCCAACGTGGCGGTCACCATCCGGTGGGTCACCGCTGCTGCAAGGTGGTCAGACTGTCAATCACCTGGCGGAGGCGGTCATAGGGAAGCGCCTCAGCAATGCGAGCGTTCCCCATGACGAACGTGGGCGTGGAGCCGACCCCCAGGCGCAGGCCTTCCTGCACCGACGCTTCGATCCGCGCCTGAAAGCGGCCACTCTCCATGCACCCGTCAAAGCCTCCCAGGTCCAGGCCCAAAGCACGCGCGTAGTCGCGGTACATCCGGGTCGCGCCCGATGCCCGTTGGGTAGACCAGCGAGCCTGGCCGTAGTACAGCTGGTCATGCATGGCCCAGAACTGGTTTTGCTCTCCCGCGCAGGCCGCGGCATGGTGGGCCAGTCGCGCTTTGTCGTGCATCTCCAACGGGAAGTCGCGGAACCGCCACCGCACTCGGCCCGTCTGGATCAAGCGCTCCTGGACGTCGTGCATGGTGAGAATGGCGAACTGGGCGCACGCGGGACACTGAAAGTCCGCGTATTCCACCACTTCCAACGGCGCCGAATCGCTCCCCAGCACGTAGCCCGGAAAGTCGCCGGCCGCCGTTACGGCCCCCGGCGGGAGCGCCTCGAGCGCGGGGGGCTGTCCACCGCTCCGGGCCGAGACCAACAGCCATCCTCCTCCCACGACGGCGATGCCGCCGAGCAGGGCGTAGAATGGTTTCAGACCTCGCGCGCGCGCCATGGCACGTCTCCGTCGTCCTCGGTGTCAAACCTGAGCGCGTCCGCCTGCTCACCGGCCTCGCGCACAATGCGGCGGTGCTCCGCCGTCTCCGGCGAGTCGTAGGTGGCGCGGACTTCGTAATGGAACAGCTCGCTCCGGGCGTCGCCCATCATGCGTAACAGCTCCGGGCCTGCCTGGAGCATCTCGGCGTCCGTCCGGAGCTGGGTAATCCGGGTGGCGAGCGCCCGGAGCAATACCGCCAGCCGCGCGGCACGCGCGGGATCGTACACTTGATCGCTCATGGAGTCCTTTCCGCCGGCAACCGGCCGGCTCATCAGCGCTCTTCCGCATCGCGGAAGAGTACGCGCCCTATGAAAACTAACGGAACGCGCGCGGCACGGCGACGTACTCGATCCGGTTTGCGCCAAGACACTCGGGCCGTTAAGTTTATGCCCGCTTGCCCGCGCAAAAAAACTCCAGAGGAGAACGGATGGCACAACGGAAGCGCCCCGGGACCGACGACAGCGCCCCACGACCTTTCGAACAAGCCCGCGACGAACTCTACTCCCACATCCTCCGCTGTGGCGTGCTGGAAGCGGCGCCCGAGCATCAGGCCGATTGGTTCAACGACACCATGGAGTACCTGGGCGAGCGGTACGAGGACCTGACGGACCCGGAGCTCCAGCAGCTGCGGCAGTTGGGGGAACGATACTGCCGGCCCGTGATTCAGCGAACCTCGCCGGTGGGCGCGGGATGAGACGGTTAGACAGGTGCAGTGGTCGAATGCCCTCGGAGCTCGAGGGCTTTTTCATGCCCGGCGGCGCCGGCTGATGCGGTACCCCACCACAAAACGCGGTCCGCCCCCGACACCCACCTCCGCGAACCACCCACGCCCGGCGGCCGGCCGCGATTCGGCACCCACGAACACCACGAGGTAGCCCGCCGGGTCGCCCCCTCCAGCCAGGAACGCACCTCCGACCCCGGCGTACGGGCCCCAGCCCCGAGACCGCGCCGGGCTCAAGTGGTATCCCACCCAGGCTTCGGCTCGGCCCGCGGCGCGATCCCCCCGCACCCCCCCCGCCACGCTGCCGCCCCCACCCACACCAAAGCGGCCCCAGCGCGACACGCCCACACCGAGTCCCAGAAAGGGATCCGGCGCGGCCAGCACCGCCGCCAGGGGCCGCCGGTCCGTCCGCACCTGCGCTTCCAGAGCGCCCGCCCAACCCAGGAGCGCCGGCGCCAGGCCCAGCACGATCCTATTCCAGCGCGATGTCGTATGCGACGTCGAGGTCCGGCGCGAGGGTGTGCATGACCGAGCAGTACTTCTCCACCGACAGCTTGACCGCCCGTTCCGCCTTGGCTCGGTCCAGGTGGTCGCCGGCGATGGTGAAACGATACCGAATCTTCACGAAACGTCGGGGATCCGTCTCGCGGCGCGTTCCCTGTACGTCCACGGCCACCCGGCGGAGCGACACGCGCCCCTTGGTGAGAATGAGCACCACGTCCGACGCGGAACACGCCGCCGCCGACAGCAGCAGGAGCAACGTGGGTGACGGGCCGGTCTCCCCGTCGCCGTCAATCTCCACCGCTGGGGTCACCGGACCCGTCCCCGCCCCGCGAAACCGCATGCCGGAACCGGTCCACTCCAGGTGGGCGGTCCGCAGGTTGGAAGCCGTCATGACCCTCGCCTCGTGGTGAGCCCAATGAAGAACCGGTGCCGCCGCAGCGCATCCTCACCGTGGTACTCCAGCATCCAGTTGATCTGATCCAGCAACTGAAGTTCAAAGCCCAGCACCACCTGAAACCAGACCCCGGGGCAGCTGGTTATCCGGTTGCACAATTGTTGTCCCCAGATCCCTCCGCCCAGGCCCACGTACGGCACGGCCAACTCCGTGTCCGCGGTGAAGCGATACAGCAGCTCGACGTTTCCGACATACGTCGTGGCCGTATCCCCCAGCCCGATCTCCCCCGACGGACGGAGTCGGAGGCGGTCGGTGAAGACGTCTCCGGCATCCAGCGTGAGGGAAACGATGGCCTGGTTCCGTCCCGCAAAGTCCCACCCCAGGCGGGACCCGAACCCGAATAGGCCGAAACGCATGAAGGCGGTGGGCTCCCCCTCCTCCGGCGGAAGGAACTCCTGCGCGCGGGCGGGCGGGGCGAGCAACGCCGCCACCAGGAGGAGCCGGGCCGCCGGGATGTTGCGCGGACGGAAGCTCAATGGCGTCGCGCCACCAGGACGTAGTCGGCGATGGCATACACCGAGATCGCGGCGGTGGCCCAGGCCAGCGGGCGAAGCAGCTCCGAACCGGTGACGAAAGCGACCAGCGTGAGGATCTGACATACCGTCACCGCCTTGCCGCCGGCGCGGGCCGGCAGCGTCGTGGGGTGGCGCAGCACCACACTCGTAACAAACGCGAGGAACGCGACAATGTCCCGGATCAAGACGCCCAGGAACTCCAGGGGGAGCAGCCGGCCGCTGGCGAAGACGATGGCGAACGTGCCGACCATGAACAGCTTGTCGCAAATCGGGTCCAGCACCACGCCCACCCGCGAGCCGCCCAGGCGCCGTGCCCAAATGCCGTCCGCAACGTCGCTGGCCGCGGCCGCCAGCACGACCGCCAGACGGACGCCGGTCTCCTCCACCACCATGAACACGACGGCGAGCGGAACCCGAAGCGCCGTAAGAAGATCGGGCGCTTGAAACAGCGGTCTTGCTTGCCCGACCCCCTGGGCACCTGTACCTTGCACGTCGGAGCTTGGGGAGACCACGTGGATCTTCAGTTGCTCAAGAAGGCCGCGATCTTTGCCGACCTGGAGGAGGAAGAACTCGCCCGGGTGGCCGAAGTGTGTAAGGAGCAGACGTTCAAGTTCGGCCAGACCATCTTCAAGGAAGGCGAGCCCGGCAATCGCTTATACCTCCTCTCCGAGGGAGAGGTGCGCATCTCGCGGGTGGTGCCTGGCTCCGGCGAGGAAGCGCTCACCGTGTTGAAGGCGGGAGCCTGTTTCGGCGAGATGGCCGTATTCGACCGCTCGGAGCGCTCCACCGACGCCATCGCCAACAAAGACTGCACCCTGATCACCATTTCGCGGTCCGACTTCGAGATGCTGCTCGACTTCAACCGCGACATCGGCTACAAGGTCCTCTGGTCGGTGGTGCGGCTGCTCAGCGAGCGGCTGCGGGTCACCAACGACAATCTGCGCTCGTTCCTGGCGATGTCGATGTTCTGAGAGGGGCGGCAGAGGATGTCGTCGGGCTAACGCAGGATTCGCAGCAGCCCCGCCAGCGCGCTTCCCCGTACAAAGGCTTCCGCATCCGTCGCCGGGATGAGCATGCCGGTTTCGGCGCGGCTCTTCCGGGCAACCTGCTCCATGTAGTCGCTGAGGGAGACCTCCGACCAGTGGCGGTCGTCCATCTTCATCTGGAGGACGATCTCCTCCCAGGTCCCGGCGTAGGTGACGCCCCGGGTGGTGCGGACGCGGTGCATCTCCGTGGAGCGGCGCTGCTGCATACCCTGGAGCTCCACCAGCAGGGTGCCGAACAGCTCGAGCTGCGTGGGATCGCGCACCGTGCCGTCGGGTTGGATCGCTTCGACCTCGGCCAGCAGCTGATCCACCACCTCCAGGTCGCCTTCCAGCTCTTCGAGCCGCTCGCGCCAGGGGACCAGCTCCGGGTCGCCTACGGGCAACCGGTAGATGGACTT
>DASWGV010000039.1:0-77046 GCA_036393515.1 Gemmatimonadales bacterium | reverse complement strand
CATGCGCCCGCTTGATCGCCGCGCCGAAGACGGGATGCGTCTCGGTCGTGTTGGCCCCGGCAATGAAGATCACGTCGCAGGCCTCCTCGATCTCCCGCATGGAACCGGAGGCGGCGGCCGTATTGAGCGCGGCCTGCATGGCGGACACCGATGTCGAATGGCATAGCCGTGTGCAGTGGTCGATGTTGTTGGTGCCGAACGCGCCGCGGAACAGGCGCTGGAGGAGATAGTTCTCCTCGTTGGTGCACTTGGCGCTCTGGAACACGGCCATGGCCCGCGGGCCGTGCGCCCCGTGAATGCGCTTCAGTTCCTGGGTGGCGAGGTCGAGCGCCTCGTCCCACGTGGCTTCACGGAAGGGCTGATACCAATCGGCGGGCGTGGCGGCGCGATCCCGCACGTCCTGGGTCACTCGCTGGAGCAAGGGCAGGTCACGCAGCCGCTTGCCTGTAGCGCGCGCAGGCGCGGCCGGTTTGTCCTGCACTCCTTCGTCCGCGATGGTGCGCCACGGGCCCCCGCGTCGGTCCGGGCCCGTCGCGCCCTCCCACACCCACCGTCCAGCCCGGTTGGCCCAGCCTCGACGGATCAATGGTGTCGTGAGCCTGTCGCGATGCTGCACGAAGTCGTACCCGAACCGGCCTTTCACGCAAGTCGAGCCCTGGTTGGGCGTGTTCAACTCGATGTTGGGGGACGTGACGCGGGCGATCTGGTTCTCGCGCACGTGGAGGTCCAGTTGACACCCGACGCCGCAGTACGGGCACACCGACCGCACCACCCGATCCGCCTCCACGCGCGCGGTCCCGAAGCGTTCCTTGGGCAGCACTTCGAAGATGGCACCGGTGGGGCAGACCCGGACACACTCGCCACACCAGGTGCAGGCCGCGCGGTCCGGGTCCCCATCCGCGCCGACGATGATCTGGGCGTGCTCGCCGCGGTGTGCCACGTCCAGCACCCCCACCACCTGGATGTCCTCGCACGCCCGCACACACCGGGTGCAGAGAATACAGAGACTCATCTCGTGGCGGATCATTGGATCGCCAGGCCGTTCGTCTCCGGTTCGGAGCTCCAACTCGCGGCCGGCGACCGGCCTTGGCTCCACGCCGTACTGCACTACGTACTGCTCAAACTCGTTCTGGGGAGTCGCCCGGCCGCCGTTCCGCAGGTGGTCGGCGGGATAACGCTCCAGCAGCAGCTCCAGCACGCCGCGGCGCGCCCCTACTGCCCCCGCCGATTCCGTCTCCACCCGCATGCCGTCGGCGACCTTGGTAGCGCAGGCGGGGAGCAATTTGGGCTGGCCCTCGACCGACACGACGCAGATTCGACAGTTACCGGCGATGGTCAGCTTGGGGTACCAGCACAGCGTGGGGATGGCGATCCCGGCGGCGCGGGCCGCGTCCAGGATCGTCGCGCCTTCGGGGGCGGTGACCGATTTGCTATTGATGGTGAGGGTCGGCATGACCGTGACAAGTTGGCCGGTCAGCCCTTCACCAGCAAGCTCTCACCGGTGCAGTTGCGCGGCGGTGCCGGGCGAGGCAAACTAGTGACGACGCGGTCCGGTCCGCCGGATCGTGACCAGCGAAGCGAAGTGCCGCGTACGCGTTTGCAGTTCAGGGGTCGGCCCGCACGGCCGGCCCCGCCGCGTTGTGTGCCCGGCCTATCCCCTCTGCCGATTCCGGTGGGACAGACGGAGGCGGACCTTACGCCGGTCCACCCGGCTCGCGTCTCGTGGCCAGAAACCACCGCAGGCTCCCGCGCCGGCGCGGGCGCTCCAGCTGCCAGTCCGCGTAATACGTCTGCATCGCCTCCGGCGCCAGCGATGTCACACCGTCCGCCCCCTCGGAGGGGAGGATCAGGTGGCTGCCGCCGACCATGGTGCGTCGCTTCAATTCCTCTATCACGTCGGCGCGTCGCGGACTATCCAGCGCGCTGAGCGTCGCCGGGTCCAGCACTGCCAGCCCGGGTTCCACGTCCGGAATCCAGGTGGCCAGGTGAACCACCAGCGCCTGGAAATGCGCCACCAGCGCTTCGCCCGCCGCGCGTGCTTCGGCGCCCTCCACCGCCGCGAGCTCCCCGTCGATCAACAAGACGTCCCGGCCGTGTGACGCCAGATAGAATGCGGCCGAAGCGACCGCCCCCCCGATCACCAGGGCGGTAGTGCCGTCCGGCCCACTCGCGATCAGCCGCCGGAGCGGCGTATCGGGGTCCAGGCCCCAATGGGTCAGCTCACGCTGCGCCCGCCGCAGCCGCAGGTGCTTCTCGCGCCACCGGCGGTAGGTGGGGAGGTTGAGCCGCCGGGTGATCAGCCGGTCCACGTGCTCCAGGACCAACACTTCAGTCAGCACCAGCTGATCGTCGGACGCCATCTCCAGCTCCCGCACGGCCTCGTCGGCAATGGCCAGCAGCTCTCTGCGCGAGAGCTGGTCCTTGAACTCCTCGATCCGCTGCAGGATGAACTCCTCGTATTCCTGCTTCAGGGACTGGGCCGCGCGCGCGCCCGCGAAAACCTCCGGATGCGTCAGCACGGCTCAATGTGGACCACGATCTCGTCCAGGCTCAGCTCCGCCCGCAGCCGGAGCTCGACGTCGTCCGCGATTCGGTGGGCCGACTCCACGGTCGCTCTACGGTCCACGGCAATGGTGACTTCCGCGAAGGTATGGACGCCCGATCCGCGCGATCGAATGGCGTAGGCGCTGGCCACGCCGGTGACGCGTTCGGCCACCGAGCGGATGGCGGGTGCGGGCACGGCGTGCTCGTCGACCAGCACTGGCACGGCGCGCCGCACGATGCTCCACGCCAGGACGGCCACGGCCCCGGCCACGACCAGCGCGACGATCGGGTCGGCCAGCCCCCACCCAGCGCGAGACAGCAGGACGCTGGACAGCACGCCGACGGTGACGAACACGTCGGCCCGGGTATGTGCCGCGTCGGCCAGGAGGAGCGCACTGCCAAGCTCAGCGCCGCGGCGGGCCTCGTACCACGCCACCACCACGTTCACCGCCAGGGTTGCTCCGAGTATCCCGATCTGGACGTTGGTGATCTCGATAGGCGCCGCCCCACCGAGCAGGCGCGTCAGGGCGCCCTTGACCAGCTCGAATCCCGAGATGGACAGGAAAACGACAATGGCCAGCGCACCCAGGGTCTCGAACTTGGTGTGACCGTAGGGGTGATCCTCGTCCGGGGCGCGCGCGGCGATGGTGATCACCGCCAGCCCGAGCAGGTTGTTCATCGCGTCCACCGAGGAATGGACGGCGTCGCCCACCACGGCCAGGGAGTAGCTCGCGAAGCCGATCACGAACTTGGCCCCCACCACCGCAAGATTGGCGACGAGGAGGCCAAGCAGCACCTGCCGGACCTGCACCGTGCGATCGCGCTCCGAGCGGGCGCCGGGCGGCATGGGTCGAACCTTGCGAGCCCCGCCCGAGGTGTCAACGCCCGGCGGGCCCACCAGCGCGTCCCCCGGACGCCGCCGATGCACCATTGACAACTGCATAGATGTTTAGATTATTATACAATTGTCTAATTATATCAACCCTGGAACGGCCCCTGGCCATGTCGGACTCCGCGTTTCGCGCCCTCGCCGATCCCACCCGCCGCCGCATTCTGGAGATGCTCGGCGCGGGCGATCGCACGGCCGGTCAGATCGCCGGGGAGTTCTCGATGGCCTTCGCCTCAGTGTCCCATCACCTGCGCATCTTGCGCGACGCCGAGCTGGTGATGGCCCGGCGGGAGGGCCAGAACATCCACTACCGCCTCAACGCCTCAGTCTTTCAGGAGGTGACCCGGTACCTGATGAAGCTTTTCGGGGGGAGGAAGTGATGCGCACCCGGTGGTTGGGATACGCCGCGGCCGCTCTCGCCGCGGCGTTCTCCATATGGGCCTACCCGCGCATGCCGCCGCGGGTGGCCGTTCACTGGAACGTGCAGGGGGAGCCGGACAGCTTTGGTCCGCGCTTCTTGGCCATCGCCCTACTTCCCGCGGTGATGCTGGCCATGCGGGCGATTCTGGCCTTGCTGCCGGCTATTGACCCCCGGGCCGAGAATTATCGGAAGTTCGCCGACACCTATTGGCTCATCGTCAACGGCGTCCTCGGCTTCATGCTGCTGCTGCATGTGGTGATCGTGGTGAACGGCATCGGCTACCCAGTGCGGGTGGATCGGATCGCTATTGGTGGAGCGGGACTCCTCCTGGTGTTAATCGGGAGTTACCTGGGGCGAGTGGAGCCGAACTGGTTTTTCGGCATCCGCACACCCTGGACCCTCTCCAGCGACACGGTGTGGCGCCGGACCAACCGGATGGGCGGGTGGATCTTGGCGGGGGGCGGAATGGCGCTGGTCCTCACCGTGTTCCTGCCGGCGTCCGCCCTGCCGATCGTGGTCGGCATCGTGGCGGCGGTGGCGGTGATCCCCGTGGTCCTCTCCTATATCTGGTGGAAGCGGGAACAAGCAGGGCGCCGTCCGTCCCCTAATCGAGGGCCTGGATGAACGCACCCTTGAGGTACCCGGTCTCGGGCACCGTCAGCAGCTGCGGATGGTCGGTTGCCTGGCCGGTGACCTCCCGAAGCGCGATGCGCCGGCCGCTGTCGGCCGCCGCTGCGGCGAGCATCTCCAGGAAGGCCGTACGGCTCACGTGGAAGGAGCAGCTCGCGGTGAACAGCAGCCCGTCCGGGGCGAGCAAGCGCATGGCGCGCAGGTTGATTTCCTTGTAGGCGCCCAGCGCCTTAGGAACCGCGCTCCTGGTCTTGGCGAAGGCGGGCGGATCCAGGACGATGGTGTCGAAGCGCTCGCCGCCGCGCTCCAGCGCGCGGAGCAGGTCAAACGCGTTGCCCTCACGCCATTCGATCCCGGAGGCCTGGTTCAGCACCGCATTCCGCCGCGCCACGTCGAGGGCGGGCGCGCTGGAATCCACGGCGACGACCTCGGCGCCGCGCCGCGCCATGTGTAAGGCAAAGAGTCCCTGATAGGTGAAGACGTCCAGCGTCCGTCCCCGGGCCAAATCCTGGAGCCGGAAGCGGTTGTCCCGCTGGTCCAGATACGCGCCGGTCTTCTGGCCGGTTCGCGGGAACACCAGGAAACGCACGGCATGCTCCGTGACCTCGATTTCGTCCGGCACCGTCCCGGCCGCCTCGACGATCTCGAGCGGCAACCGCTCGTGGCGCCGGACGGAGGCGTCGTTGCGCAACAGGATGCCACGAGGGGAGAGCACCGCAGCTATGGCCTCGAGGATCTCAAGGCGACGGGCCTCCAATCCGGCTGACAGGAGTTGCGCCACCACATGATCCCCGTACCGGTCCACCACCAGTGAGGGCAGCCCGTCACCTTCGGCGTGGACTACCCGGTAGGCGGTGGCGCGGGCGGCGACCGCAGCGCGCCGGGTGAGCGCCGCGGCGATGCGCCGGGCCCACCATTCGGTCGTGAGGGGGCGCTCGTCGATGGTGAGGAGCCGCAGACGGATTTCGGACGCTGGGGAAAACAGCGCCTGGCCCAGAAATCGGCGTGCGGTGTCGGTCACACGGACCACACCCGCGGGTGCGCGAATGGGGGCGACGTCCGACCGGTAGATCCACGGGTGCCCCGCACGCCACCGTGCCGCCCCCCGGGCGGCAACCACCACGGTGGGCGTCACCGCTCCGCCGCGCGCGGGACGCTAAGATTCCCTCGATGCCGCCCGACCTGCGCCTCATCGCCATCGTGGATCCCGCGATTCTGGCGGGCCGAGATCTGGTGGAGGCCGCACGGGAGGCGGTGACCGGGGGAGCCACGGTGATTCAGTTGCGAATGAAGGCTGCATCGGCGGCGGAATGCTACCGGGCGGCGAGCGCGCTGGTGGGCGCCGTGTCCGCGCCGGTCTACGTCAACGATCGAGCCGATGTGGCGTGGGCCGCCGGGGCCGCCGGCGTGCACGTCGGGGCCGACGACCTGCCGCCGGCCCCGCTCCGGTCCCTGACCGCCGCTCCTTTTGCCATCGGCGTTTCGGTCGGTTCGCCGAAAGAAGCGGCGGCCGTCGGCGATGCCGCGGTGGACTACTGGAGTATCGGACCGGTCTTCCGCACGTCCTCCAAGGATGACGCGGGGGACGCCATTGGCGTGGCGGGGTGGCGGGCCCTGGCGGCACGCGCGCCCTCCGCCATGCCGGTCGTGGCCATCGGTGGCATTGGCGCGTCCAACGCCGGTGAGGTGATCCGGGCGGGCGGGGCGGGCGTGGCCGTCATCCGCGCGGTTTTCGCCTCCCGAGACATCCGTCGGGCGGCCCAGGCCATCCGCGACGCGGTGGACGCTGCGCGTCACTGCCCGCCGGCGGGCTGACGGGGTGCGCTGGGCCGCGGGGCGGGCCGACGTACGGCCGCGATGGCCCGCAGGTGCTCGCGCAGCGTTCGGGAGAATACGTGCCGGCCGTCGGAACGGGCCACGAAAAACAAGAAGTCGGTGCGGGCTGGGTACAGCGCCGCCTGGATGCTGGTGGCGGAGGGCTGACCTACGGGCGAAGGGGGGAGGCCGTCGATCAGGTATGTGTTGTAGGGTGAGCGGGTGAGGTAGTCCCGTTCGAACAAACGGCGGCGCCGGCCGAGTGCGTAAATGACCGTGGGATCCGCCTGGAGCCGCATGCCCCGCGCCAAGCGGTTGTGGTATACGGAGGCCACATAAGGAGCATCGAGCGGGTCCCGCACTTCCCCTTCGACAATGGACGCCAGGACCACGATCTCGTGACGGGACCGGGTGAGGGTCTTCAGGCGTGTATCCCACACCGGCCGCCATCGGCGCTGGAATTCCGCCGTCATCTGCCGCACCACGGCTTCGGCGGTGGCGTCCACCGGCACCAGGTAGGTGCTGGGATAGAGGTATCCTTCCAGCGTGGTCGCCGGGATGCCCAGGTCTGCCGCCAGCGCCGGGTTGCGAGCCGCCGCGAGGAAGCTGTCCGCGGAAATGTCGAGCGCGGAGTCGGCCAGGGTGGCGATCTCCGTGAGCATCAGCCCCTCGGGCACCACCAGACGGACTTCGGCCACACGGGCACCCAAAAGCTCCGCCAGGGCGCGCCGAGCGCCGAGGTCGCGCGGCAGATCGTAGGTGCCGGCCGGGATGGCGCGTTGCCGGCCGGTCAGCCGGGCGTAGAAGCGGAACGTCCGAGCCGACCGGATCACGCCCCGGGCCTGGAGCGATTCCGCGACGGCGCTGACGGTGGCTCCCCGGGGGATGGTCACCCGGGCGGTCTCGGGAGGCGTCCCGGGGCCGCACGCCAGGGCCCCGCTCAGGAGCCCAAGCACCGCCGTCCGGCGCCGGCTCATTGGAGCCGGCGGTCCAGGAACGCCTGGAGCATGACCGTCGCGGCCATGCGATCCACCGATGCCGGACTGGGCCGGTCGCGGCGGGGGGCGTCCTCAAACGCGCGCCGTGCCAGCGCGGTGGTCATTCGCTCGTCCACGTAGGCCAGCGGTAATCCCGTCTTTGCCGCGATGAGAGAGGCGGTGGCGCGCACGGCCGCCGCCGCAGACCCCTCCCTGCCGTCGCTCTCAAGCGGCAGGCCTATCACCAGGCCCACGGGGCCATGCTGCTCCAGCAGCGGGCGCAGCGCCGCGAGAGGGAACCTGCGACCGGCGCGCCGGGTGAGCGTGGTGAGGGGTTGGGCGAGCGTTTGGGTGGGATCGGACAACGCCAGGCCGATCCGCTTGGACCCGGGGTCAATGCAGAGCAGGCGGCCGGTGGTGGGGAGGTCGGCCGCCATCACCCCTGCTGCATGGTGGCGAAGAATTCCTTGTTGTTCTTGGTCCGCTTCATCCGTTCCAGCAGGAACTCAATCGCTTCCACGGGCGGCATGTCGGCCAGAAAGTTGCGCAGGAGATAGATCTTCATGAGTTCGTCCTTGTCCAACAGCAGCTCCTCCTTCCGCGTCGAGCTGCGTTGCACGTCAATGGCGGGCCAGATACGACGATCCGCGATCCGGCGGTCCAGCACGATCTCCATGTTTCCGGTGCCCTTGAACTCCTCAAAGATCACCTCGTCCATGCGGCTGCCGGTTTCGATCAGCGCCGTGGCGATGATGGTGAGTGAGCCGCCCCCCTCGATGTTCCGGGCCGCGCCGAAGAACCGCTTGGGTTTTTGAAGCGCGTTTGCGTCCACCCCGCCGGACAGGATCTTCCCTGAATGTGGGACCACGACGTTGTGCGCCCGGGCCAGCCGGGTGATGGAATCCAGCAGAATGATCACGTCACGCCCATGCTCCACCAGGCGCTTGGCCTTTTCGATTACCATGTCGGCCACCTGCACGTGGCGGTCCGCGGGCTCGTCGAAGGTGGAGGAAATCACCTCAGCCCTCACGTTCTCCTCCATGTCGGTGACCTCTTCGGGCCGTTCGTCAATCAGGAGGACGATCAGGATGGCTTCCGGATGATTCTCGGTGATGGAGTTGGCGACCTTCTGGAGGAGGATGGTCTTGCCGGCCTTGGGCGGCGACACGATGAGACCGCGCTGGCCAAGGCCTATAGGGTCCAGGAGGTCCATCACCCGCATGGAGATGTCGCCGTCTTTGCGCTCCAGCCGGATGCGGCGCTCCGGGTAGCGCGGGCGGAGGTTGTCGAACGCGATTCGGTGCTTGGCCTTATCCGGCTCCTCAAAATTCACCTTCTCGACCTTCAGGAGCGCGAGGTAGCGTTCCCCCTCCTTGGGAGGCCGCACCTGGCCGAGGATGGTGTCGCCGGTGCGCAGATCGAACCGCTTGATCTGACTGGGACTCACATAGATATCGTCGGGCCCGTACAGGTAGTTCCAGTCCTGGCTCCGCAGAAACCCGTACCCTTCCGGCAGGATTTCCAGGACCCCCTCACCCCGCAAGACGGTGTCGGAGTCCAACAGCGACTGTTCGATCCGGAAGATGAGATCCTGCTTGCGAAGCCCCGAGTAGTTGGTGATGTTCAACTGTTCGGCCATCGCGTGCAGCTCCGCGACGGATTTGCGCTTCAGTTCGGCGATGTCCACGTGGTGGAACTCCGTGAGTGGTGCGGAAGGCTCAAGCCGCCCGTACGGGGCATCCGGCCCTGCGAGGGTAGTGCTACCGGGGTCTGGAACCTGGGAAATGCTGGGAGTGAAAGCACCTCAAAATAGGTTTTGCGCGGGGCGCCCGTCAAGAGGCTCGGCATGGCATGACTGACATTACCGGGTTTTTCTCGTCCTGGCGCACCACCGCGACGCGCGACCGGGAGATTATGGAGGCGGTGGTGCGTCCGGAGCACCGGGGCCCGTCGGCTCAGTTCGGGGCGGCGCTGGCCGGGTGGCCCGGAATTCATTATTGGGTCAGGAACGACGGCCCCGGGCGCCTGGTCCTGGTCCGGGCCTTGGCGCCGCCCCCGCGGGAGCGCTGGTGGTTGCACCTCCTCCTCTTCGCCGCCACGTTTGCCACCGTCTGGATGGGTGGGGCGCTGCTGGCCGGCGTCCCGCTCCCGTTTCCCGGTCCGACGTTGTTGCCTGATGTCGGGACGGCGTTGGCCCGATGGCTGACGTCCATGCGGCCAGGTTTCGAGTTTGCCATGGGACTGATGGCGGTGCTGCTGGCGCACGAAACCGGGCATTACGTGGTCGCCAGGCGCTACGCCATCAACGTGTCGCCGCCGTACTTTCTGCCGGCCCCGCCGTTCCTGAACTTCGTGGGGACATTCGGCGCCTTCATTCGGCTCCGGAGCCCCGTGGTGGATCGCCGCCAGCTCCTGGACGTCGGCGCGGCGGGCCCTTGGGCCGGATTTGCCGTCGCCGTCTTCATTCTGTTCGCCGGGCTTCTTCTCTCGGAGACGGTGAGCGACCTCAATGCCATCTCGCCGCAACTCATCTATGTCCAGGGCCAGCCATGGTACCTGGGGGATTCCCTGTTCATGGCGGCGGCCCGTGAACTGGTGGCCGGCAACGGCACCGTGGTCCTCCACCCGCTGGCCTTTGCCGGCTGGCTTGGACTCCTGGTCACGGCCCTCAACCTCCTCCCGCTCGGCCAGCTCGATGGCGGCCACGTGTTGTATGGGCTGATCGGCGGGAGGCAGCGCTGGCTGGGATGGGTGGCCTGGCTGGCGCTGCTCGCGCTCGGTCCCTGGTTCTGGGGCTGGTTCCTCTGGGCGGGCCTCACGTTGCTCCTTGGGCGGGGCCACCTGACGCATCCCTCGGTATTGGAGCGGCACCGTCCCGTGCCTTCCAGCCGGCAGCCGTTCGGATGGCTCACAGTCGCGCTGTTCATCGTGACGTTCACGCCGGTTCCGTTTCACGGAGCGGAGTGGGCGTTCTTTTGGGATTTAGTGAGGTTGTTTGGCGGGTGATGGGCGAAGGCGGGCAATGACAGGCGCCGGGCGACCGCAGCGACGAATGGCTGATCGCAGCGACGGTCGAGGATGGAGGGTTGGAGAGTGCCCGCTCACTATTGCATAAGTCTGTTCCACATTTATATTTGCGCAAACCGACGGAGCTCTCCGTGCCGGCCAACCCCGTCCGCTACGGCGTTCAGAACCCCGCCGACCCTGTTCTCCATGACCTGCCGCCAATCCGTTTTGGTCCCAATCTCGTCCCGCTTCGCGTCGAGGTGCGACGCTGTGACGACGGCACGTGGCGCGGTCGACTGATGTTTGGTACAGCGGGAACGGATCCGGTGGTCTCCACCGGGGAGATTCTGGCCGGTGCCACCGACGCCGATTTCTGGGAATCCGTCCGGGACCTACGCGACCATCATCTTCGTGATCTTTACCGATCGCTGGTCGAGTGAGCGCGGGCGTGGATGATCAGATGCGCCGGCTCCGCCACGACCTGGCCAATCCGCTGGCCGCCATCTTGGCGGAGGTTCAGTTGCTGCTGTTGAACGTCGAACGGTACGACGAGGAGACCAGCACGTCGTTGCGCGAGATCGAGAAGCTCGCGCGCCGGATGCGCGACCTGCTCCAGAAGCCCACAACGCCTCAGTCGTAGCTCAACCGCAACACCGCCGATTCCCCCTGGTGTGACCCAGGGCACCGCATGCCCCGGAAGGCGCGGCGACCGTTGGTGGCACGGTACTCGCAGGCCCAATAACGCCGTGGCCGGGCGGCGCGCTTGACGACTCTCGGTGGGGCCGCGAACTTCTCGCGTCCGTCTTTGGTCCCTTTACACGTCGCCTGGCTTTCCTGTCGGAGGCTCGTCATGACGGGTGCAAGCGGTGATGTCCGTGGCTGGCCCCTGGCGCGGCCGGCGGCGGCCCTGGCATGTCTGGCCCTGAGTGGGTGCGCCGGCCACCGAGCGGTGCAGGTCTCGCCGGCGGAAATCCCCGCGCTGGAGGCTCAGCTCCAGGCGAGCCCCGCCGACGCCGAGCTCAGGGTGCGGTACGCCGCGGCGCTCTTTTCGGCGGACCGGTGCGATGCGGCGGTCACCGAGGCGCGGCGGGCGCAAGGACAAGTGCCGCGCGACGCGGTGCCGGTGCTGGTGATCGGTCAATGTCTGGAAAAACAACAGCAGTTTGACCAGGCGCTTGCCGCCTACCGCGGCTTCGTCGTGGCCCACCCGGACGCCCGGGGCGTTAGCGCCGTCCGCGCCCGTGAGATGCTGGCATTCCGGCAGCAGGCCAACGTCCAAGCCCGGCTAGCCCTCCAAAACGAAGCCCAGCTGGCCCAGCAAAGTGCCGATCCCAACACCATCGCGGTGCTCCCGCTGCAAGTGTCCGGCGACAGCAGCTATCAGGCATTATCGCGCGGGCTGGCCCAGATCCTCACGTCGGACCTCGCGCTGATTCAGCGTTTCCGCCTGGTGGAGCGCCTCCATCTGTCCTCCCTGATGGACGAGTTGAGCCTGGGACAGGGTCAGCGGGTGGACCCCTCCACCGCGGCGCGGGTGGGCCGGCTGGTGCAGGCCGGACGGCTGGTGAACGGGCTCGTGGCCATTCCGCCGCAGGGGAACGTCCGGCTCGAGGCCAACGTGGTGATGCCCACCGGCGAGGTCGCGGCCCCGGAAGCGGTGACCGGCCGGTTCCGCGACCTGCTGCGCATCGAAAAGGACCTCGTGGTCGCCTTGTCCGCCCGGCTGGGGTACTCGCTGTCCGAGGCGGAGCGGCGACGGATCCTGGAGAACGGGACCCAGAACCTGACCGCGTTCCTGGCCTACTCGCGCGGCCTGGTAGCGGAGGACCTGGGCGACTTCTCGCGGGCGGCGGCGTTTTTCTCGCAGGCGGTGCAGGCGGATCCGGGATTTCAGCAGGCCCGCGAGTCTTTTCAGGCGTCGGCTTCGGCTGACGCGGTGCAGGGGGCGTCGGCCGGCGACGTGACGACGGTGGCAGCGGAGGAACCGGCCCCGGAACCTGCCGCTTCCGATCCGGTGTCGAGCGCGGTGAACACGTCGGTGAACGACATTGCAGCCAACCAATCGGAGCAGAACGCGCCGGGCGGGCAGACCCAAACCACGCAGCAGGCCACCAGTACGACGACCGCCGTTCCGCCGCCGACCACGGTCAACAAGAACCCGCCACCATTGGCGCAAGGCACCATTCGCATCGTGTTCCGGCTCCCATGAGGCGTCCCGCGACGATGGTCCTGGCCGCTCTGGCCGCGTTGGCCCCTGGCTTGAGCGCGCAGATCCGGGTGGACGCGCGGAGCTCGGTTTTCTACGAGAGCTATTCCTTTAACACGTTGTTGCTGAGCCGGGTGTCGGAGCTCACGGTCCCGGTCGGGGTCAACGTCCACCTCGGAACCACGGGCACGCTCGCCCTGTCCGGCGGTTATGCGCAGGTGGATCTCGAGACCCGCGATCAGTCACAGCTCGCCAACCAGTCAGTCGCCGGACCGTTGGACACCGAGGCCCGTCTCTCGCTGAACGTGGTGCCCGGCAAGCTGGTGGCGCTGCTCACCGGGGTGGTTCCCACCGGTACCAAGACCGTTCAGCTGGAGGAGCTGTCGATCCTGGGGGCCATTTCCAGCGATGTGATTGGCTTTGCCGCCTCGAACCTCGGGTCGGGTGGCAACGTGGGGGGTGGGTTCGCCGGTGCGATTCCCATGGGGCGGTTCGCGCTGGGCCTCGGGGCCACCTACAAGCAGCCCATGGGTTACACGCCGGTGCTCGGCGAGACAGAACAGTTGAAGCCCGGTGGCGAGATCCGCTTGCGGAGCGGGCTGGAGGGTGCGGTGGCGCGGCGGACCTACATCCGGCTCGCGGCGATCGCTGTTCGTACGCAAAAGGACAAGATCGCAGTTCCCGGAGTGGGGGACTCCACCAAGAACGGTGTGGGGCACCGGCTGATCGGGTATGCGTCCGTGAACCAGGCCGTGGGGGCGGGCTCCATCACGTTGTATGGGTTCGACGTGTTCCGCGGCGATCCGCAGATTGAGCAGACGGCGCAGGGCGCGGCCATCCTGCCGCGGGGGAACCTGATCGCCGCTGGTGGACGGGTGGACTGGCCGCTAGGTCAGCGGGTGGTGGTGTCCCCGCAGGGCGAGTTCCGGCGGTCGGCCGCCGCCCCGTCCGACTCCGTAACGGCCCTGGAGAAGCTGGGGCAGTCGCTCCGGGTCGGGGCGGATGTGCGCCTCCAGGTCGCGCCTAAGGCGGCGCTGGTGCTCCAGGGTGGCGCGGTGACGGGACACGTGCTTCAAGCAGGTACCCGAGTCAACCTCTCCGGTTATCGCGCATCGCTCCATTTGGAGCTCAGGCCCTGAGGTGCCGGTGGTCGCTGCCCTGGCGCTGCTGAGGTGCGTGGATTCTTCGGGGGAGCGCACCGCTGTCGGCGCCGCCCGACCGGTGGCGTCCCCACGCCTGCGCGGGAGCCGCTCGCCGAACGGGCGGCCGGCGCCGAACGTGCCGAGGGGAAGCCAGCCGCGCGGGGGCAGGGTCGGCCGGAGGCGCAGACCGTGATAGCCATCAAGGGCTGTTCGGTGGAGGAGTGCGCCAGGCGGGATTCGAACCCACGACCTTTGGCTCCGGAGGCCAACGCTCTATCCAGCTGAGCTACTGGCGCGACACCAGACGGACAGGCGGTCCGGCGGACGGCGAGCGGTGTGCAAGCCGTGAGCTGCGAGAGGGCTTCCAGGTCCGTCCCCCGGTCCGCTCGTCCGCCTGTCTGCCTCCCTATCGAGTCGGGGCGAGTGGATTTGAACCACCGACCTCCTGGTCCCGAACCAGGCGCGCTAACCGGACTGCGCCACGCCCCGAAAGATTGCCGCTCTTGGCCCATGCGCCCAGAGGGACTCGAACCCCCAGCCTTTTGGTCCGTAGCCAAACGCTCTATCCAATTGAGCTATGGGCGCTTGCTGCGAGTGGGCGGTACTAGATTCGAACTAGTGACCTCCACGATGTCAACGTGGCGCTCTAACCAACTGAGCTAACCGCCCCACACAGGCGGACGGGCGGTCAGGCGGTCTGGCGCTCGGATGGCTTGCTGCTCTGCCGCGTTCCGTCCGCCTGTCCGCCTAGCCGCCCGTCCCTGTCAGTAGCGGGGGTGGGATTTGAACCCACGACCTCCGGGTTATGAGCCCGGCGAGCTACCAGACTGCTCCACCCCGCGTCGTTGACGCTGACTCAGAAACATACAGATCACGCAGGATCATCAGTCCCGAGGGCCTCACCGCCGTCTGCGCAATCCGTCGTCCCCAGAGCGGGAAACGGGACTCGAACCCGCGACCCCAACCTTGGCAAGGTTGTGCTCTACCAACTGAGCTATTCCCGCACGTCAGGGCCTAAATGTAACCCGGCCGCGGTTCGGCATCCACCGCGCGTCCCCTGGTCCGCCAGTCCGTCTCCGCCCGTCGCCCAATGGAGGCGAGGGGAATCGAACCCCTGACCTCGTGAATGCCATTCACGCGCTCTCCCAACTGAGCTACGCCCCCGTTATATTGGGCCGGCTTTGGCGGGCCACCAGCGGGAAACAGGGCAAGCTAGCGGCCAGCCAGTTGGAGTGTCAAGCGAACTTCCGGTCGGCGGCGGGGTAGCATGGTCCGGAAGCTGATGCAATCACGAGACACCAGGGTACGCGGGCGCGGGGCCCGGCCCAGCAGCCCGCAGGCCGGCATATCGAAGGGACTATGATGACTCAGGCACGAGAGCGGCGCCGCCGGCGCCGCCGCCCGGCCCCGGTTCTCGCCCCGAACGAGGCGGACCGCGATCTGCTGGATCAGTATCTCTTCGAAGTGAGCAAGACGCCCTTGCTCACGGCGGACGAGGAGATCAAGCTGGCCCGACGTGTGCGCGCCGGGGACCAGGAGGCCATGCAGGAGTTGGCCAAGCGGAATCTCCGCTTCGTCATCTCCGTGGCCAAGAAGTACCAGAATCGCGGTCTCCCGTTGACCGACCTGATCGGCGAGGGGAACGTGGGGCTGCTCACGGCCGCGCGGAAGTTCGACCCGGATCAGGGCGTCAAGTTCATCTCGTACGCCGTGTGGTGGATTCGGCAGGCCATTCTCGCCGCCCTGGCCCGGCAGGGCCGGACGGTGCGGGTGCCGCTCAACCGCACCGCGGACTTGTCCCGCATTGTGCGAACCGCCGAGGCTTTGCGCCAGGAGCTTCGGCGCGAGCCCACCCCGGAGGAGATCTCGGCCGCGACGGCCCTGTCCCTGGAGGTGGTGCAGTCGCTCGCCGCCCTGAATACCGGAGAGGTCCGGCTCGACGCCCCGCTCGATCCCGATGGGGATCGCGCGCTGATTGAACGGTTCATTGCGGAAGACCTTCCGGACACGGAAGAGAAGACCATGGAGCGGTTCCTGTCCGACGAGGTGGAGGAGGCGCTTCGGACCCTGCCAGCCCGGGACGCCAAGGTGCTTCGCCTCTACTTCGGGCTGGATGGGGGGCGGGAGCACACGCTGGAGGAGATCGGCGGCATGCTCGGTGTCACGCGGGAGCGGGTCCGTCAGCTCCGCGACCGGGCCCTCAAGCGGCTGCGGGAGGGAGACGTGGGCCGGGCCCTGGCCAGTTTTGCGGCGTAGGGCGCCGCCCGAAGCGGCAGAAGCGGCATAAGCGGCGGCGGATCGGCGACGGTCCGCCGCTCTCGCGTTCGGTACCGCGAGTGCGCCCCGGCCACCTAACTGCTAAATTGGCCCCGTGCTTGGGTTTGTGACCGTGCGGGTCCGCGCCGGGCTCATGGCGCTGGGTCGGGTCGGAGGTTTCCTTGCCGACTTAGCCCGGGCGTTGAGGGATCCGGGAACTTGGGTGGGCCTGACCATGGTCCAAATGCGCCGAATCGGCGCGGCGTCGGTGCCGATCGCCCTGTTCATCGCCGCGTTCACGGGGATCGTGCTGGCCCTTCAAGCGTCCTACACCTTCACCGGCGCCGTCCCGCTGTATTTCGTGGGCACGCTGGTGGGCAAGACCGTCATGCTCGAACTGGGGCCCGTGCTCACCGGACTGGCTTTGGCCGGCCGGGTCGGGGCCAACATCGCCGCCGAGCTGGGTACCATGCGAGTGACCGAGCAGGTTGATGCGCTGGAGACGCTGGCGTACGATCCAATCGCCTACCTCGCGGTGCCCCGGGTCCTGGCGGCGACGCTCATGTTCCCGATCGTGGTGGCGCTGGCCATGGTGGTGGGTGTCACGTCCGGGTGGCTCACGGCGGTCAACTTGCTGGACCTCTCCACCGTCGAGTTCGTGCGTGGCCTGAAACTGTTCTATCAGTTCAAGGACATCTGGTTCGGTCTGGTGAAAAGCATGTCGTTCGGCTTGCTGATCTCGTTTATCGGGTGTATGAAAGGCCTGTCCGTCAGTCGCGGCGCGGAATCGGTGGGGCGCGCCACGACGGACGCCGTGGTGGTGAGCGCCATGATGATCCTGGTGCTTGATGCCTTTTGGGCCATTGTGCTTCTCTGAGCCGAGGGCCGGATGATCGAGTTCCGGGAGGTACACAAACGATTTGGGGACAAGGTCGTGCTGGCCGGCTTCTCCTTGGAGATCCGCGACGGCGAGACCATGGTCGTGCTGGGATACTCAGGTGGCGGGAAGAGCGTGGCCCTGAAGCACGTCGTTGGGCTGTTGGAGCCGGATGCTGGCGCCGTGGTCGTGGATGGCGAGACCGTCCACCAGCTCGACCGCGCGCGGTTGGCGGCGCTCAGAGCCCGCATTGGGTACGTGTTCCAATTCGCGGCGCTGCTGGATTCCATGACCGTGCGCGAGAACCTCAGGCTCGGGCTGCGGCGCCAGGGCCTCCCGGACGAGGCCCAGGAGGAGCGTGTGGCTGAGGCGCTGGCCTTGGTGGACCTGCCGGGGACCGAGGAGCGCTATCCGGCGGAGTTATCCGGTGGCATGCGGAAGCGGGTGGGGATCGCCCGTGCCATCGCCCTCCGACCGCGATACATCCTGTACGACGAGCCCACGACGGGCCTGGACCCGGTGACGGCCGCCGTCATTGACCGTCTCATGGTCCGGGCGCGCGAGCGGCTCGGCATCACCGGGGTGGTGGTCACGCACGACATGCGGAGCGCATACACCGTCGGCGATCGGATCGCCATGCTTTACCGCGGGGCGATCCGCCAGGTGGGCACGGTGGAACAGATCCAGCGCACGCATGATCCGGTGGTCCGGCAGTTCATCGAGGGTCGTCCCGAGGCGGCGGCGGACGCCGAGCAGGCGTTCGCGGGGGCGGGATGAAGCGGCGGGACGATCTCGTGGTCGGGGGAACGGTCCTGGCGGCGCTGCTGGCCATCGTGGCCGGGGCTATCTGGTTGTCCGAGTCGCAGCTAGGACAGGGCGGCGATCTCTACGTGGCGCGATTCCGGTCGGTAGGCGGCTTGGGCGTGGGTGATCCGGTGGTGCTCCGGGGCGTGCGGGTCGGCCGCGTCAAGGAAATCCGGCTGGGCCAATCCAACTGGGTGGAGGCCGAGCTCCAGATCTACGAGGGCGTGTCCTTGCCGGCGCGTCCGGCGATCATCGCCGCCTCCGCATCCCTGTTTGGCGAGTGGCAAGCCGGGATCGTTCCGCTGGACCAACCGCTCGACGACCCCAACGTTCAGCGTGATCTCGAAGCCGCGATGCGGGAGGGCACCGATGCCTGGCCGGGCGCCACGCTGCCGGACATTGGCCAGCTCACCGCGCAGGCGGGCCGGATCGCGACGGACATCGCGAGTGTCTCGTCACGATTTCAGACGGTGTTCGATTCCCAGGCCGTGGTCGATCTCCAACAGTCCATCCGTGACTTCGGCCGGGTCTCGGACCGGCTGACCCAGTTCACGCAGCAGCAGACCGAGATCCTGGGCGATGTGGGGGCGAACCTGCAACAGGGTTCCGACGTGCTGGCCGATGCGGCACGGAGCCTGTCCGCCTCGCTCGCCCGGGTGGACTCGGCCACCAATCAGGGCCAGCTGGTCACGATCCTCAACAACACGGAGCAGGCGTCCGAGCACATCGGTGCGGCAGCTACGGACTTTCGATCGCTGGTTGCCACGGCGCGGGCCAACCAGTCCAGCCTGGTGCGGATCATTGAGGGGGCGGACTCCGTCATGACGCGACTCCGAGATCGGACGGGCACGCTTGGACTGCTGGTGTCGGATTCGGCGCTGTACCTCGAGACCACGCGCACGGTCACGCAGTTGCGCCAGCTCCTCGCCGATATTCAGGCCAATCCGCGGAAGTACTTCAGGTTTTCGGTCTTCTAGTGGTCCGCGCGGCGCGGCACGAAACCAGTGCCGGAGGCGTGGTCTTTCGGTGCACCGACCGGGGGCCAGAGTTTCTGCTCATTCTGGACAGCCATGGTAACTGGGGATTTCCCAAGGGTCACGTCGAGCAGGGCGAGGCGTCGGAAGAGGCCGCGCGCCGGGAAGTGGCCGAGGAGACCGGGATTGCCGGCCTGGACCTGGTGCAGCCCCTCGGCGTGCTTCAGTGGTGGTTCCACTGGCGCGGCGACCGGGTTCACAAGCGATGTCATTTCTATCTCTTCCAGGCCCGGGAGGCCCGAGCCACACCGCAAGGCGATGAGGGCATCGTTGAGTGCCAGTGGTGCCCGCCGGCCGTCGCCGCGGAGACCTTGACGCACCGGAACACGCGCGCCCTGCTGAGGCGGGCCCTCCCCGCGGCGAGCGACCACTGCGCCACCGCGGTGGGATGAGCCGGTGCCCGTCGTAGCGGTCCACCATCCGCGAGCCCCCTTTCGGCGGCTGGTACGGCGGGGCCTGCGCCCCTTCGGTCTGCGCGCCGTTGTTTGTCGTTCCCACGAAGCGGTCGCACAGGTATTTCGGCGGGAAGTCGTGGATGCGGTGATCCTTGGCGGTCCGCCAGACGTGGGCGAGCGGGCGGCATCATTCCTCGGTCGCTATCCCGGGGTGCCGCTGTTCGTAGGCGGTCCGTTCCGTCCCGGTGACGGAGGGGTCCTGGCACGCTATCGCCGGGCTGGGGTTCGGGGCATCTTGGTGGACGGGGTGGACGACGCGGCGGCCGCGGAGCTGGTCGCCAACCGGGCCGCCAGCCGCGGCCGGCGCCGGAGCTTGGCGGCGGCTCCCCGGATGCTCCGGTTGACGGAGCCGCTCCAGGTGTCGGCCTGGAACGAAGTGCTGGGGCGGGTTGACCAGCGGTTGGCGACGACGGACCTGGCACGGGTCCTTCGGGTCACGCGCGAACACCTGTCGCGGGAGTTCGCTGCGGGCGGTGCTCCGAACCTCAAGCGGGTCATTGACCTGGCCCGGGTAGTGTGCGCGGCGGACCTGCTCCGGAACCCTGGGTACGACGTGCGCACGGTTGCGCGGGTTTTGCGATTCTCATCGTCCAGTCACCTGGGCGCGTGCGCGCGGCGCATCGCTGGGGTAGCGGCCACGGACTTGAGCACTCTTGGCCCGCTCGACGTGTTGGGGCATTTTCTACGTGGCCGAACGCGGAGCCGTCCCTGACGACGGATGATGCCGGGAGTTGCAGCGAAGCTCGGTTGTGATATTTTTCACAAGCCTTCCCCGGCGCTGGTAGCCTAAGCGGACACCACCAACCCCACGGCGACGATGGCGACCGAATCCATTTTGCGTCCCGGCGAACTGAAGGATGTCCTGCTCAGGGAAATCGAAGCCGCGGATCTGCGCGCGATGGACGTGCAGGACGTGGGCACGGTGCTGGAAGTGAAGGACGGCACGGCGCGAGTCTATGGCCTGGGCTCGGCCATGGCGGGCGAGATGCTGGAATTTACCTCCTCCGTGACCGGCGCGACGGTCACGGGCCTGGCGTTGAACCTGGAAGAGGACAACCTGGGGGCGGTCATTCTGGGTGACTACCTGCGACTGCGTGAGGGTGACGAGGTTCGCCGCACGGGGCGAGTCTTCGAGGTCCCGGTGGGGCCCATGCTGGTGGGGCGGGTGGTGAACCCGCTGGGGGATCCGGTGGACGGCCTGGGTCCCATCAAGGCGACTCGGCGCCGCAAGGTGGAGTCGCCGGCGCCGGGCATTGTGCAGCGGCAGCCAGTGAAAGAGCCGTTGCAGACGGGGGTGAAGGCGATCGACTCGATGATCCCGATTGGGCGTGGGCAGCGGGAGCTGATCATCGGCGACCGCAGTACGGGCAAGACCGCCATCGCCATTGATACGATCATCAATCAAAAGGGCGAAGGTGTGATTTGCGTCTACGTGGCGATCGGCCAGAAGAACTCCACGGTGGCCGGCGTGGTGGAGAAACTCAAGCAGCACGGCGCTATGGAGTACACCATCGTGGTGGTGGCCAGCGCGTCGGATCCCGCGCCGCTTCAGTACATCGCGCCGTACTCGGGCTGCGCCATGGCCGAGTACTTCATGTATGACGAGAAGAAAGCCACCCTCTGCGTATATGACGATCTGTCCAAGCAGGCCGCGGCCTACCGGCAGCTGTCGCTGGTCCTCCGGCGGCCACCGGGGCGGGAGGCGTATCCCGGGGACGTGTTCTATCTCCATTCGCGACTGCTGGAGCGGGCCGCCAAGCTGTCGGACGCAAACGGCGGGGGCTCGCTGACGGCGTTGCCGGTGATTGAGACCCAGGCGGGCGACGTCTCGGCGTACATTCCGACCAACGTCATCTCCATCACCGATGGGCAGATCTTCCTCGAGACGGACCTGTTTTACTCGAACGTCCGGCCCGCCATTAACGCCGGCATCTCGGTCTCAAGGGTCGGGGGCAACGCTCAGATCAAGGCCATGAAGCAGGTGGCGGGGCGTCTGCGGCTCGATCTGGCCCAGTACCGGGAGTTGGAGGCCTTTGCGCAGTTCGCTTCCGAGCTGGATCAAGCCACCCAGAAGCAGCTGGCGCGGGGCGCCCGCATTGTGGAAGTGCTCAAGCAGCCGCAGTATCAGCCGATGCCCGTGGAGAAGCAGATCTCCATCATCTTCGCAGTGACCAATGGGTATCTGGACGACGTCAAGGTGAATGACATCCGTCAGTGGGAGCGGGATTTCCACCAGTTCATGGAGGCGCGTCATCCGGAGCTGCTGCGGACGATCCGGACGCAGCGGACCCTATCCGACGAGCTGACGGCGCAGCTCCGGTCGGCGGTCGAGGCCTTCAAGAAGCTGGAGCGGTAGTCGTTACATGGCGAAGGCACGCGAGCTCCACCGGCGGATTCGCTCCGTCGAGAACACGCGCCAGATCACCAAGACGATGGAGATGGTGGCCACGTCCAAGCTGAAGCGGGCCCAGGACCGGGTGCTGGCGGCGCGGCCCTATGCGGCGGCCTTGGCGGAGGTGATCGCCGACCTATACAGCCCGGAACTGGCGGAGCGGTTTCCCCTCTTGCGGCGACCCGCCGGAGGGCCGCGTCGCGTGGCGCTGGTGCTCATCACCAGCAACCGGGGGTTATGTGGGGCGTTCAACGGCAATCTGATCCGCGAGGCGCGGCAGCGCATCAGCGCGCTCGAGAGCGCCGGCGTGGTGGTGGAGTTGCACGGCATCGGTCGAAAGGGGATCGGCTATTTCCGCTATGTGGGTCGGGCCCTGGCGTCGCAGCGGCAGGACATCGGTGACCGGCCGACGCCGGACCATGCAGTGGCGGTGATGACGCCCCTGATGGAGCGGTTTGCTGGCGGGGACCTGGACGCGGTCGAGGTGGTGTTCGCGCAGTTCAAGAGCGCGTTGTCCACTCCGCCGACCGTGATGCGGATACTCCCCGTTGCCCCGCCCCCCCCCGTGGCGGACCGACGGACCGACGGACCGGGGGACGGACGGGGGAGTCCAAGCGCCGGTCCCGCGGTTCGGCGGCCCGCGAATTACCTCCTCCGCCCTTCAGCGGACGAGATCGTCAGTGCCATTCTGCCGCTCTACGTGCGGAACCAGATGTTCCGGGCGTTGGTGGAAACGGCGGCGGCGGAGCAGGGGGCGCGGCGCACGGCCATGAAGAACGCGACGGATTCCGCGGGCGACATGATCGACATGTTGCGGCGAACGTTCAATCGGGCTCGGCAGGCGCAGATCACGCAGGAGATCGCGGAGATTGTGGGTGGGGCAGAGGCATTGAAAGGATAGCGGCAGAGCGGCAGAAGTGTCAGTGGATACCATGTCGCCTCCTCGCCGCTGGGCCGCCATAGGAGAGCTTGCATGCCAACGAATGTTGGAAAAGTAGTCCAAGTCATCGGTCCCGTCCTCGACGTCGAGTTCGAGCCGGAGCACCTGCCTGAGCTGTACACCGCGCTCACCATCGAGGACCCCGGCAACGGGCGGCCGCCGGTGAAGCTCACGGCCGAAGTGCAGCAGCACATCGGTCGCAACCAGGTCCGCGCCGTCGCGATGAGCACCACAGACGGTGTGGTGCGCGGCATGGCCGTCAGGAACACCGGGGGGCCGATTACGGTCCCGGTCGGCGAGGCGGCGCTGGGCCGCATCCTGAACGTGATCGGCGAGCCGGTGGACGAGGGCCCCCCGATTCCCGCCGCGACGGAGCGCTGGGCGATCCACCGCGCGCCTCCGCTGTTTGTGTCGCTGGAGCCCAAGACCGAGGTGTTCGAGACCGGCATCAAGGTGGTTGACCTGCTGGCACCGTTCGTCAAGGGCGGCAAGATCGGCTTGTTCGGCGGCGCCGGCGTTGGCAAGACGGTCATCATCATGGAGCTGATCAATAACGTGCAGAAAGGGCACGGGGGCCGTTCGGTATTCTGCGGCGTGGGCGAGCGGACGCGGGAAGGGAACGACCTCTACCTTGAGATGAAGGAAAGCGGGGTGCTGAGCTCCTGCGCGTTGATCTACGGGCAGATGAACGAGCCGCCGGGCGCGCGGCTGCGGGTCGGCCTGACGGGGCTCACGGTGGCCGAGTACTTCCGTGACCGGGAAGGTCAGGACGTGCTGGTGTTCATTGACAACATCTTCCGGTTCACCCAGGCGGGGTCCGAAGTGTCTGCCCTGCTTGGGCGGATGCCGAGCGCGGTGGGTTACCAGCCGACGCTGGCGACCGAAATGGGAGACCTCCAGGAGCGGATCACCTCCACCAAGAAAGGGTCCATTACCTCGGTGCAGGCCATTTACGTGCCGGCCGACGACATTACGGACCCCGCTCCGGCGACGGCGTTCACCCACCTGGACGCCACGGTGGTGCTGTCGCGGGCCCTGACCGAGATCGGCATCTACCCGGCGGTGGACCCGCTGGCGTCCTCCAGCCGCATTCTGGACGCGCAGTACATCGGGGACAAGCATTACGGGGCCGCCGTTGAAACCCAGCGCATCCTCCAGCGGTATAAGGAGCTTCAGGACATCATTGCCATCCTGGGCATGGACGAACTGTCGGAGGAGGACAAGCTCATCGTGGCGCGGGCCCGGCGGGTCCAGCGGTTCCTTTCCCAGCCGTTCCACGTGGCGGAGGCCTTCACGGGGCGTTCGGGCCGATACGTCAAGCTAGAGGACACCATCGAGAGCTTCAGTCGGGTAGTGGCCGGCGAGTTCGACCATCTCCCCGAGCAGGCGTTCTACATGGTGGGCGGCATCGACGAAGCCGCCGAACGAGCCAAGTCGCTGGAGCAGGCGTGATGCACGTCACTATCATTTCGCCCGAGCGCGCCGTCTATGACGGGGAGGCCACCGCGGTGGTGGCGCCCGCCTATGACGGTGAGGTTGGCATCTTGCCGCACCATGCCCCGTTCATGACGCTGCTCGGCGCCGGGCGGCTGGTGGTACGGCGCGGCGGGGAGGCTTCGGAGTACCGGGTGCACGGCGGGTTCCTGCAAGTGCGGAGCGACGCCGTGCGAATCGTAGCGGAACACGCGGAAGGAGCGTCTCATGGTTCGTAACACGGCTCTGCTCGTCTTGTGCGCACTGGTGGGGGCGGCGACCCAGGCCGCGGCCCAGGCCACCGGCACTCCGTCGTTCAACGCCCCGTATCGGGCGTTCGAGCGTCACGAATTCGGTGGGGCGATCAGCTTCAACGATTTTGACGCCGGGACCGCGCTGGAGGGGATGTACCGCTTCGCCTCCGGCGAGTTCGATCTCGGGTTTCGGGGCGGCATCCTGTTCCCGGACGGTCCGGCGGACGAGCGATTCCTGGTCGGGGCCGAGGGCCGATACCGGGTCATCACGCATACCACGGATTTCCCGTTGGACGGGGCGCTCATCTTCGGTGGCGGATTCTCGTTTAACGGCGGCACCGTGTTCCAGGCTCCGGTGGGGTTATCGCTGGGCCGGCGGGTGGATGTCGAGGACTCCCAGGTCAGCATCGTGCCGTACGTCCAACCAACCTTGTTGATCGTGAACGGCCCGGGATTTGGCGGCCGTGACACGGACGCCCTTTTCGCGGTCGGGGTGGGGGGCGATTTCCGGCTGTCGCGCCGGTTCGACGCGCGGCTCAGCCTTGGGTTCGGCGACCTGGAAGGGATCTCCATCGCCGCGGTCTGGATTCGTTAGGACCCGGCGCCATTGACGGGGTTTCAGGCCTCTTGTACGTATAGTTCGCCCATGCGGCATTCGACGATGCTTCTCTCCGGGAGGAGTCTGTGATCAGGACCTGTGTGGCAGGACTCGGCGCGCTGGCGGTGGCGTTGGGCACAGCGGTTCCGGCGGGCGCACAATTGGCCGCCAACCCGGTGTACGTCTCCCCCAAAGCGCCGACCGGGCTCACGCTCGCGGTCGACTTCGGGACGACGCTCAACACCAAGGTCAGCGGCATCACCGCGACGAACAAACCGAATCACGTTGGCCTGCGCGCGACCCTGGGGCTGCCCTTCGTGGCCATCGGGGTGGGCGGCGGTCAATGGAATTCTGATGCCGGCGTCAAAGAGACCCAGTTCGCCGGCACCCTCGGACTCAAGCTGTTCAGCCCTCCCCTGGTGCCGGTGGGACTCAGTCTCCAGGCGGGCGCCGGTTACCTCCAGTCCGGCTCCGGCGCGTTCGCGGTCAAGACAGTCAGCATTCCCATTGGGGTCGGCATCGCGGTCAAACCGCCGTCCCCCAGCGTTTCGTTTGAGATCTGGGGCTCACCCCGCGCGCAGCTCAACGCGACCAAGGTGGGAAGCAGCAGCCGGATGCAGGCGGGCATCGGCGCCTCCGGTGGCGTCAACGTAGGCATGCCGATGGGACTCGGGTTGCACCTCGCGCTCGACTGGACCAAGATGAGCGCCAAGGCTTCGGCAGGTACGGGATCGCTGACGTTGCCCGAGATGCAGACCATGGTGCTGGGCATCGGCCTGCATTACACGTTCACCATCCCTGGCCTGCCGATGGTGCCGGTCATCTAGGTGCGGGAGCAGGGGTGGCAGGGGGGTAGCGGCAGGACCAGCAGACGGGACTTGAGCAGGGCGGGGGCTGAGCGGACACGCTCGTTGGTGGGCGTCCTGGCCGCCCTTCTATTGCTGGGAGCGTGCGCTCATACGTTCGACGCCACGACGCTGGGCGCCAATGTGAGCCTGGCATCCGCGCCGGGAACCCAGCCATGCGTCACGAGGTTCCGGCGGTCCGAGAAGGCCGTCTTCTTACTGTGGGGGCTGATCCCAGCCAGTCGCCCGAGCCTGCAAAACGCCATAGCCGGTCAGGTCACGGGCAGCGCCGAGGTGAAAGACCTTCGGATCTCCGTCCGGAGTCGGTTCACCGATTTGCTGTTCACGGCCATCAGCGGTGGGCTGGTTGTGCCGCGATCGGTCACGTTCGAGGGCTGCGTCGTGCAGCAGTAGTGGTTCTGCGGTAGAAGGACTCCTAGAAGTACGACAAGATCGCCCTGGCGCTTACCGTGGCTGCTCCGGTGGTGAGTGTCCCGCGTCCCGCCAGCCCGGCCAGACAGGTCCCTTCGTGGTCCCCCAACCATCGGAGCCAGCGGTCGGCCAGCGTCGTCACGGCGTCGGTGGGGTACACCGCCCAACCGCCGCCCGCGGCGAGCAAGGCGGCCGCATCCGCAGTGAGATGGCCGGTGGTGCGGGCGCCGAAGATGACCGGAACGCCGAAGGCGGCCGGCTCGACAACGGCGTGCAGTCCTGCCCGGGTAAACCCACCGCCCAGGTACGCGACGTTGGCGGCCAGGTAGAGATCCGCCAGCGTTCCCAGGCGTGATCCGATGAGCAGTCGAGCATCGGAGGGGACGTCCGCTTCCAGCGTCGCGTGAGCCAGCCCCAGCACTCGGGCCGCTTGCCGTAGGCGTTCAACCTCCCGGCAATGCGTGGTGTGCGGCACCACCAGCAGACGCGCGCCAGAGCAAGACGTCAGCACACGGCGGAACGCCGAAAGCAACACCCGTTCGTCCTCCGGGTGCGTGCTGCCGGCCACCATCAAGGGGTCACCGGCTGCCCATGCCAGGACGACCCCCGGCCAACGCAGCGCCACCGGGCGCTCGACAGCCTGGTCGTGCCGCGGATCACCGGTCACGTGGGTGGCAACCGCACGCACGCCGAGTCGGCGGAGGCGGTTAGCGTCCGCGGGCGAGGAACCGCCGCTCCAGTCCACTGCCGAGTAGGTCGGTCGCAAAGCGAGGCGCGTCGTCAGGCGCAGTCTGGTGCTGGCCACCCCCACCGCGCCTCCGACCAGGAGCACCGGGACGCCATGCCGCTTTGCGGCGGCGACCAATCCCGGCCAAAGGTCTCCGCGCGCAAAGACCAGAGCCGCGGGGCGCAGGTGGCGGAACAGCGCGTCCATAGTGGTCCGATCATCGGGCGGGAGGTACCCCGCCCGGTCGCAGCCGAGCGCGCCGGGCCAACGTTCCACCGACGGCGACGTGAACGTCAGCATGGAGGCGATTTCGGGACGGGCGACACGCAGCCGTGCGAGGATGGGAGAGGCCGTGAGCGCCTCGCCGACCGAGGCCGCATGCACCCAGACCAGCGGCCCGCGGCGGGGGACGTGCCAGCTGAGCCATGGGGTGGTGGCGTTGATCCGCCCGGCCATGCTCTGGGCCGCCCCGCGCGACACCATGGAGGTCAGAACCCGGGCCACGCGAAGAGCACCCGGCGGCGTCCCTAGGAGCACGATCGGACCCCGAGTAGTTTCACGGGCATGTCACTGCGCGAGTACCTGACCGCGAGCCGGGCCCCGCGGTACAGCATCACGTTCGCTTTGCCGCTTCTCTTGCTGTACGAGGGTCTGGCGGCGGCGCTCCCCGGGACGGCGATCGCCGGCGTGCGCAACGGCGCCGATGTGCTGCTCAAGACGGTCTTCGTGGCCTTTGGTGGGCGCACTGGTCTGGCGATGTTCGGCCTGCTGCTGCTGGCCGCCGGCTCATGGCTGGTGTGGCGGGACCGTCGCCGGTCTCCCGGTCCCATGCGCGGGCGCGTGCTGGCCGCCATGCTGGGCGAAAGCGTGGCGTACGCCGCCGCGTTCGGTACGGTGACGGCCACGCTGACCTCGCTGCTATTGGCCGAGGTGCCGCTGGCCACCGCGGTCGCGCAGGGCGGTGTGGCTGCGCTGGGTCTGGGGACGCAACTAGTGGTGTCGCTGGGCGCGGGCATCTATGAGGAGATTGTTTTCCGGGTGCTGCTGGTGTCGGGGATCTCCGCGGTGGTGGGCAGACTGGGGTGGCGCCGGTCCGCGGCCGTGGGCCTGGCCATCGTTCTGAGCGCGTTGATCTTCAGCGGGTTCCACTACCTTGGGCCGCTCGGCGACGCATTCACGGTTCCGTCATTCACGTTCCGGATGATCGCCGGCCTACTCCTCAGCGCGCTCTATGCCGCCCGCGGATTCGGCATCGCGGCCTGGACGCACGCCCTGTACGACGTCGGTCTCGCCTTACTCGGCGCGGGATAAGGGGGGGGCGCGCGGGCCTCAGCGCGAGGCGGCCGTGGCGGCCGTGAAGATCGAGTCGAGAATGGGGCGCCACACTTCGATCGGCGCCGCTCCGGCAAGCAGGGCGCCGCCCACAATGAACGATGGTGTACTCTTCACCCCGGCCATGTAGGAAGTCCGGGTCTCTGCGTCCAGCAGAATCTGCATCCTGCCGTCGGCCTGGCACTGCTGCAGGGCCGGCCGGGAGAGCCCCGCCGAATCGGCCAGCGCAAGAAAATAGGGGGCCGGCTCCGCCAGCTGTGCCCACGCATCCTGCTTGGCGTACAGCAGGTCGTGGAGAGGCCAAAACTGTCCCTGGTCAGCGGCGCACATCGCCAGGATGTGGGCCGCGGTCGCGTTCCGGTGAAGCGATGGGATGGGGAAGTTGATGAAGACCAGGCGTACCTTGCCCGTCCTCACGTACTCGCGCTCGATACCGGGGAGCGTCTGCTCCCAGAAGATCCGGCACGCGGGACACTGGAAGTCCGCCACCTCGAAGATGGCAATCGGCGCCGCGGGGTCGCCCTTGGTCCGGGCGGGCAGCATCAGGTCGGTCTGAGGGTCGGCGTCGGGGGGCGGGAACGCGACCGCGGCGGGCTGTGCCCCGGAACCCGGCGATGACAGTGGTTCCGCGCCGGAGGATTCGGGCCGGTTCATCACGGCGGCTGCGCCAATGGCCAGCAGGGCAATCGCGGCCGTCACGCCGGCCACCGTACCGCGCCTCCCGGATCGGGTGGAGCCGGCGTCTGCCGGTTGGGTCATAGGCGCAAGGTGAGCCGTCGTGCCTTTTGGCGCAAGCCGCGTCAACGTACGATCCCGGGTGGAGGCCTGGGGTCAGTGCCGCCAACGGAGCTCGGCGTTGTCCGCCGTGACCCGGACCCGCACCGGGACCAGCCGATTGGTGGTTACGGGGACGTTCCAGAATTGCTCCTGAAACGGGTTGTCGCGAATGCGTTGCCGCGCGCGGATCCACCAGCGCCCCGGCCGGAGCGTGGTCCGGGCGCGCCCCGCGGAGTCCGTGGTCAGCCGCAAGGGATCGCGGCCGGAGCGCGTGACCGCGGCGGCCATCAACTCCCCGTACGACGCGAACGCCACCCGCTCCCATCGCCGCAGCTGGTCGGCCGCCACGGTCGCGCGATCAGCCAGTGCCCGGTCCTCCCGGCGGAGGCCACGGTCCGCCCGGTCTCGTTCGGCGGCCCGCTGTCCCAGGCGGTCGTACAGGGACCGCAACCGACCGTAGGCGGACCGGTAAGACGGGGCTGTCCGATCGGACCGGCGTAGTGAATCGGCGAGGGCTTCTACACTGTCTCGCGTAGCCTCCCAGGCTCCCGAACCAGCGCCGGGACGGTGACCTTGCGGACCGACCCGGTACGCCGCCATGGCATCTTCTAGCTCGGGGAAGCGAGGACGGGGTGTCGGCGCCGCCCGGGCCAGAGAATCGTACAGGGCCTCCGGATTGAACGGCAGAACGGTCACGTCGAGGGCCACGTCCGGCCGGCCGTCGTGGCGCAGCACCACGACCTCCAGGGTCCCAAGCTCCCGGCAGGCACCCAGGAGCGGCAGGCCCACGAACAACAGGGCCCGCGCGCGTGAGCGGCGCCGGGCCCCAGGGTAGGACTCCGTCCTGACTGCGCGGAGAATCAGTCGACGATCGTTTCCGGGAAGATGTAGTTGCGCGGATCGACCGTTCGGCCCCAGACCTCCACCTCGTAGTGGAGGTGCGGTGACGTCGAGATCCCCGTGCTGCCCACCAGGGCGATCTCCTCGCCGCGGCGGACGCGTTGACCGACCCGGGCCATGATCTTTGAGCAGTGTGCGTACCGAGTGACCACACCGAACCCGTGATCGATCCGGACCGTTCGGCCGTAGCCCGGCTCGACGGTCACCTCGATGACCAATCCGCCGGCCGGGGCCACGATGGGCGTCCCTTCCGGCGCGGACAGATCAATGCCTTCGTGCGGCCGTGCCTGGTGGAAGATGGGGTGCATTCGGGCTAGCACGAACCGCGACGTCAGCCATCCGTGAGTCGGCGAGATGGACGGCGTCCGCGCGAGGCGTTCCCGATGGACCTCCAAGCTATCAGCGGCCTCCTGGAACGAAAACGCCAACAGGTTGGCGCGACGGGTGAGCGTGCCCACATCGGCCCGGAGTGCCAGCGCCGCGCGGCCGTCCAGGTCACCGGCCAGGAGCCGGTCGTCCTCGGACGGCTCGGCGGTGGGTCCGCCAATACCCGCAAGCTGGACGTCAGGATCATTGACGACGAGACCGGCGAGCACACGGACTCGGCGGTCCCGCTCCATGATCAGCGCGATGGTGTCGTTCACCGCTTCCAAGACCGTGCGGGTGCGAACCAACTCCTGCGTCAGCAATTGGTTGACTCGCTCCAGCCGCTCCAGCCGGGAGATGTCGATGGCGCGGGATATGGCCGCGCCGACGAACGTCACCACCCCCACGGCGAGCACCACTCCGCCGCCGGTGAGCAGGCGCAGAACCCAGCGCGACACGGTGACCGTCCGTGTCAGCCCCGATCCATGGGGTACCCACGCAAAAGACCAACGGGTGTGAGGCATCCGTCGCTACTCGCCTGTCTCTCCGCTTCCGGGTGATGAAGAAACGCACCGCTGGGTGTTGCGTTGGTGCATCCCAAGGGCGGGGCCAATAGTAGACCTCGACTCGCCCGGTTGTCAACCGGGTATGGCACTTTTGTAAGTCTATTACCATCAACTAGTTACACCAGTGCCGTCCACCTTTGGGAACAGTGGGGCCGGTTTCGTGACACTCAGGCCGCCCACCAGAGGTGACACCAGCTGGGTCCAGGACGCGTGGCTGACCTCCCCCGCCTGTCCCAAAGAGGTCCATACCTCCTGCGATTTTCTTGGCATGAAGGGGCTCACCATCAGCGTAATGCGAAGCAGGGCTCGAGCCAAAGCGGCAAGGACTCGGTTCAGCGCTTCTCCCTGGTCGTTCTGTTTGGCGAGATTCCAGGGGGCGGTCTCTTCCACGAAGCCGTTGGCTCGATCCACCAGCCGCCAGGCGTGGGCGGCTCCGTCGTGCAGGAGGTACTGGTCCATCGCGGCGCGGTAGGAGGTGATGATCTCCTCGCCGGCCACGTCGAGGTCGGTCAGTTCGCCGTTGGCCGGAACCACACCGGCCCGGTACCGGACCGTCATGGCCAGCACCCGGCTGGCGAGATTGCCGAATCCATTGGCAAGATCGGCCTCATAACGGGCGTCAAACCGTTCCCAGGTAAACCCGCCGTCGGCGTTCCAGGGCACCTCGCGTAGCAGGAAGTAGCGGAACGGGTCCGGGCCATGCCGGCCGATGGCCTCTTCCAGGCCAATGACGGCGCCAGCCGACTTACTGAAGCGGGCACCGCCGAAGCTGACGAAGCCGTGGGCCCATACCGACTCCGGGAGGGGCAGGTCCGCCGCACGGAGCATGGCGGGCCAGATCACGCAGTGCAGGCGAATGATGTCCTTGCCGATCACGTGCAACTGCGCGGGCCAGCGGTGCTCGTATCCGGCGTCTGGGAAGCCGGTGGCCGTGAGATAATTGGGGAGCGCGTCAAACCACACCCACGTGCCCTGTTCTTCGCCGTTGCTCAAGCGTCGGGGAAAGGGAATGGCCCAGGTCAGCCCCGACCGGCTCACCGAGATGTCTTCCAGTCCCTGATCCAGCAGACCAAGGATCTCGTTCCGGCGGGCCTCCGGCCTGAGGAAATCCGGCCGGTCCGCGAACAGGCGGCGAATGAAGGGCTCGTAGCGCGTGAGCCGAAAGAACCAGTTCCGCTCCGCGGTCCACTCCAGAGTGCGGGTGGGGTGGAGCGTGCAGCGGCCGTCGGCGATCTCATTGTCCCGCTTGAACAGCTCGCACCCCACGCAGTACCAGCCCTCGTAGGTCCGCTCGTAGAGGTCGTCAGGGTGGTTGGCGAAAATCCGTTCGATCAGGGCATGGACGCCGCGGCGGTGAGCGGCGGACGTCGTGCGCATGAACTGGTCGTGGGAGATGTCGAGGCGCTGCCAGATGTCGGCGAAGCGGGTGGCGATCCCGTTTACGAACTCCTGGGGCGTGAGGAGCTGAGCGGCCGCGGCCTGCGCGACTTTCTTGCCGTGCTCGTCCATCCCGACGAGAAAATGCACGGGGATGCCGCGCAGCCTGAGGTATCGGGCCAGGCAATCCGCGCCGATCTTCTCGAAGGCGTGGCCGATGTGGGGGTCGCCATTCGAATAATCGATGGCGGTGGTGAGGTAGAACCGATCACGCACCGGGGGATGCGGGGTCCGGCGCGGGTCCGTTCCCTGGGGATGGAGGTGGCGGAGCATCCCCGGGGGACGAGCGGTCCGGATCACGGCGACCGCGCCGTCGGCGGCGCCGTCCCCTTCGGCGGTCTGCCCCACCGGTCTCGTCGGACCGCTCGGGCGTCACGGCGGGCTCCCTCGGTTCAACGCTGGGCGGAGCGGCCGGAGGCGGGACGGCGTCGGCCACGCCAGCGGGGGCGCTGAGGCCCATTTCCTCCCGCAACTGCGCCAGGGGGAGGGTTCGCGTGGAACCGTCGTCAGCCCGGAGCAGGACCCGGTCGCGGAAGATGTCAATGGCCTGCACCCGCTCAGGGCCGCGCGCTGTCGGCACCGCCTTGCCTTCTTTGGGAAAGCGCCGGCGACTGGCGACGTAGAACTCGTGCTCGTACCGCAGGCAGCACAACAGCCGCCCGCACCCGCCCGAGATCTGCGAGGGGTTGAGCGAAAGGTGCTGGTCCTTGGCCAGCGCGAGACTGACCGGCCTGAGCTCGGGGAGCCAGGATGAACAGCAATATTGCCGCCCACACCGGCCCACGCCGTCGAGCCGTTTCGCCTCGTCCCGCGCGCCGATCTGGCGAAGGTCAATGCGGGTGTGGAACAAGGCCGCCAGGTCGCGCACCAGCACGCGGAAATCCACCCGTTGCTCCGCGGTGAAATAGATGGTGAGCTTCTTGCGATCCCATTGCCACTCGGTGTCGGAGACCTTCATGTCGAGGCCGTGGGCGCGCACCCGCTCCACCACTTTGTGGCGCACGTCGTCTTCGGCCTTGCGCAGCTCCCGGGCCAGATGCGCGTCCTCCACGGACGCCTGCCGCACGACGCGGCCCTGCGGCTCCGGCGCCGCGCCCGGCGCGCAGCCGCCGCACGCGATGCCGCACTTGCGCTCCGCCAGGCCCCCGACGGCGGTGACCGTGCCGAAATCGAGGCCGCGATCGGCCTCCACCAGCACGTCGCCGCCCACCGGGATGGTGGCATCGCTGTCCCACGTGAAGTACGCCTTCCGGTTGCCTTTGAACCGGACCTCCAGGAGCTCGGGCACTCAGCGCTCGGCTACGCGGCCCATTTGCAGGAACTTCTCGGCCCGCCGGCGGATCAGGCGTTGCGGCGACTCCGACGCCAGGTCGTGCACCTGGCGGTCCAGCGCGTCGGCCAGGAGCCGGGCGGCGCCGTCCGGATCGGCGTGCGCGCCGCCGGCCGGCTCCGGCACGATCTCGTCGATCACGCCGAGCTGGAGCAGGTCACGCGCCGTGAGCTTCAGGGCCTCCGCGGCGCGCTCCTTCTGGGAAGCATCCTTCCACAGAATGGCGGCACATCCCTCCGGAGAAATCACCGAGTAGACGGCGTTCTCCAGCATCAGCACCCGGTCGGCGAGCCCCAGCGCCAACGCGCCGCCGGATCCACCCTCGCCGATCACCGCGGCCAGGATCATGGTCCCGAGCGCCGCCATCTCCTCCAGGTTGGTGGCGATGGCTTCGGCTTGCCCACGCTCCTCCGCCCCCAGACCGGGATAGGCGCCCGGCGTGTCGATCAACGTGATCACCGGGGCTCGGAACCGCTCGGCGGTGCGCATGAGCCGCAGCGCCTTGCGATAGCCCTCGGGATGCGGCATGCCGAAGTTCCGCCGCAGGTTCTCTTTGGTGTCCCGGCCCTTTTGCTGCCCGATCACCATGACCGGCCGACCGTTCAGCCGGCCCCAACCGCCGACGATCGCCGGATCGTCTCGATACAGCCGGTCGCCCTTCAATTCCACGAAGTCGGTGAGCATGCGGCTCACGTAGTCCAGCGTATAGGGTCGCCGGGGGTGGCGGGCCACCTGGACCCGCTGCATGGGCGTGAGGCCGGAGAAGATCTCGTGCCGGAGCTCCTCCAGCTTGCGCTCCAATGGCGCGATTTCGCGGTCCACGTCGAGATGGCGTTCTGTGGCGATCTGTCGCAGGTGATCGATCTGCCGCTCCAGCTCGAGCAGCGGCTTCTCGAAATCGAGGTGCAGGGCCGTCGCCATCTAGTTGGCGCGGACCAGTCGCACGCGGTCGGCGCCCAGAACCCGGCGCAACCCGTCGAGCAGAGGCTCACTCAGCTCCACCCGCAGGCGTTGCGCACGCAGCCGGGCGGCGCGTCCGTTGCCGTCAGTCCACTCCACCAAGAGGGGTGCGGGGCCCGGGTGGGCGGCGCACAAGGCAGCGGCGGCCCGGGTGGCGTCGCGGTCGGGTCCTGCCCCGGCGCGCCAGGTCAGCGCCAGCCCCACGGCGCCAGCGGGCTTCAGGTCCTCCAGCCGCTGGGCCGATTCCACCACGAACGGGGCCCGGTCCTCCCCCCGGTCCCGGGTGCTGTAGCCGCCGATCAAGAGCAGCGCGGCATCCGGCACGATCACCGGTGACAGTTTGCTCCAGGCCTCTGGAAACACAATAGCCTCGGCCACGCCGTGAAAGTCCTCCAGGGTTAGGCGCGCGTACTCGGCGCCGGACTTGCGGCTGATGCGCCGTTGGACCGCCGTCACGACCACCGCCGCGCTCACCTGGTGCTCGCTCCAGCTCTCGAGTGTTGCCGTCGTTCGGGTCCCGAACAACGCCACTTCATCCCGGAACCGCTCCAGCGGGTGACCGGAAATGAAGAACCCGACGACCTCTTTCTCCTTGGCCAACCGCTCCGCCTCCGACCAGATCGGCACGTCCGGAAGGGCGGCGACCGGCGGCCCCACGCCTCCCTCCTCCTCGAATAGCGTCGCCTGCCCGGCCTCGCGCTCGGCCTGCCGAAGCTGCGCTGCTCCCAGGGCGCCGTCCAGCGCGGCCGCCAACTGAGCCCGGTGGCCCTCGACCTGGTCCAGTGCTCCCGCTGCGATGAGCGATTCCAGCACCCGCTTGTTGCTGAGGCGCAGATCCACCCGTTCACAGAAGTCCGCCAGCGAGCTATAGGGCCCGCCCGCGGCGCGTCCCGCGAGAATAGATTCGATGGCCCCGCGGCCCACATTCCGGATGGCGCCCAGGCCAAAGCGAATCTCGCTGTCCCCCGTGACCGTGAACTTCCAGCCGGACTGATTCACCGACGGCGGGAGCACGTGCAGGCCCAGCTCGCGCGCTTCCGCGATGTAGGCCACCACCTTATCGCTGTTGCCGATTTCGGACGACAGGAGGGCCGCCATGAATTCCGCCGGGTGATGCGCCTTGAACCATGCCGTTTGAAATGACAGGATGGAGTAGGCGACCGCGTGCGCCTTGGGGAACCCGTAGCGGCCGAAGGTCTCGATCTGCGCCGCGATCTCCTCGATCACCCGGCGCTGGTGACCGTTGGTGACGGCCCGCTCGACGAAGCGTCCCAGCTCGTGCTGCAGCTTCTCCTTGTCCTTCTTCCCCACCGCCTTGCGGAGCATGTCGGCCTCGCCGAGGCTGAACCCCGCGAGCAGATGCGCGATCCGCATGACCTGCTCCTGGTAGACGATGACGCCGAACGTCGGCTGGAGCACTTCCTGGAGGGCCGGATGCGGATAACGGACCTTCTCCTCGCCGCGTTTGCGACGGATGTAGACCTGGTGCATGCCCGAGTCGAGCGGGCCCGGGCGGACCAGGGCGTTCGTCGCCACGAGATCATCGAACCGGTCGCAACGCAGCTGGCGCAGCATGTCCGTGCCGAGGGCCGACTCGAATTGGAACACGCCCGCGGTCCTGCCCTCGCGCAAGAGCTGATAGACCGCGGGATCGTCGAGGTCCAGGGCATCCACATCGATCGTCACCCCGTGACGCTCCCGCACCATCTGGACGGCATCGTGAATCACGGTCAGGGTTTTCAAGCCCAGGAAGTCCATCTTCAACATGCCGACCTGCTCCAGGCCGATCATGTCGTACTGGGTGATGATCCCTTCCTCGGCACCGCCCGTGGCGCCGGCCTTTTGCACGGCGGTGCACACCGGCACGTATTCCTCCAGCGGACCGGGCGCGATGACCACGCCCGCGGCGTGCACCGACGCATGCCGGGACAGACCCTCGATGCGCTGGCTCAGGTCCACCAGGCGGGCGATGACGGGATCAGTCTTGCGCAGCGTGGCGAGTTCCGGCACTCGCTCGGCCGCCTCGTGGAGCGAGAGCGCATAGGCCGGACCGGAGGGAATGAGCTTGGCGATCCGGTCCGCGTCACTCAGAGGCAGACGCAGCACCCGGGCCACGTCACGGACCGCGGCACGCGCCTTCAATGTCCCGAACGTGATGATCTGCCCCACGCTGCCGCGTCCGAAGCGCTCCCGGACATAGTCGATCACCTCGCCGCGCCGCTCGAAGCAGAAGTCCACGTCAATGTCCGGCATGGAAACGCGCTCTGGGTTCAGGAACCGTTCGAACAGCAGATCGAAGCGGAGCGGATCCACCTTGGTGATGCCGAGCGCGTATGCCACCAGCGACCCGGCCGCCGACCCGCGTCCGGGCCCGACCGGAATGCCGCGATCCCGCGCGGCGCGGATGAAATCCTCGACGATGAGGAAGTATCCGGCGTAGCCCGTCTTGGTGATCACGCCGAGCTCGTAGGCCAGACGCTCCTGCACCGGCGCGGAGAGAGGATCGCCATAGCGACGGCGCGCGCCGGCCGTGGCCAGCTCGATCAAGAGGTCGTTGTCCGAGGCATATCCCGCGGGCCGCGGGAACTCCGGCAGGAAGTAGCGTTTTTCGAAGTCAAACTCGCACAGTGCCGCGACGCGTTGGGTGTTGGCGAGCAGCTCGGGCCGTCCGGGAAACAAGGCGGCCATTTCCGCTTCCGACTTGAGATAGCTCTCCTGACCCACGAACCGAAACCGCGCGGGGTCGTCCAGGTCTTTCCCGGTCCCGATGGCCAGAAGGACGTCGTGTGCTTCGGCGTCCTCTCGGCGGAGATAGTGCGCATCGTTGGTGAGGACCACGGGAAGCCCCAGCTCCCCGGCCAGGCGGAACATGCCGTCCGCGACCGCGCGCTCGTCAGCGATCCCGTGGTTCTGGACTTCGAGCCAGAAGCCGTCGGGTCCGAACACCCGGGCGAACCACGCCGCGGTGTCCCTCGCCGCGTCGAAGTTGCCCTGCCTCAGCCAGAGCGACACCTCGCCCGAGAGGCAGGCAGCCAGGCACACCAGGCCGTCGCTGTATCGTTCCAGCGCCTCGCGATCAATGCGCGGCCGCCGGTAGTACCCCTCCAGGAACCCGATGGATGACAGCTTGATGAGGTTGTGGTAGCCCGCCCGGTTTCTCGCCAGCAGCACGAGATGGGAGTAGTTCGCGGGGGCGCCGGGCGCCTTCTCGCGGGCGTGGCGGGAGCCGAACGCTACGTAGGCCTCCACGCCGAGGATGGGCCGAACGCCGGCTGCGCGCGCCGCGTGGTAGAAGGCGCAAGCCGCGTAGAGGTTGCCGTGATCGGTCACCGCCAGCGTGTCCATCCCCATCTCTTTGGTTCTCGCCACCAGGTCCGGCACGCGATTGGCGCCGTCGAGCAGCGAATACTCAGAGTGGGTATGGAGGTGAACGAAGGGCATCGAGCCTGTGTCTGGAGTGGATGCAGCCGGACGCAAATCACAAGTTAGGGGCGCTCTGCATCATTGTCAAAACGCCAAGCAGCCTCGTATGTTGCGCCAATGCCGAGAGTTACGCGATGTGCGATCGGGCTTGCGCTGGGCATGGTGGGCGCCGGCTGCGGTGGTGATGAAGTGGTCGTGTTCCTGCCCGAGAGCCTGGAAAAAGTGGCGGGCGCGGACGCCCAGTCGGCCCTTGCGGGTGGGTTCCTACCGGTCCCGCTGGCGGTGACCGTGCGGACGGCCGACGGCAGCCTGGCACCCAGGGGAATGGTGCGCTGGACCTTCATCACCGGGACCGGCGGCGTTCTGTCGGATTCGACCACGATGGCCGACGGCGCGGGGCAGGCGCAGATCACGGTACGTTTGGGTGCGGCGCCCGGCGCGTACGGCGTGCGGGCGCAGCTGGTGGTGAAGCCGGTGCGGGCGGTGGAGTTCACGGCCACAGCCCTGGCGCCTCCCACGCTGGCCAGCATCTCGCCGGCGCAGTTTGGTGGCGGCGATAGCATCGTGGTGACGGGCACCGGGCTCGACACCTCCGCAACGTTGGTGGTGAGCGGCGTGCCCGCCCGGCTGCTGGGCGTGACGGGGGGGTCCACCTTGACGGCGCTCGCCCCGGTGTGTTTAGCCCCCGGTCCGGTTTCTGTCGGCGTTCGAATAGGTGCGGCGGTCAGCAACCAGTTGCCGGCGACGTACCAGTCGCAGGCGGAGCCCATCCAGCTGGCGATCGGCGACTATGCCGCGGTGGAGCCGGCCCGCGTCGCGGGCTGCGCGCTGTTCCCGCCGGCCGGCAGTGACACCGCCGAGTATCTCATCGCGCCCCAGCAGGTGAGTGGGGCGGCCGGCGATTCGGTGTCCTACCGCTTGCGGGGCGACTCCGCCGCGCTGCCGGTGTTCGGTCGTCCCGCCGTCCGAGAGAGACCGTTTTCGCTGGCCTTTCATGATGCGTTACGCGCGGCGGAGGCTGACTTCGCGGGGCGGCCGCGCTCGGCGCTTGCCGCTGCGCCTTCCGACGCCGCTACAGCCGCGGAGATCGGGGTGGGCGACCGACGGACGTTCCGGGTGTGTTCCAAATTCGACTGCAACACTCTAGAGGATTTTTCGCTGGTGGACGCGGAAGCGAGGTACGTGGGCAAACGCGCGGCGCTGTACCAGGACCTCACGGCGCCCGCCGGCGGGTTCGCCACGACGGATTTCGAGACCTTGGGGGCCCTGTTCGACGAACAGCTGTACGACGTGGCCACCCGCGCGTTCGGGGCCGAATCCGATGTGGATCTAAATGGGCGGGTGCTGATCCTGTTCACGCCGGTGGTGAACCGGCTCACGCCCGCGGCGGAGTGCAGTCAGGCGTTCGTGACCGGCTTCTTTTTCGGTATCGACATTGATCCGGCGTTTGCCAACGACGATCGCTCCAACCATGGGGAGGTGTTTTACGCCATCGTTCCCGACTCGGCCCAGACGTTGACCTGCCGGTTCACCGTGGCTCAGGTCCGCCGGCTGGTTCCGGTCACGTTCATCCACGAGTTTCAGCACATGATCAGCTACCACCAGCGGGTTTTGGTGCGTGGCGCGAGCGCCGAGGAGTTGTGGTTGAACGAAGCCATGTCGCACCTGGCCGAAGAGCTGGGGGCGTTCCGCATGCTCAGCCTCGGCGACACAAAATCGTTCTCGGAGTTCGCCATTGGCGACCTGTTGAACGCGTTCGTGTACCTGAAGGATCCCGAGCCGCAGCACATGTTGTTCAAGGTGACGCCCGGCACGATCGAGGAGCGAGGCGCATCCTGGCTGTTTCTGCGGTGGGTGGTGGACCAGTTCGGCGACCCGGTGATTCGGCGCCTTTCGGAAACGTCCCTGCGGGGGCAGCAAAACATCGCCGCCGCCACGAGTGAGTCCGTCCCTCTCCTCCTTACGCAGTGGTTCCTGGCTAATTACGTCTCACACCTGCCGGGGGTACCCGCCCAGGGACGGCTGCGCTACCGCAAATGGAACTTCCGGACGCAGTACGCCAACCTGAACGCGCAGTCCCCCACCACGTTTGACCGACCCTTCCCGATTGTGCCGCCGGTGTTTACCGGCGGGATGTTCGACGTGTCCGGGTATCTGCGTTCCGGATCCGGCGCCTATTTCCGGGTGCGGGTGCCACCGGGTCCACGAGGCACGGCGGTGCAGCTCACCGACGGGGGCGGGGGCGCCTTGAACGGCGCGGCGGCGCGCCTGAACGTCGTGCGGTTGAAATAGACTTGCCACCGACTGTACCGATACAGCGGATCACGTGGATGGTTGTCGTGCTGGCGGCAGGTCCGGTCCTCGCCGCACCTCCGGCGCTCGCGGCGCAGGCGTCGCGCACGCCTGAGGTGGCCTGGCTTCCGGGCTCGGTGCGGAGCGCTGGGCTCCAGGGAGCCGGCGCGGCGCTGGTAGGCGACGCCAGCTCCGTATTCACCAACCCGGCCGGGCTGGCCACGGTCCATCACGTCGCGCTGGAGGGCACCTGGCGTCGGGAGGCGCCTCGGCGGGTTCTCACCGGTGCCCTGGGGTGGCGGCTGGGGCAGCTGGACCTGGGCGTGGGCCTCCAATACCTGGGACATGACACGCTGGCGGCGGGGAGCTCCGACGCGCCGTACGAGGCGTTGGGCGTGGGGTCGTTGGTCTACCGCTTCGGCTTGATGGCGCTGGGCGGATCGGTGCGGCACTACCGCGTGACAACGGCCGGCCCGCTGGAGCGCGCGACCAGCGGAGACCTGGGCCTGGCCATCGCGGTGTTCGATATCATGGCGCTGGCTGTCAGTGTCCAGCACGTGGGCGGCAACTGGGATGATGGGTCGGCGATCCCCCTGCCGCGCCGCACGCGCGCCGGGTTCACCATGAACTACGTGGACCCGCAGGAGTCCTTCCGACTCCTCTCCACCATCGAGATGAGCTGGGAATCCGGCGTAGGGAGCCGCCTCACGCTCGGCGCGGAGGGTGGGGTGGTGCTCCAAGGGGTGGGCCTGGTGGCGCGGGCGGCGCACCGCTCCCGGGCTGCCGGGAGCACCCAGCCCGGCTTCACGTATGGGGGCAGCATCGCCCTCGGCGATCTGCAGGTGGACTACGCGTACGCGGTGCGCGACGCCCTGGGGGACCAGGCGCACCGATTCGGCGCCCGATTGAAACTGTGATCGCGGCTCGTCTCCCATGAAGCGCGGAATCCTTTGATTCCCGGACCAGGCGGATTGGCCGCGTGGTGAGACCGACCGTGCTCCGTCGCGTGGTTCGCGTCGGCGGTTGGGCCGGCCTGGTGGTGGTGTCGCTGATGGTTGTGGCGGCGCTGCTCTTTGCGGAAGTGCGGTTTGTGCTGCGGGCCGCGTGGGAGGAAGCCGGTCTTCTGCTCCGGCGCCGGCCCATTCCGGAGTTGATCGCCGATCCGTCCCTGGCGCCGGACCTCCGGGCCCAGCTCGAGCTGGTGGTGGCCGCCCGGGCGTTCGCCGCGGATTCTTTAGGGTTGGCGGCCGGGGCGACGTACACCCAGTTCACGGCTGTCAAGCGCGACACGTTGCTGCTGGTTCTCACGGCGAGCCCGGCGGATCGCCTGGCCAGTTACGCCTGGCGGTATCCCATCGTCGGGGTGGTGCCGTACAAGGGGTTTTTCGATCCGGACGCCGGGCGTCGCGCCGCGGCGGACCTCGAGGCAAGAGGCTACGATACCTATCTCCGTCCCTCCGGCGCCTTCTCCACGCTCGGTTGGTTCAATGATCCGCTGCTCTCCACGGCGTTGTCGGACGACCCTGTCACGCTGGCGACGACGGTGATCCACGAGATCTTGCACAACACACTGTTCGTGCCCGGATCGGTGCCGTTCAACGAGAGTTTCGCGTCGTTCGTGGGGTTCCGGGGTGCGGAGCGTTTCTTCGTCTCTCGAGGGGATTCGGCCGGCGCGATGCGGGCGCGGGCCATCTGGGGGGACGAGCTGGTGTTGGCGGAGTTCTACGCAGGGCTCGCGGCCACGCTGGAGGCTACCTATGCGCAACGGCTGACGGGAGACGCGCTGATGGCCGCCCGCGAGCGGGTGTTCGGACAGGCACGCGGGGCGCTGGCGAGCGGTGTCGGCGGCCGGCTTCGGCTCTACGATGGCAAGCGCCTGGCCCGCGTGCCACTCAACAACGCGCGGGTGGTGGCCGCGCGCCTGTATCGGACGCGGCTGGATGTGTTCGAGCGGGTGTTCGAAGCGCAGGACCGCGACGTGAGGGCGGTGGTGGCGGTGATTGTGACCGCGGTCCGTGGGACGCAGGGAAGGGACCCGTTTGCCGTGGTGCGCGACCGAGCCCGGTCATGACCGAACGACCGCGCGTGCCGCCGGCCGCCCGGGTCCGGGTCAGTTCCCGCGCAAGCGCTCCGCCTCCGCCACACGGGCCAGCGCGATGGTGTACGCCGCCGTTCGCCAGGGCACCTTCTTTTCCTTCACCACGTCGCGGACGGCGCGGTAGGCCGCCGTGATCTTCTGGTGCAGTTCCGTGTTCACCTGCTCCAGCGACCAACGAAGCTGCTGGAGGTTCTGGGCCCACTCGAAGTAGCTCACGATGACCCCGCCCCCATTGACCAGAAAGTCCGGCAGTACCGGGATGCCACGTTCCTCCAGGATCCGGTCAGCGATGGGGGTCGTGGGGCTGTTCGCTGCCTCCACCACCACCTTGCAGTCGAGCGTCCGAGCATGCCCTTCCTTGGTGATCACACCGCCCAAGGCGGCGGGAACGAGCCAGTCGCAGGAAAGATCCCAAAGTTGCTCGTTCGTTATTCGTTGCCCGCCTTTGAACTCCGCCACGGGCTTGCGGTCTCGATAGGCGTGCTGGAAGAGCTTGGGGATATCGAGTCCCTTCTGATTGAACAACCCGCCGTCCACGTCTGTGGTGCCAATGACTTTGGCACCCAGCTCGGCGGCGAAGTGGGCCAGGTAAGCGCCCACGTTGCCGAACCCCTGGATCACCACGCGGCTGTCCTTGAGCGGCAGCCCGAAATCCCGGGAGTACTCCTGCATGCAGTAGACGACGCCGCGTCCGGTGGCCTCCTCGCGGCCGAGCGATCCGCCGAGCATGATCGGCTTACCGGTGACGACGGCCGGACTGTAGCCCGCGCGAGCCGAGTACTCGTCCAACAGCCAGGCCATCACCTGGGCGTTGGTTCCCATGTCGGGCGCGGGGATGTCGCGGTAGGGTCCCAGAATGATGGAGATGCGCCGGGTGAAGGACCGGGTGACGGCCTCCAACTCCCGGGGCGACAGCTTGCGCGGATCCACTTGCACGCCGCCCTTGGCGCCGCCGAACGGGATGTCTGCCAAGGCAGTCTTCCAGGTCATAGTCGTCGCGAGGCCGACCACCTCCTCCTCATCCGCCTCCGGATGGAACCGGATCCCGCCCTTGCAGGGTCCGCGCGCACCGTTGTGCTGCACGCGATAGCCCCGGAAGACCTCGCGCCGGCCGTCGTCCATCCGGATGGGGACTTCCACGGTCATGGAGCGAAACGGCATGGTGAGGATCCGCCGCATGTAGGCCTCGAGTCCCAGGATGTCCGCCGCGACGTCGAATTGGGATTTGGCGATGGCGCCGGCACTCATGACGCGGGGCGGACTGTCGGACATGCGGAACTCCCGGAGAGAGAGGCGAGGGGAATCTGGGCCTCGGCGTGCGCAGGGCAAGTGCGGGGATATATTGGGACGGTGTGAAGCGGTGGTGTCCCTCCAACCTGTCTCAGGGCCATGACTGATCTCCGTGCCTTCGTTGACCGCAGTCGCGACCGCATCCTCGACGAGCTGAAGACCTTCCTCCGGATCCCCAGCGTCTCGACAACGCCGGCGCACAACGCGGATTGCCGCCGTGCCGCCGAGTGGTTGGGGGACCACTTGGGGAAACTGGGCTGCGCCAAGGTGGCCTATCTGGGAAGCGAGACGCACCCGGTCGTCTGGGCCGAAGGACCCGCCGTGCCGGGCCGGCCAACGGTCTTGGTGTACGGGCATTACGACGTGCAGCCGCCGGACCCCCTCAACGAATGGGCCAGCCCGCCGTTCGAGCCCACGGTTCGGAACGGCGACTTGTTCGCCCGCGGCGCCACGGACGACAAGGGCCAGGTCTATTCCATTGTGAAGGCCTTCGAGGGGGTGAATGGCGGGGGGCGGCCGCCGGTGAACGTGCGCTTTCTGATCGAGGGTCAGGAGGAGTCGGGCAGCGTGGTGCTGTTTGATCTCCTGAAGCGGGAGCCGGAGCGGGTGCAGGCGGACGCGGTGCTGGTGTCGGACATGCCGTACTACGCTCCGGGGTGGCCGTCCGTGGAAACCGGCTTGCGCGGGCTCTGCTACGCGGAGATCACCGTGCGCACGGCCAAGAGCGATCTTCATTCCGGCTTGTACGGCGGCGTGGCTCCCAATGCGCACGAGGCCTTGGTGCACCTGCTCGCGCGGCTCAAGACCGCGGAGGGGAAGATCCACCTGCCGGGCCTGTACTCGGCGGTCAAGGATCCCGGCAAGGCGGTACGCGCGGGGTGGCGCAAGTTGCCGTTCAACGAGAAGGCCTATTTAAAGCGCGAGGTGGGGGCCAAGGCGCTGACCGGCCTCAAGGGTTACACGCCGCTGGAGCGGACCTGGATGCTTCCCACTTTCGAGATCCACGGCATCATGGGCGGATTTACCGGCGAGGGCGCCAAGACGGTGATCCCGGCGGCCGCGACCGCGAAGGTGAGTCTCCGCCTGGTGCCCAACCAGAAGACCAAGACGGTGGCGCGACAGCTTACGGCCGCGTGTCGCAAGCTCGCGCCCAAGCACGCCGACGTGTCGGTGAAGTTCCTCCATGGCGCGGACCCCGTGGTGGTGGATATCACGGCGCCACCGTTCGCCCTGATCGATCAAGCGTTCCGCGAGGTGGAGGGTCGGGGCGTCGTCCCGACGCGTTCAGGCGGCTCGATTCCGATCGTCCCCGCGCTTGGACGCAAGGGAGCTCCCGTCGTGCTCGCCGGGATCGGCCTGCCGGATGATCGCCTGCACGCGCCGAACGAGAAGATCAATCTCGATCAGTTTTGGAAGGGCGTGAGAGTGTTCGGGAGGTTCTTCGACCTGATGGGTGAGCGGTAAGCCGTTCACGGCTCACGGCTGACGGCAAGCTCCTCCAGCTCAACCGCCTGCGGCCGTTGTCCGAACGTTTCCGCAAATCCCAGGATCACCGCGTCAAGCGCCCGGCCCCACAGGTCCCTTGGCGCTCGTTCGCCCAGCTCCCGCTGTACACTGGTCATGATCACGTGCGGGATCCCGCACGGAACGATCAGGTCGAAGTAGGAAAGATCGGTCATCACGTTGAGGGCAAACCCGTGCCACGTGACCCACTGTTTCACGTGGATACCGATGCTGGCGATTTTGCGCGCTCCGCCGGCGGTCCACACGCCGGTGTATCCCGTGCGGCGCTCGGCCGGCACATGTAGATGGTCGAGGGTCGTGATGAGCGTCGCTTCGAGGGCGCGCAAGAACCAGTGGAGGTCTGGTCGGTGCTCCGACAGCGCGATGATCGGGTACCCCACCAGCTGGCCTGGTCCGTGGAAGGTCACGTCGCCGCCGCGCTCGATCTCGAAGAGCTCCACGCCGCGAGCCGCGAGCGCCTCGGGGGACACTGGCAGGTGTTGCGGTTGGGACCCCCGGCCCAGGGTGACGACCGGCGCATGCTCCACCAGCAGGAGAACGTCCCGGGTCAGCTCGCCGGTGATCCGTCTGGCGGCGATGGAGCGCTGGAGGTCCAGAGCGGGCCCGTAGGCCATGCGGCCGACGCCGACGACGGCCAGGTCGGCGCTCATGTTACGCCGCCCGGCGCGCCCGGTGGAGCGCCCAGGTCCCGGCGGCCACCAGCGCCACCGCGTAGGCACCGAGCCCCATGCGGCCGGCCACGAGATCCACGGGCACCGCGCCGCCTGCGAGGCCAAAGGCCAGGGTGACGGCCAACGCCCCAGTGACCCCTCGCCGCCAGTAGTCCTCAATGGCACCGGTGAGTCGCCAAGCGATGGCCGCCGCGGCGGCGACCCCGGCGAACAGGGCCACGCTCAACACCCCGAAGGCCAGGTCATCCTGGGGGGTGATTCCCCGCCGGGCCTGCACCACACGGAGGGCCACCAGGCCCGCCGTGATCACCGCGCCGCCCGCGCCCGCCCCCGCGGCGATGCTCGCCAGGGCGAGCACGACGGGATCCCGGGCGGCCATTTTCAGACGTGGAGCACGCGGCCGAGCGAGTCGAGGGCGGCCTCGGCCACGGCTTCCGACAACGTGGGATGGGCGTGGACCGCGAGTTCCACCTCCTCGACGGTGTATTCGTTCTCCCGCGCCACGCCCAACTCGTGAATCATCTCGCTCGCGTGCGAGGCGACGATGTGCGCACCGAGAATCTCCCCATACTTGCGGTCCCGGATGATCTTCACGAAGCCGTCGGTCTCGAGCGTGGCCCGCGCGCGGCCGTTGGCGGTGAGCGGGAACTTGCCGACCACATGGTCCAGGTTCTTCTCCTTGCACTGGTCCTCGGTCAGGCCGATGCTGGCCACTTCCGGATGGCAATAGGTCACGCTCGGGATGTTGTCGTAGCGAATGGGATGGGGCCGCTGATCCGCGATGGTCTCCGCGACGACAACGCCTTCCCGGCTCCCCTTGTGCGCCAACATGGGCGGGCCCGCGATATCGCCGATGGCGTACACGCCCTCCGCCGTGGTACGGAGCTGTGGGTCCACCTTGATGAATCCGCGCGGGTCGAGTTGTACCCCGGCCGACTCAAGCCCCAGTCCTTCGGTGTTGAGCGCCCGCCCCGCGGCCATCAAGACCTTCTCGACCGTGACCTGCTTGGACTGACCGTTCTCGTCCAGCTCCAACGTGACGCCGTCCTTCAGGACCTTGGCGCTCTTTACCTTCACGCCGGCCAGGACGTCGATCTTTCGCTTTCGGAAGCTCCGCGTCACGGTGGTCGACGACTCGGCGTCCTCCATGGGCAGGATCCGTGGAAGCACCTCCACCAGCGTCACCTGAGTGCCGAATCCGTTGAAGATGTCCGCAAATTCACACCCCACGGCTCCGGCGCCCACGATGGCGAGCGACTTGGGCGCCCGATCGAGGAACAAGGCCTCGTCCGAGGAGATGACGGTGGTCTGGTTGATCTCCAGGCCCGCCTGCGGCAGTCCCTTGACCCGCGTGCCGGTCGCGATCACGACTGCTTTGGTGGCGGTGTAGGTGTCGCTGCCCACCTGTACCTTCCGTCCGGCGAGGAGTTTGGCCTGGCCCCGGATCACGGTGACCTTGTGCTTCTTCATCAGGAAGTCGACCCCCTTCGAGTTCTGGTCGGCCACCTGACGCGAGTGCTTGATGGCGGCGCCGAAGTCGAGCGTCACCCCGCTCACGTTGACCCCGAAGGTCTTGGCGTCGTGGCTCACCAAGTTCGCGACATACGCGCTGTGCAGCAGGGCCTTACTCGGGATGCAGCCGACGTTCACACATACCCCGCCCAGCTTGTCGCGCTCCACCACCGCTGTATTGAGACCGAGCTGGGCGGCGCGGATGGCGCACACATAGCCTGCCGGGCCGCCGCCGATGATGATGACGTCAAACGAAGAGGGCATGGGAGTTGTCAGGTCTCACGTATCAGGTGTCCGTTCACCACACCATCGCCAGAGGGTTCTCCAGCATCCGCCGCACCGTTCCCAGGAACCGCGCGCCGGTGGCTCCATCAATCACCCGGTGGTCGCAGCTCATAGTGAGCCGCATCCGCCGCCCCACCACCAGCATGCCTTCCCGCACCACCGGCTGCTGCGTGATGGCGCCGCAGGCGATGATGCCGGACTCCGGCGGATTGATGATGGCCGTGAACTCGTCGATACCGAACATCCCCAGGTTCGAGATCGAGAACGTGGCTCCCGTGTATTCCTCCGGTTTCAGCTTCCGGGCGCGCGCCCGCTCCACCAGGTTCCGCGATTCGGTGGCGATCTGACGCAGGGTCTTCCGATCCGCGTGTCGAATCACCGGCGTGATGAGCCCCTGATCGACGGCGACCGCCATGCCCAGGTGAACGTCGTTGAAATAACGAATCGCGTCACCCTGCCACCAGGCGTTGCATTCACGGTGTCGCGTCAGGGCTGTGGCCACCACCTTCACGATCAGGTCATTGAAGGACACGCGGGGTTCTTCACCCAGCCCATTCAGCGCCTCCCGCGCGTCCCACGCCCGATCCATGTCCACGTCGGTGGTGAGGAAGAAATGCGGGACCGGGCCCAACGACTCCGCCAGCCGGCGGGCGATGGTTTTCCGGATCTGGGTGAGGGGGACGTCTTCGAACGAGGCGGCAGAAGCGGCAGCCCCGCCTCCCCGCACCGCCACCCCAGGGGCAGGAGCGGCCGCCAGCGTGTCAATGTCCCGGCGGATCACCCGACCGCCGGGCCCGGAGCCGGCCACTGACCCGAGTTCTATCCCTCGTTCGCCCGCGAGCCGCCGCGCGAGCGGTGACGCCTTCAGGTGCCTCGCGCCTGCTGCTACCGGTGCCATTGGCTGGGTGGTCGGGGGGGGCGAGGCTGTCGGTCCTGCCGGCGGTGGGGTGGCGGGGCGGGGTGGTACCGCCGCCCCGCCAATCAACGCCGCAATATCCTCATCCGGCCCCGCGATGACCGCCACCAGCTTCCCCACCTCCACCGTGCTCCCACTGGGCGCCAGCACCTTCCGCAGTACACCGTCCCCACGGGCCTGAAGCTCCATGACCGCCTTGTCCGTCTCGACTTCCGCCAGGACATCGCCCGCCACGACGGCATCGCCCTCGTGCTTGAGCCACTCGACGACGCGCCCCTCTTCCATGGTGGGCGAGAGCGCCTCCATCACGACCTTGGTGGCCACGGGCTCAGTCGAGGTAGGCGGCGCGGCGCACGGCCCGAATCACGGCATCCACGCTGGGCTTGGCCGCTCGCTCGAGCGAGCGATTGTACGGCATGGGCACGTCGGCGCCGGTGACCCGTTCGACCGGTGCGTCCAGATGGTCGAACGCGCCGTGCTGGATCTCATCGCACACCTGGGCGCCGATGCCACAGAACGGCCACCCTTCCTCGATGATGACGCAGCGGTTGGTCTTCCTCACACTGGCAAGAATGGCCTCGGTGTCCAGCGGCCGCAGCGTGCGCAGGTCCACCACCTCGGCCTCCACCCCATGGTCGGCGGCAAGCTGCTGGGCCGCCTTTTCGGCGGTCGCCACGGTCTTGGAGTGGCAGATCACCGTCACGTCCTTCCCGACGCGCTTCACCTCCGCCTGCCCCAGCGGAATGGTGTATTCCCCCTCCGGCACCTCGCCCTTCAGGTTGTAGAGCATCTCGCCTTCGAGGAACACCACCGGGTTGTTGTCTCGGATCGCCGACTTGAGGAGCCCCTTGGCGTCGTAGGGCGTGGCGGGCGCGACCACCTTGAGCCCCGGCACATGCGCGTACCAGGACTCCAACGCCTGGGAGTGTTGGGCACCGAGCTGGAGCGCCGCGCCGCCTGGGCCGCGGAACACGATCGGCACCGACAACTGACCGTTGGACATGTAGCGCAGCTTGGCCGCTGAGTTCACCACCTCGTCAATGGCGAGCAGGGCAAAGTTCCAGGTCATGAATTCGATCACGGGTCGCAAGCCCACCATCGCCGCGCCGACGCCGATGCCGGCGAATCCCAGCTCGGCGATGGGCGTGTCCATCACGCGGCGTTCCCCGAACTGCTGGAGGAGCCCCCGGCTCACCTTGTACGCCCCCTGATAAACACCGACCTCCTCGCCCATGAGAAACACGTCGGGGTCCCGCTCCATCTCCTCGCGGAGAGCATGGTTCAGGGCGTCCCGGTACGTGAGGGTCGGCATGGGTCTACTCGTGTACCACGTGGGTGAACAGTTCACGCGGATCGGGCTCGGGGCTCTGGTCGGCGAAGCTTACCGCGTCTTCCACCTCCGCCCGCACTCCCGCCTCGAGCTCGGCATACTCCTTCTCGCCCAGGAGCCCGGAGGCCTGGAGCTGGCCCCGCAGCATCTGGATGGGATCGCGGAGTTTCTGCTCCTCGAGCTCCTCCTTGGTGCGATAATGGCCATGGATGGGGTCGGCCATGGAGTGACCCATGTAGCGGTAGGTCCGGGCCTCCAGCAGGGTCGGGACCTGCTCGGTGCGGGCGCGCGCCACCGCGCGCTCGGCGGCCCCGTGCATCGCCACGACGTCCATGCCGTCCGCCGTCTCGGCGGCCATCTGGTAGGAGCAGGAGCGCTGCGAAATGTCGTACACGGACGACGCGCGCTCCAGCGCCGTCCCCATGCCGTAGCGGTTGTTCTCGCAGACGAAGACCACGGGGAGCTTCCACAACGCAGCCATGTTGAGGGTTTCGTGGAACGCCCCAATGTTGGCCGCGGCTTCACCAAAATAGCACATGGCCACCTGGTCCGTGCCGCGATATTTGCACGCAAACGCTGCCCCAGCCGCGAGCGGGATGTGCGAGCCGACGATCGCATGCCCGCCGAGGAACCGCCGCTCCACGTCGAACAGGTGCATGGAGCCGCCCTTCCCGCCGGAGCAGCCGGTAGCCTTACCGCACAGCTCCGCCATCACGGCGCGGGCGCTGATGCCGCGCACCAGCGCGTGCGCGTGCTCCCGGTAGCCGGTAAACACGTAGTCGTCCGGACGCAGTGCCGCGAGCGACCCGACGGCGACCGCCTCCTGCCCGATATAGAGATGGCAGAAACCGCCGATCTTCCCCTGCGCGTAGGCCTCGCCCGCCTTCTCCTCGAAATGGCGGACCAGCACCATCTGGCGCAGCAATTCGCGGTAGACCGCCGCGCGCGCCGCATCAAGCGCGCGCCGGGCGGGGACTGGCGGCGCGTCCTGTTTCACCCCGCTCATCCGGCCCCCACCGCCTGCCGCACCTGGTCCCACGCGTGATAGGAGGACCGCACCAGCGGCCCCGCTTCGACGTGGCGATACCCCATGGCCAGTCCCGCCGTCTTGAGCTCGACGAACTCGCCGGGCGTGTAGTACCGCGCTACGGGGAGGTGCTGCGTGGTGGGCCGGAGGTACTGACCCAGCGTGAGAATGTCCACCTCCTGGGCCCGCAGGTCGCGCATGGCGCCAAGCAGCTCGTCCCACTCTTCGCCCAGACCACACATGATGCCGGACTTGGTCAGCGAATCGGGCGCCAGCTCTCGGGCGCGGCGCAGCAGGCGGAGGGCGCGATGGTAACGCCCGCCGGGGCGCGCGACCCGATACAAGCGCGCAATGGTCTCGAGGTTGTGGTTCAGGATGTCCGGCCGCGCCTCAACCACCATCGCCAGCGCCTCGTCCGAACCTTTGAAGTCGGGGATCAACAGCTCGATGGACGCCTCGGGGACACGGCGCCGAATTTCGCGCACACAGCGCGCGAAGATCTCCGCGCCGCCGCGCGGAAGGTCATCTCGGTCCACGCTGGTGATGACGACGTGCCGCAGGCCGAGCTGGGCGACCGCCTGGGCCAGCCGCCGAGGCTCGTCGGGATCGTACGGGGCAGGCGTCCCATGCGCCACCGCGCAGTAGGTGCAGTTCCGCGTGCACACGTCGCCGAGCACCATGAACGTGGCGGCCCGGTGTTCCCAGCACTCACCCACGTTGGGACAGCGGGCCTCTTCACACACGGTGTGCAGCGCCAGGTCCCGCATGAGCCGCTTGACCTCGACGTAATTGGGCCCCCCCGGCGCACGCACCTTCAGCCAGGACGGTTTACGCTCCGGCGGGGTTGCGGCGGCCGTATGGGCGCCGCGCCCTGCGATGGTGAGTTGGACTAGATCCATGGGAGGGCGAAACATAGCCCGCGGGGGTGCCGCGGACTAGCGAGGGACGGGCTCGCTCAACCGCCTGGTTGACGCTAGGTCTCCCAGAACCTCCCCGGCGCCATAGGTGACAAGTCGAATTCCGAGGGCCGTTCCGACCACAGGCCCGCGATGATATCGCCGGTAATAGCGGCGAGCAGGACACCGTGCCTTCCGTGTCCGGTGGCGTAGAACAGGTTACTCACCGTGGGATCCCGGCCTAGGAATGGACGGCCGTCGGGCGTTCCCGGCCGCAAGCCCGCCATCATTCGTGACGGCGTTGCGCGCTCGAGCGCCGGATAGATCCGTCGGGCGATCCCGGTCACCTGTGCCACGCCTGCGTCGGTGACCGAGGCGTCGAACCCGGCGTACTCGACCGTGGCTCCGGCCCAGGCGCCTCCGCCACGGGGCAGGACATAGCCGCCACCGCCGTACATCACGGCCAAAGGCTCGCCTTCCGGCCAGGGCAAGGCCACCATTTGGCCGCGCACCGGCTCGACGGAAAGAGGCCGCGGGAGTCCGCCGATGCGTCCCGACCAACACCCGGCCGCGACCACGACGGCTCCGGCGGCCCGCGTGCCGGACGGCGTCCTGACGCCGGTGACCTGATGGTTCTCGATGACCACGCCTTCGACGGGTTCGCCGCGTGCGAGGGTGGCTCCCTTGACGGTGGCCGATTGGAGCAGCGCGTCTCGCAGCGCCACGGGATCCAGCATGCCGTCTTCGGCGGCGAGCGCGGCGCCCAGGGCCGTCGGGGCGACACCCGGCGCGGTTTCTTTCAGATCGTCTCGGTTCAGCCACTCGGCGTGGTAGCCCTGCTGGCGCTGCCAGGCGACGCCGCCCATCAGCTGGTTGGCTTCGGCCTCGCTGAAGGCGATCTGGAGGATGCCGTCGGTCCACAAGCCAATATCCACGCCGGTTTCGGCGGCGAGCGCGGGCGCCAGCTCGGTGTAGAGATCGCGCGCGCGGACGGAGAGCCCCAGCAACGGATCATCCAGCCGGGCCTCCACCAAGGGTGGCAGCAGGCCGGCGGACGCGGCCGTGGCGGGGCCCGGCAGCGACCCGGTGTCGAGCACGGCCACCGAGAGGCCCGTGCCGGCCAACGCGCGCGCGCAGGCGGCGCCGATCACGCCGGCGCCGGCGATCACGACGTCAGGGGCACCCATCGTCATCACCGCGCGCGCCGGCCATTGTAGCGAAACCCGCTCCCACGTAGGTTCGTAGAGACGCCCGACAACCACCTCATGCCTGGAGTACCGATATGTTTCGCACCTTGCTGGGGTACGCGCTGCTCGCCATCGTCGGGTTCGTCGCGCTCAAGCTGGTCTTCGGCTTGTTGGGGTTCGCCTTCTCGCTCTTGATGACCCTGCTCTGGCTGGCCGCCATCGGCTTCGTCTTCTACCTGGCGTTGAAACTTATCAGTCCGGACACCGCCCGCCGAGTGCGCGAGATGGTCGGCGGTCAGCGGCCCCCCCCGAGTTGACGGAGACGGTGGGTTCTCATCGCCCATCGTCGCCCGTCATCGCCCGCCGTCGCCGGTCCCCACCGCGCTCGAGTGCGCGTGCTTGATGCGCCAGGTTCCCCCCATTCGTTCCAAGACAAACGTCGCGCGGCCCACCACCACCGTGCCTCCCTCACCGGCGGTCCAGCGATAGTCCACCGACGCCCACGCGAGATACGGCGTGATCTCCAGCGCGCTGCCGGTGATTGTGGCCCTTCCGCCGGTGCGCACGCCGGCGAACCGGGGCGCCCCGGAGCGGGACCGGCCGTCCGCGACCACGATGGCGCCGATGAGGTACAGGGAGTCGGCATCCTCCCGAGCGGCGTCCGCGGCGAGTGCGCCGGTGATCACGTCGCGGACGGTTTGTTGCTCGAACGGCATGGGCGCGAGCGGCCGCGCGGCGGGTCCCGGCGCACACGCCGCGGCCAGCCCGCCGGTGAGAAACGCGAACCGACCGAGTCTCACCGCGATGATTCCATCCCGGCCGACCCCCCGGACCCCTCGGCCTTCAGGAGACGCAGCGTGATGGTCCCGAACGGAAAGCGCGACTTGAGCTGGACCATGATGCGGCGGTCGTCGTCGGACAGCCACATACGCGGGTCGCGCGCCTCGGCCAGAATGCCTTGACCCTGAATAGTGGGGCGAATGACCAATGTGGCGAACCGGCCGGCCGGAACGTCAATGGTGTCACGGCCCAGCACCTCGAGCACCACGGGATTGCGGTCCGGCCGGAAGTACCGATGGAACTCGAACCGCTGCCCCGGCTCGAACGGCACGGTGCGCGCGAAATAGAAGAACGCGGCGTCGTCCAGAGGGTCTGGGGACGTCGGCAGCGTGGTGTCCGCCTTGAGATCTCGATAGAACCCCGAATCGGGATAAATCTCGTACGCGGCTTGACGGCGCTTGCCGCCCTCGTCGAAATCCTGGCGAAACCGCCGCGAGGCAAAGTCTCGGAGTCCAACCCAGGAATCCATGCGGTCGTTCAGCCGGTAGATGAACGTCCCGCCCTGGATCACGAACGAGATGTGCAGGGACGGCACACCCCGGACGGTGTCCACGCCGGCCACCTCCATGGCGGCGTGGCCGATCGTGATGAACCCAAACCGCGCGTCGTAGAGCAGGCGCTCGCCAACGGGGAACCGCTCCAGCAGCCGGAGCGTGTCCGGCGGACCCTGCTGTCCGTGTAACGGGCCGGGAACCAGGACGGCTATCGCGGCGAGCCACCAGCGCGGCGTCCTCATGACGCCCGCTCAATGGGCGCGGCGGGCGCCGGGATCTGGAGCCGGCGCCCGGTCCGATACAGCGAGAGCGCGAGCCTGACCGCGCTCGTCCCGGCCGCGGTGGTTGAGTCCGGCGGGCGCAGTCCGCGGGGGACCGGGATCGCGGCGATCTGCCGGGCTTCCAGCGCGGCGCGGGCGATCAGCTCGGCGTTCGCCGTCCACCCATGGGTGTCGAGCAGCGCGGTGCGGGACCTCAGGCATTGGCGGAGCGTCGAGAGCCGGACCGCGAGACAGCCCGAGATAAAGTCCCGGAGGCCCGGCACCCGTACGCCGGGGCGGAGCAGCCAGGGTGCGCCTCGGCGCACCAGCCACCGCGCCAGGGAGCGGTCGCCATCCATCTCTTCCCCGATCACCAGGTCCGCTCCCGACTCGATGCGGCGCACGAAGTCGGGCAACGCATCCGCGGGAACCGAGAAATCCGGGCGCACGGTGATGGCGCAGTCGCGTTTGGGTCGGTCGGTGCGCCGCAGGGCTTCCCGCAACAAGAGCTCTAAACTTGCCGCATAGCCGGGCGCGGGGTTGGGTCGCAGAACCGACAAAGGCAACACCCGCTGATACAGGTCCAACACTTCTCGCGTCGCGTCGCTCGACCCGTCGTCCGCGACCAGCAGGTGATACTCACGCGGGAATGTGGTGAACACGCGCCGGATTTTCCACAGGAGGAGACCCACGGTGGAGGCATGGTTGCTGACGTGGGCGCAGATGTAGATCATCCCTGGCGCGCCCCCCTCCGCCGGCACATCCCGCCGCCCACCAACCGCCGACGCAGCATCACGCCAGGCCTCCCGAGTGACGGGGTTTCCGGATCAAACAGCATCAGCCGCACCAGTTCCTCTGGAGCTGCAATCTGAGGGAGGGGCGGGGAGCCGGTAAAGGGTCAGGGAGCTTTCCGGGGAGGAACGCTTGCCAGGGCGCCGCGCAGCTCCGCCAGGGAGAAGGGCTTGCGCAGGTAGGGCCGGCCAAGTTCTTCCAGGAACGCCAGGGCGTCGTCCCGGATGGTGTCGCCCGTGCTGAACACCACGCGGGCCGCCACCTCCGGGTGATCCCGCTGTAGAGCCTCGAAGAAGTCCCGCCCACCCATGCGTGGCATGCGCAGGTCGCTGATGATGACGTCAAAACCCTCGGCGGTGAGTCGGTCCAACGCTTCCCCGCCATCGGTGGACACGACGACCTGGTGCCCCCAAGCGGTGAGAGTCGCGTCCATGTAGTGGAGAATGTGCGGCTCATCGTCTACCACCAGGACGCGCAACGGGCCAACCGGCCGGGGGGACACGGGCTGCACCTCGGGTCCTGCGGCGGCGCCGGGCAGCTCCAGGCGGAACGTGGCGCCGGTGCCGGGGCGGTCGGCCAGCGCGAGGCGGCCGCCGTGTTCCGCCACGATCCCGTTGCAGATCGCGAGACCGAGCCCGGTCCCCTGGCCCTCGGGTTTGGTGGTGAAGAAGGGCTCGAACACCCGTTCGCGAAACTCCGGCAGGATGCCCGGACCATTGTCCTCCACGGTTACGGCCACCCCGTCCAGCCACCGGGCGGCGCGCACGGCGACCTGGCTGCCCACGCCGCTCGCCCGGACGGCCTGAAGGGCGTTGGTCAACAGATTCACGACGACCTGCTGGATTTGATTGGCGTCCACGTCCACGGCGGGCAGGCCGGCTTCGATCTCCAGGGTCGGTGTCACGTGACAGGCCAGGAACTCATTATTCAGCAACAATATGGTGGCCTCGAGGATGGGCTCGAGACCTTGCACGCGCCGCCGCCGCTCCTGTTTGCGCGCGAATGACAGGAGGTTCCGGACGATCTTCGCGGCGCGATCCGCCTCCTGCTGGATCGCGCGGAGCGGTTCCCGCAGGCGCGGCGGGACGTCGGCCGCGGACTCCACCAGGTAGTCCGCGAATCCCACGACCGACGCGAGCGGGTTGTTCAGGTCGTGGGCCACACCGGCGATGAGCTGACCAACCGCGGACATCTTCTCGGACTGCACCAGCTGCTCTTGGAGCCGCCGCCGCTCCGTCTGGTCCTCGAACACCACCACGGAGGTCCCGTCTCGGGGCTCGCCGATGGGCATGACCGAGAAGAGATAGCGGCGGTCCCCCACGGCGATTTCCACCGGGCTCGCGCCATGGGGATGAGCCAGGGCCTTCCGCACCGGGGCGGCGCACGGAGCCGGCAGGACGTCCAGGACCGACCGGTCGCGCAGCTCCAGCACCGAGTGCTTGGCGAACACGCTGAAGGCCACGTTGGCCCGGCGGATGACGGCATTGGGGCCGACGACGCAGAACGCTTCCCGGATCGCGTCAATCGTCTGCTCCCACTCGCGCTTGCCCTGGGAGAGCAATTCCAGCAGCCAACCCTGTTCCAGCGCCACGGCGGCTTGCGTGGCCAGGACCTGGAGCGTGGTCAGCGCCGCCCCTGGAAAGGCCCCAGGGCGATCAGCCTGGAGAACGATCGCGCCCAGCACGCACCCGCCGGCGCGGATCGGCGCCGCCATCCACGACACCGAGGGCCCCACGGCCTTCCCTGTGTTCTCCGTCACGGCTGCGGGGGTGCCGAGCACTCCCTGGCCCTGGTGGATAACACGCTCAATAAGCATTGCGTCGGGCGCGGAGTTTGCTTCATAGTCGGCCGTCGCCACAACGCGTGCGTCGGTGACCGGTTCGATCACGATCACGGCGGCGTGGTCGGATCCAAGGAGCTGCCGGGCAGCGGCCGCGAGCTGATCAGTGATGCGGGCAATGCGCGGCGGTGCGGTGGTGGTAGAGGGCCCGGTGGGGGACCCGCGTGGTGAAGCCGGTGTCTCATTCATGGACGGAGGCTGGGCCATGATCTTCGCGAACGTGCGGGAACGGGTGACCGAGACAGACCGGGCGTTGGCTCTGAACCTGCTGGCGGCGGATGATGCCGACCGGCGGAGACGCTATGCGGCGCTGGTCACGGCCGAGGGGCCGGACCGCTTGCTGGACGAGCCGGAGCTGTTTGGCCGGATGCGCCAGGTGCCGCTGGGCACCGCGCCTTCGGCGGCCCTCTACCTGTATGTCGGGGTCCGTCACTACCTGCGGGGCGTCGGGATTGACGATGCCAGGGTAGGCGACTACCTGGGCGCTCTCCTGCTGGAGTTCGGTGAGCGCGATCGCGCGCACCGCATCGCGCAGGTGGACGACGCGGTGTACGGCTACGTGACGGACGTGGTGGCCGAGCTCGCCGCCGTGGAAGGCCGGCGGGGGTTCTTGCTGCGGGCGCACTTGGGAAACTTCAGCCTGTGGTTGGCCGGCGTGTTTCCCGATCACATCGCGGCCCGTCGGGCCCGCAAGGGCGGGCCGGACCTGGAGTATTACGACACCCTGGGCGCGCGGGGCTTTCGACTGGCGGCCGAGCACCGCTTGGCCCGGGAGTGTGGGCTGGAAGAGCTGTTTGCGTGCATCGCCGAGGGCTTCGCCCCCATTCGTGTGGCCCTCAACCGCCTGTCGGACGGCTGCTTCTTTCCGGCGGGCGGAGGTCCCGATCGCGTGCTCCGCCAGGTGTCGGATGGGCTGCGGTTTGGCGGGGATAATTAGAGGTCACCGAGCGCAGTAGAGCGGCCTGCGGGAGCGTGGCACGTCCGCGCCTAGGTGGAATCAGGTCGGGAGGCAAACAGGGGGCACTTGGGCGCGTTCAGCGACGGCCAGTGCACCCGGAGCCCGTACAACGGAATGGTGGCATTAGTCCCGGTAATCGTGCCTACGCGGGGATAGCCGCCGGGACCCTCCGTCTCGTAGATCAGGACTCCGCGCGGGGTCTCCGTCGAGTCGTCCACCAGCAGCAGACCAAACCCCGGCACCGGGGGGAACCCCTGCCCCTCGTATCCCATCGTGAGGCCGTCAGGTCCCTCCCCGATCATCACCTGGGCCGTACCGTAGCCGATGACACGCGCCGGCAACTCGGCCGGCACCTGGGCGGGCGCCGTGGTGGCGACCATGTTGAGATTCTGGAGCGACTGGAGGACCATGGCGCCGGCGGCGATGCTGGCGAAACCGCACGAGGCGCTGTTCTCAGAGGGTCTGCCGCAGGCCACCAGCGCAGCAGCGGCCAGGACGGCGAAGGCTCGGTTCATGATTGGCAAAGGTAGCGGAGCCGCTCGGCGCGCGCACTCCGCTTCGCTTGACCCCCTCTTGAGCGGGGCATATCGTTTCGGCGTCTTTCTGCGCCAACCTTGAGGATCCGTCCATGCCGACCTACGAGTACCAATGTGAGAAGTGCGGGAAGCGCTTCTCGGTGGTGGAGTCCATCGCGCGACACGGCCGCAAACGGCCCGCGTGTCCCAAGTGCAAGTCGGTGAAGGTCGAGCAGCAGTTCTCCGCATTCTTCGCGAAGACTGCGAAAAAGAGTTAGTGGCCGACCGGGCGATCCCACGGATGCGGTCGGCCGTGGTGGAGACGCGGGCGGCGCTGACCCGCCTGCGGGACGAGATCGCCGGGGCCCGCGCGTCGCTGGCCGATGAGCGGCGCCAGGCGGAAGACGCCGAGCGCCGGGGGCGCATGGCGCGCGAGATCGCTGATGGCGAGACCGCGGCCATCGCGGAACGGTTCGCCGGGCGGCACGTCCAGCGGGCGGAGGTGCTGGAGCGGAAGGTGGCCGTCTTGATGGAGGAAGGCGTGCTGCTCGAGCGGGACCTGGCGGAGATGATCGAGCAACTGGATCGCGCGGAACGCACGGGCGCGACCGGAAGCGGCGAGCCGCCGCCGGCCGGCGGAGAGGCGGGTGGCGGGGTGCGGACGCCGGCGGAGGAGAATGAGTTGCTGCGGGCGCGAATGGACCGCACCGCGCGCGAGAAGGCTGCCGAGGACCAGTTGGCGGCCCTGAAGCGGAAGCTGGGCAGGTAGGGCGTGGCCGCTCCGGACACCCGTGGCTGGTTCGGTCACCCCCGCGGCCTCTCCACGCTGTTCTTCACCGAGATGTGGGAGCGGTTCAGCTACTACGGGATGCGGGCGCTCCTCATTCTCTACATGACTGCACCGCTCGCCGCCGGCGGCCTAGCCTTCGACACGCCCCGGGCGGCCTCGGTCTACGGGTGGTACACCTTCGGGGTCTATGCCGCCGCGATTCCGGGCGGTTGGCTGGCGGACCGGTTCCTGGGCCAGTACCGCAGTGTGCTCTACGGCGGCATGATCATCGCGCTGGGCCATTTCAGCATGGCCTTTGCGTCGCTCCCGTCGTTCTTCACCGGCCTCGGCCTGATCGTCATCGGGACCGGGCTGCTCAAGCCCAACGTCAGCACCATGGTCGGCTCACTCTACGACGCGGAGGATGCGCGGCGGGACGCGGGCTTCTCGATCTTCTACATGGGGATCAACCTCGGGGCGTTCATCGCGCCGCTGATCGTCGGCACGCTGGGCCAGCGGGTGGACTGGCATGTGGGCTTCGCGGCGGCGGGCGTGGGCATGGTGCTGGGCCTGGTCCAGTATGTGCTGGGACGCACCCGGTTGCGACCGGCCTTGGAGCGCCTTGCTCCGGCGGCGCACACGGCAGCGGGGCCGGCGCCGCGGCCGGGCGCGTTCACCACCACGGAATGGAAGCGCATCGCGGCGGTCGGCGTGTTCTTCGTCTTTTCCAGCTTGTTTTGGGCGGCGTTTGAGCAAGCCGGCTCGAGCCTGAACCTGTTCGCGGATCGGCTGACCCGACTGTCCGCTTTGGGGCTGGCGTTCCCCTCCACCTGGTTTCAGTCCCTGAACTCCCTCTTCCTCATCACGCTGGCGCCGGTGTTCGCCTGGCTATGGGTGCGCCTGCGGGAGCGCGAGCCGTCTACGGTGACGAAGTTCACCTACGGCTTGCTGGGGGTGGGCCTGGGGTTCTTGTTGCTGGTGCCCGCCGCCGGAATGGCGCAGGGCGGCGCGCGGGTGAGTCCCGCGTGGCTGGTCGGCGTGTATCTGCTGCACACCATGGGCGAGCTGTGCCTGAGTCCGGTGGGTCTGAGCGTGGTGACCAAACTCGCGCCTCAGCGGATCGTCGGGCTGATGATGGGGGTGTGGTTCCTCTCTATTGCCACCGGAAACAAGATCGGCGGGTGGGTGGCGGGGTTCTTTGATACGCTGCCACTTCCCATGTTGTTCGGGGCCGTTGCGGCGACGACCATGGGTTCAGCGGTCGTCTTATGGTTGTTGATCAAGCCGGTGCGGAACTTGATGGGCGGGGTGCATTAGGCCACGAGGAGACCGCGGGGCTCTCGTCCGCATAGTGACAGGCCGCCCGCCTCTCAGGCTCAATTTCCCGGAATTCCGGTCTCTCGGCCTCGCACCGTCGGTCTTTTCGGGGATGAGGGCACCGCGGCTCAAATGGGCAGCCGGCTGGCATGCTTACGGGCGAGGGCGGCTCTCCTCGCAACATGACGTGCCCTTGGCGCGCTGTTGGGTCGGGGACCGGCATCGCCGAAAGGAGGGCGGCGGTGTATGGGTGGCGTGGACTTGCGTAGATCGCGGCCACGGGTCCGGTCTCCACCACGTTGCCGGCATACATCACCGCCACGCGGTCCGCCAGGTGGCGCACCACGCGGAGGTCGTGCGCGATCAGCACGTAGGTGAGACCCCGGACGTCGCGCAGGTCCGCCAGCAGGTTCAACACCTGGGCGGCGACGGAGACGTCAAGGCTGGAGACCGGCTCGTCGAGCACTAGAAACTCGGGCTTCAGGATCAAGGCCCGCGCGATGACCGCGCGCTGTTTCTGGCCGCCGGAGAGCTCGTGCGGGTAGCGATCGGCGTGGGTCGGATCGAGCCCCACTTCGGTGAGGGCCTCGGCAACGCGTTGGGCGGCGTCCGATCCCCGGGCGATCCCGTGGGCGATGAGCGGCTCCCGCACCGCGGCGCCGATGGTCATACGCGGATTGAGCGCCGCCCCCGGATCCTGAAACACGATCTGGGCCCGCCGCCGCCACCGCCGCAGCTCCTCCGCTTTGAGGGCCAGCAGGTCCGTGCCGTCGAACGCCACCGTCCCCGCGCCAGGCTCGGTGAGTCGGAGCAGGCAGCGCCCCAGCGTGGTCTTGCCGCTCCCGCTTTCACCCACCACGGCCAGGGTCTCGCCCCGCTCGACGGCTACGGAGACGCCGCGCAACGCGCGCACCGGAGGCCCGCCCCCCCAAAGACCGTGCGGTCCCGGATACTCCTTGACCAGGTCGCGGGCTTGGATCAGGGGCGTCACGAGGGCCGGCCCCCGGTCTCACCAGCGGGTTCACTCACCAACCAGCACCGGGCGTCATGCCCCTCGCTGACCCGCTCCAGTTGCGGGGCCTCGGCGCGACAATGGTTCCAGGCGCGCGCGCACCGGGGATGGAACCGGCAGGCCGACGGCCACGCGGTGGCGGCGGGCGGCGCTCCGGGAATCGCGGCGAGACGGCGCTCCGCACTGCCCGCTCCTCCGCGCGCGGCGAGCAGCAGGCCCTGGGTGTACGGGTGAGCCGCGCCGCTGAACACGACCGGCGCCGGCGCCATCTCCGCCACCTGGCCCGCATACATCACCACCACGCGGTCCGCCATCTGTGCCACCAGGCCGAAGTCGTGCGTCACCAGCAGCACGGCCATGCCCAGGCGACGCCGCAGCTCGGCTAACAGCTCGACAATCTGCGCTTGCACCGTGACGTCGAGGGCGGCGGTGGGTTCGTCCGCGATGAGCAGTTTGGGCTCACCGGCCAGCGCGATGGCGATCATGGCGCGCTGCCGCAAGCCGCCGCTCAGCTGATGGGCATACTGCCGGGCGCGGAGCGCTGGCGAGTCCACGCCCACCATGGCCAGCAGTTCCGCCGCCCGGGTGGTGGCCTCCCGTCGCGTACACTTGGAGTGGGTGCGCACCACTTCCGCCACCTGTGAGCCCACGGTGAGCACGGGGTTGAGACTGAGCGACGGGTCCTGAAACACCATGCCCATCTCCCGCCCGCGCACTCGGCGCCATGAGGCGTTGTCACCGCCCGCCAGGTTGGCGCCCTGATACTCAATCCGGCTCTCCGGCGCTACGCGCGCCGGCGGTTCCGGGAGCAGGCCCAGCAATGACAGCGCCAGCGTGGTTTTCCCCGAACCGGACTCGCCCACAAGGGCGACCGTTTCCCCGGAGGCTACGTCCAGCGACACGCTGTCTACCGCGCGGGCGGTGCCGCGGTCGGTGGCGTAATCCACCGTGAGGTGGCGCAGGCTGAGCAACGGCGCGCTCATGACGACCGCGGGTTCAGCGCGTCCTGGAGTCCGTCCGCCAACACGCTGAACGCGATGACCGTGAGCACCAGGGCCAATCCCGGCGCGGCCGCGAGCCAGGGTGCGGCCAGCAGGTGCGTCTGTCCGTCGGCGATCATGTTGCCCCAGGACGCCGTGGGCGGCTGCACCCCGACTCCCAGGAACGACAGCCCGGCCTCGACCAGGACGATCTGTCCCACGCCGAGCGCCGCGGACACCAGGAGCGCCGGCGCAATGTTGGGCAACACGTGCCGAAGCAGAATCCGCCACGACGGCAAGCCCAGCGCCCGCGCCGCCACCACGTAGTCCCGCCGTCGCACGCTCAGCGCCTCCGCCCGCGCCAGCCGGCTGGTGGGAAACCAGCTGGTGAGTCCCAGGACCAGAATGAGGGTCAGCGAGGTGGACCGCTCCCAGAGCGCCAGCACCATGAGCAGCAGAAATACGCGCGGGATGGCCAGCCCTGAGTCCACGACGCGCATTAGCACCGCGTCCAGCACCGGGCCTCCGTATCCCGCAGCCAGCCCCACCGCCGTACCGACCGTCACGGCCACGAGCACAGCGAGAACCGCAATAGAGAGGGAAATGCGCGCGCCGTGCAGCAAGCGGCTCAGCACGTCGCGGCTGAACAGGTCCGTGCCCAGCGGGTGCGCGGTGCTGGGAGGCGCGAGTTGGAGCGTGGCGAGATCGAGCTGGGCCGAGGGATCGTAGGGCGCAAGCCACGGCGCCGCCGCGGCCGCCAGCACCAGCAGCGCCACCAGCAGCAGGCCCAGTCGCGCCCGCGGCGCGGTCCACAGGCGGGCCGCGAATGCCACCAGTGCCGCGGTCGCTGCGCCCGCTGTCACCTGGCCTCCCGGGTGCGCGGGTCCGCGAACCGGTAGGCGATGTCCGCCGCCGCGTTGGCCAGGACCACGCTGAACGCGGCCAGGAGCGCGGCCCCCATCACCACCGGGTAGTCCCGCTGCGTAATGGCGCTCACCGTGAGCCGGCCCATGCCGGGCCAGGAGAACACCGTTTCCACCAGCACTACGCCGGACAGCAGGGCCGGCAGCGACAGGCCGACCAAGGTGATGGTGGGGAGCAGGGCGTTCCGCAGTCCGTGGCGCCAGACGACGGCCCGCTCGCTCAGGCCCCGGGCTTTGGCGGTGCGCACGAACTCCTGGCGCATGGCGTCCAGCAGGGCGGCCCGCTGGTAGCGCGCCGTGGCGCCCGCGCCCACCAGCGCGAGCGTCAGGGCGGGGAGCGCCAGGTGGCGCAGCCGGTCCACCAGTTGAGCGGCGGGCGAGAGCGACGGATACAGCACGGGATCCACCACGCCACCCACCGGGAACCAATGGAGCGCCTCGCCAAGGAGCAGCAGCAGCATGAGGCCGAGCCAGAACACCGGCACGGAGTAGAACACCAGCGATATGCCGGACAGGATGCGATCCGTGACCGACCGCGGACGGCTGGCCTGCATGACTCCGGCCGCGATGCCCAGCCCGAAATCCAGCAACAAGGCCGCCAGCGCCAGCACGGCGGTGTTGCCCACCGTGTCGCGGAACGCCGCCAGCACGGGACGATGCTGGGCGAACGACATACCCCAATCACCGCGCGTGATGTTGGCCAGGTAGCGGCCGTACTGGACCAGGAGCGGCTGATCCAGGCCGAAGTTCCGCCGCATCTGCGCCACCACCTCCGGCGAGGCATACGGCGACTCGGCGAATGTGGCCAGGGGTTCCCCCGGCGCCAGGTGAAGCAGAACAAAGGTGACGGTGACGACCGCGAAGGAGACGAGCGCCGCCTGGGCCAGCCGGCGGACGAGGAACCCCAACACCGTTACGAGGCCCGCACCCACGTCGCGCGGAGCATTCCTTAGGGCGCGATTACCCGGTCACGGGGCAACAGGCTGTCGGGATCTACCCGCCAGGTCCAGAGCAGGGCGGCCAGCAGGTCGGGCCGGATGGCCGCGTTCTGGAACCGGCGGTGCACGCCCGCCAGCGGGCGAATGGAGTACATCCAGATCGCCGGTGCATCGGCGTTGATCTGGGCCACGGCCTCACGCCAGTACCGCCGGGCCACCGCCAGGTCGGAGGCGTTGATGGCCGCCCGCGCCAGCCGGTCAAAGGCGGGGCTGCTGTAGCCGCCCCAGTTGGATCCGCCGATCCCGGCGGTGCCCCAGCTCTGCTCGATGGAACGCGGACTGGGGTCCTGACTCCAGGCGCCGAAGATGGCGTCGAACCGCCCTTCGGGTCCGCGGCTCACGAACAAATTGAAATCCAGCTCCGAGATCCGCATGGCGATGCCGACGCGTCGCAGCTGTTCTTGCACGATGACCGCCGCCCGGCGCCGCGGCTGGCTGACGACCGGGACCAACAACTCGAACTCGAGCCGCCGGCCCCCACGCAGGAGCACGCCGTCACCGTCTCGCGCGGTCCAGCCGCGCGCGTTCAGCAGCCGGCGGGCCTCCGCGGTATCGAACGGCAAGGCCCGGACCGAGTCGCTGTAGATCCAGAGCGTATGCGCCAGCGGGCCGGAGCCCACCCGTGCCTCCGGGCCCAGCACGGCGGCCACCACCGCCGCGCGGTCCACCGCCATGGAGATAGCGCGCCGAACGTCGCGATCGGCGAAGAGGGGATGAGGCCGCGAGCGGTTCCCGGCCTCGCGGAGGTTGAAGCCTATGTAGTTATAGAAAGGCGGTGCGGACTCGATCACCCGGAGATGCGGGGCCTGGCGCACCCGGGCCACGTTTTCCGGCACGCCCAGCGTGGGCATGAGGTCGGCCTCCCCCGCCACCAGCTGGGTGATCATGGCCGCGGGGTCCGCGCCCACCTGCCAGATGACCCGGGCCAGGCCGGGACGCCCCAGGAAGAAGCCGGTATCCGCGGCCAGCTCGACGTACTGACCCGGCACCCATCGCACAAAGCGAAACGGGCCGCTTCCCACCGGCTGGCGGCCAAAGGCGTGCGTCGCCAGGTCCTTCCGGGGAATGGTGTCCAGCAGGTGCCGCGGCAGGATGCGCATGTGGTTCACCGCGTCGAACACCTGCTCGGAATACACCGTGCCGAACCGGAAGACGGCGGTGAGGGAATCCGGCGCGGTGACGTCGCTGATTTCCCGCAACAGGGGTCGCGCGCCCGAGTTCACCAGGGTGTCCCGATAGACGTCGAACGTGAAGGTGACGTCGCTGGCGGTGACCGGCCGTCCGTCGTGCCAGCGGGCCCGGCGATCCAGGTGGAACCGCACCGACGTGGGGCTCTCGCGGGTCCAGGAAGTGGCGAGCCCGGGCGCAAAGCCGGTGTCCCCCGCTGTGTTCAACGAGGGACTCATGTCCGCCAGCTTGAGGAAGACGAGGTCACTCACCGCGGTGCCGGCGTCCTGGCGCGTCGCGGCGGGGAACAAGATGTCGGGTTCGGGGCCCACCACGACGGCGGTGCCGCAGGTGCCGATACACGGCGTCGCGGCGTCGCGGCAGCCGGAGATCGCCACCACGGATACCGCCAGGATCAACCGGCTGAGCGAACGCACGCCGGGAATATGGGAGTGCGGGTTAGCGGCGCCAGGTCCAGGACGGGTCGGCCCGGCGGCCTGACGGACCAGCGAGCCGACCGGCTCGTGGATCCAGGATCGCGTGGGGGCCCCACGTCGCCAGGATGGCTTGGGCGACCTCATGGAACGTTACCGGGTGGCCCAGCGCCGCCCGAAGCGTGGTGGCGTTGGGCGGTGCCCTGGGAACTCGGCTCACACGCGCCACCATGTCCTGCGACCCGTCGAGCAGGATGGAGCCGTGTTGGAGGAACGCGTTTCCCTGACGGACCTGAGCGGAGCCGATCACTTTGCGTCCGCCAATCACGACCTCGCCGCCCATCGGTTGGGCAAAACACGCTCCGGCTGACAACCCGGCGGTCCGCGTGGCGCGGGGTGCCAGCTCCGCCCTGGCGCCGAGCCGCTGGAGGGCCATGGCCAGGCGCCGGTGGATGTCCCGGTAGCTGTCCTGGAGACACCCGAACGCCGAGATCGGTGCCGCGACGGCGTAGGTCAGCTCGTGCTCATGCCACACGGCGCGGCCCCCGGTGGGGCGCCGGACTACGTCCAGGCCCAGCCGCTCGATCAAGTCTCGATCGTAGCGAGTGAGCGCGGGCTCATTGCGGCCAAAGGAAAGACACGGCGGATCCCAACGGTAGAGGCGGAGATACGCGGTCCCGTCGCCACGCCGCTCGACGTCGCGCAGCAGGGCTTCGTCGAGTGACATGTTGGCGGTGCCGGAGAGGGGAGAGGAATGGAGGAGGACCATAGGGAGAGCAGGGATAGTCCCTTCTATCTCCTCAACCCCCAGTATCCCCGCTGTCCCTGCTATCTCCTCACGCATACCAAATTCCGATCCCCATACGCCCCATCCACCCGTCCCACCGGCGGCCAGACCTTGTGGTCCCGCGTGGCGCGGGTGGGGAAACCGGCCTGCTCCCGGGAGTAGGGGTGAGTCCAGTCGTTCGAGAGCAGCGTCTCCAGCGTATGGGGCGCGTGCTTCAGGACGTTGTCCTGCCGGTCTGCTTTGCCTTTCTCGATGGCCCGGATCTCTTCGCGGATGGCGATCATCGCCTCGCAGAAACGGTCCAGCTCGGACTTTGGCTCACTTTCCGTAGGCTCGATCATCATGGTGCCAGGCACGGGGAACGAGATGGTCGGCGGATGGAATCCGTAATCAATCAGCCGCTTGGCAATGTCCTCGACCTCCACGCCGGCTGAGGCCTTGAACGGGCGCGTGTCCAGAATGCACTCGTGCGCAATGAGGCCGTTCTTGCCGCTGTAGAGCAGGTCGTAATGGCCCGCCAACCGGCGCGCGATGTAGTTGGCGTTGAGGACCGCCACCTTGGTCGCTTCGGTGAGGCCATCCGGTCCCATCATGGCGATGTAGGCCCACGAGATCGGCAGAATGGACGGGCTCCCCCAGGGAGCGGCCGACACCGTGCCGCAGGATTTCGGGATCCCCAGCGGCACCACCGGATGATCCGGCAGGAAGGGCGCCAGGTGCGCCGCCACCGCGATGGGCCCCATGCCCGGTCCGCCGCCGCCGTGCGGGATGCAGAAGGTCTTATGCAGATTGAGGTGACCGACGTCGGCCCCGATGTCGCCGGGCCGACACAGGCCCACCTGGGCGTTCATGTTGGCCCCGTCCATGTACACCTGGCCGCCGTGCTCGTGCACCACCTGGCAGATCTCCCGCACGCCGGCCTCGAACACGCCGTGCGTGGAGGGATAGGTGATCATCAGGGCGGCCAGCGTCTTGTCATGTTCGTCCGCCTTGGCGCGGAGGTCCGCCAAGTCCACGTTGCCCGCGCTGTCGGTCTTCACCGGCACCACCCGCATGCCCGCCATGATGGCGCTCGCCGGGTTGGTCCCGTGGGCCGACATGGGAATCAGGCAGGTGGTGCGGTGATGGTCGCCGCGGGAGCGGTGGTAGGCGCGGATCACCAGCAGGCCCGCGTACTCGCCCTGCGAGCCGGCGTTGGGTTGGAGCGATACGGCGGCGAATCCGGTGATCTCCGCCAGCGCAGCCTCCAGCTCAGTGAACAGCCGGCGATAGCCTTCCGTTTGGTCCAATGGGGCAAAGGGGTGGATGCGCCCGAATTCGGGCCAGGTCACGGGCGCCATTTCCGCCGTGGCATTCAGCTTCATGGTGCACGAGCCCAGCGGGATCATGGCCGACGTGAGCGACAAATCCCGGTCCTCGAGCCGCTTGAGGTAACGCAGCATCTCGGTTTCCGAGTGGTAGTCATGGAACACCGGATGGGTGAGAAACGCGCTGGTGCGCCCGAGCGCGCCGGGGATGGCTCGCAGGTCCAGCGCCTCGAGCTCGGTGATGGCGGGCGCCGCCTTCCCCAGCGCGAACGCCTCCAGGAGATCCCGCACGTCTTCGGGGCCGGTGGTCTCATCCAACGCGACGCCGATCCGCTTGGCGTTCAGCGCGCGCAGGTTGATGCGCCGATCGCGCGCCGCCTGATGCACCCGCTTCACCTGATCGGCCGTGCCCTCGGCGGCCAGCGTATCGAAAAACTCCGAGTGCACCATCGTGTAGCCGAGCCGCCTCAGGCCCTCGGCCAGCAGGGCGGTGAGCCGATGCACCCGTTCGGCGATCGCGGCGATCCGCTCGGGTCCGTGATAGACCGCGTACATGCCGGCCGTGACCGCCAACAGCACCTGCGCGGTGCAGATGTTGCTCGTGGCCTTCTCGCGCCGGATGTGCTGCTCCCGGGTTTGAAGCGCCATGCGGAGGGCCGGGCGGCCCGCCCCATCACGCGAGACCCCGATGATCCGTCCTGGCAGGTGGCGCTTGTGACGTTCCCTGGTCGCGAAGAACGCAGCGTGGGGCCCACCGTAGCCCAGCGGGACGCCGAAGCGCTGCGAATTGCCCACGGCGATATCGGCACCCCATTCACCCGGCGGCGTCAAGAGAGTCAACGCCAGCAAGTCGGTGGCGGCCGTCACCACCGCTCCCGCGGCATGCGCCGTCTGGCACAGCGCTCGGTAATCCCGCACGGCGCCGTCGGTGGCGGGGTATTGGACCAGCGCACCAATGACACCGGGGCGGAAGTGGAACTCGGACGGCTTCCCGACGGCGATGTCTACCCCGCGGGCCTCGGCTCGGGTACGGACCACCGCGACGGTCTGCGGGTGGCAGCCCTCGTCCACCAGGTACACCGGCCGCTCGGCGGCGGGGGCGACGGCCACGGTCATCGCCATGGCTTCGGCCGCGGCGGTGGCTTCGTCCAGCAAGGAGGCGCCGGCGATCTCCAGGCCGGTGAGGTCCGCCACCACGGTTTGAAAATTGAGCAGCGCTTCGAGGCGGCCCTGGGCGATCTCCGCCTGGTAGGGCGTGTACGCCGTGTACCAGCCGGGGTTCTCCAGCACGTTGCGCAGGATCACACCGGGTGTGATACAGTCGCTGTAGCCCATGCCAAGGTAGGAGCGGAACAGCCGATTGCCGGCGGCCAAGTCCCTCAGCCTGGCCAGCGCGGCGGTTTCGCTCCGCGCGGCGGGTAGGTTGAGCGGTCGTCGCAGCCGGATGTCGGAGGGGACCAGGTCGTCCATCAGGGCGTCCAATGACCGATACCCCACCGCGTCCAGCATGGCGTGCAACTGGTCGGCGCGCGGCCCGTTGTGGCGGCTCGCGAAGCGGTCCGGGTGGTCGAAGGCGGACAAACGGGCCTGCGTGTCGAAAGGTGCGGATGCGGTGCTCATGAATCCTCTGGGAGCCATTCGTGCGAACGCCCTGGGGGAAGCCCCAGGGCGCACGTTTTTGTCAGGCGGCGGAAGTGGCGCGCCGCCGGTCGTTATCCGCCAATGTGCTGCGCGTAGTCGGAGGCATTGAGCAGCTGGTTCAGTTCCGCGGCGCTCTTGACCCGCAACCTAATCATCCAGCCCTCCCCGTACGGGTCCTGGTTGACCAGGTTGGGGTTTCCGGCAAGCGCGTCATTCACCTCCACCACCTCACCGGCGACGGGACAGAACAACTCCGAGACGGCTTTCACCGCCTCGATGGTGCCGAACACATCCATGCGGGAGAACTTTGTTCCCAGTTTTGGCAGGTCCACGTACACCACGTCGCCCAGCTCGCCCTGTGCGTAGTCGGTGATGCCGACCTGGACCACGTTGGTCTCATCGGTCTGCTTCACGTACTCATGCTCTTCGGTGTATTGCAGTTCGTCTGGGATCTTGGACATGTGAATGGCCGTGGGAAATCCGTAGAGCGCTTGCCGCGGGCAAGGTTATTCGGGGCCCGGAGGCGTGTCAAGCAGCCGGATCTTGCCCCAGGCCTGCTCGGCGGCGGCGCGGAGTTGGGCCAGCGAGCCCGTGTTGTCGAGCACCATGTCGCTGTGCCTTCGCTTCTGTCCGGACGGCATTTGCGCACGCAGCATGGCGTCCGCCTCCTGGGTGGTGAGCCCCCGCTGGTCTACCAGACGCCGGCGCCGCACATCCTCCGGCGCGTCCACCAGCACGACCAGATCAAAGGCCGCCGGGTCCGCGGCTTCGAACAGCAGCGGAATATCGTGAATCAGGATACGGTCGCCCCGAGCGGCGGCCTGCTGCGCCAACCCGTCACGGCGGGCGCGAACCGCGGGATGCACGATCGCGTTCAGCGCGTCCCGCGCCGAGGGATCGGCGAACACCAGGCGGCGCAAGGCCGCGCGGTCCAGCTCGCCTGAGGGCAAGAGGATCTGGGTGCCGAACCGCTCGACGATAGCCCGGAGCACGGGGGAGCCGGGCTGCTGGACCTCGCGCACCAACTGGTCGGCATCGATCACCGTGGCCCCCCATTCGGCGAACCAGGCCGCCACGGTGGATTTGCCCGAGGCGACGTTGCCGGTGAGAGCGACGTTCAGCATGTAGCGTCTCCGTAAGGGGCGTTCAGAGACGTGCAAGACGTACCGGGAACGGACGGGTGAGTCAAAAGCCCTCCCTGGACTTCCACGTCCGTCCCCCGGTCCGTCCCGTACGTCCCCGTACGTCTCCTAGAGGAGTACCGTCTGTGCCCGGTCGGGCCGCGGCACTTCATGACACCGTCTGCACCGGGCCTCGTAGGCGTCACGTCCGCCAACCATGATGGTCGGCGAGTCGTACGGCGCCGGCTGGCCGTCCAGCAGCCGTTGATTGCGGCACGCGGGCTCACCACAGCACACGCAGATGGCGTGCAGCTTGTCTACTACCTCCGCCACGGCCAGCAGCTGCGGCATGGGGCCAAACGGCGCGCCCCGGAAATCGGTGTCCGTGCCGGCGAGAATCACCCGTACTCCCCGGTCCGCGAGGTCGGAGGCCACGTTCACCACGCCGGCGTCCAGGAACTGCGTCTCGTCAATGGCGACCACGCTGGAGTCCGGCCGCGTGAGGCGCGCGATGTCCAGCGACGTGCTCACCGGCTCGGCTTCGACCGCGATCCCGTCGTGGGTAGTGACCGAATACACCCCGTACCGATCATCCAGATGGGATTTGAAGACCTGCACCGTGCGGCGGGCGATGATGGACCGCTTGACCCGCCGGATCAGCTCCTCGCTCTTGCCGCTGAACATCACCCCCGAGATGACTTCGATCCAACCCGCGTGGGCGCTCCGGTACATGGGTGTCGTTCCGGGACGGAGGAAGGATAGGGATCGGCTCGGGCCGTGACGTTATCGTGTCACGCCGGACGGAGGCAAGGACCGTGGCGGCTTGCCACGCTAGGTCGGTCGGTCATATTGCGGACAGGGAACGGCGGTCCCGTGCTCCTACCGTCGAGGTCTTAGGTGAACAAGGCGAAGCTCATCGGTGTGCTGGCCGAGCGCGCGGGCCTATCCAAACCAGAGGCCGCACGCGCGGTCGCCGCGTTGTTCGGGCCCAACGGGGTGATCGCGACCGAGCTGCGCCGCGGAGGAAAGGTGCTGATCACCGGCTTTGGGACCTTCGTGGCTCGCCGCAGGCGGGCGCGGTCCGGGCGCGACCCGCGCACCGGGCGCGCCCTTCAGATCCCTGCCGCGTTGGTGCCGGCATTCCGCGTGGGACAGGCGTTAAAGGGGTCGCTCGCTCGCGCCGGACGAAAGCCAGAGCGCTAGCGGCGCTCCACTCGCGCCACCAGGCGACGGCCGCGCACCACGGCGCCCGTGAGTCCGGCGAGCGCCCGCTCCGCCGCGGACGGCTGCACCTCCACCAGTGTGAACCCGTCGCGCAGATCCACCCGACCGAGCTCCTCGCGCGCAAGTCCCACGGCGTTCAGCAGGATCCCCACGACATCGCCGACCCGGATCTGATCCCGCCGGCCCGCGTCCAGGCGGAGACGAACCCATGCCGGCGCCGCGGGAGCGGCGGGTGTCTCGCCGGCGGGCGGGGCGCCGGAGGTCACCGCCGCGGCGGCGACGAGAGCGGGGTCGTACTCGTCGAAGAGGGGCTCCAAGGCCAACAGATGCGCGTCCAGGTCGCCGGCCTGCAGGCGCTCACGCAGCTTGCGCCGAATGTCGGACCATTGATCCCGGGCCTGGTCGGTGGCGCCCGCAATGCGGAGTGGGCGCAGTGGCTGGGCCAGCCGCGCCAGGTAGGGCACCTGCCGCGCGCCGAGCAGCACCACCACCTCCGGCGCGGCGCGGCGAAGGGCCGCCAGGGTGGCGGTGTCCGGGAGGTCCAGCGCCACCGCCAGCCGCGCCGTGGCCCCGTCCTGAAACGCCACCACGCCGGGAGGAAGCTCCGCGGCGCCACGGGCATCGGACCAGGGATCCCACATCAGTGCGTCACCCGGATTGAGGGTATCGAGAACCCCGCCGAAAGCCGACCAGCGTGTCTCAAGCGGCGCCACCACGTACCGAACGCCGGGTCCCGGCATCTCCGGCGTCCGTGCCCCCACAGCCAGCGGGGCGCGACGGGCATGACGCTCCAGGAAATCGGCGATACCGCCTTCGTCGGTGGTGAGCACCACCCGTGGGACACCCGTCGCTTCGGCGATGAGGGTGTCCAGCGCGGCGGAGTGGCCCAGGGCCAGTGACTGCTCGGGCCAGGCGACCAGGATCCAACGGGCCGCGGCCGGCTTCAGCGCCGCGCGCCGCAGCAGCTCGACGCCATCATCCGGAGTGGTGATCAGGGTCCGAACCGAGGACGATGCCAGGAGGTGAGCGGTGCGGGCGAGGCCGGTGGCCACGTGCACGGGCACCCGTGCGGGTGTGGCGCGCGCGGCGCGCGCCAGCTCCAGTCCGACGGTGGCTTCCGGGGCGATCACGACCGTGTGCAACCCCGGGGCCTCGTCGCCGGGCAGCTGCTCGAACAGCGGTCCCGCGGCCCACGCCGCCGGCGGACACACGGAGATCAAAGACCGGCCGGACTCCAGCGCCGCGCGCTGCGCGGCATCGAAGGCAGAATCGAATCGCCAGGACACGTCACCCTCGGTTGTCAAACAGTCCGCAATGGCAGGGCGGGGGGGGTGTAGACTAGCTTGGCCCCCACTCGTGAGCAACGGGAGCGCATGTGGAATTGCCCGACCTGATCGCGCGCGCGTCCGCCTTTGTGTGGGGCCCGCCGATGCTCGTGCTCCTGGTGGGGACCGGGCTCTACCTCTCCGCGCGGCTGCGGTTTCTGCAGTTCCGGAAACTCGGCCATGCGCTGTGGCTCGCCTTTGTGAAGCGGCGCGAAGCGGGCGCCACCGGCGACATCTCACACTTCCAGGCCCTGATGACGGCGCTTGCCGCGACCGTGGGTACCGGCAACATCGCAGGCGTGGCCACGGCCATCGCCGCCGGGGGGCCGGGCGCGCTGTTCTGGATGTGGGTGACCGGTCTGGTCGGAATGGCGACCAAGTTCGCCGAAGCGGTGCTGGCGGTGAAGTACCGGGAGACGGACGAGCGCGGCGAGATGATCGGCGGTCCTATGTTCTACCTCTCCCGAGGGCTCAAGCACAAGGGAATCGGCAAGGCGCTGGGCGTCGCCTTCGCGGTGTTCGGAGCCGTCGCCGCGTTCGGGATCGGCAACATGGTGCAATCCAACTCCGTGGCGGACGCACTGCGCTCGAATTTCGGCGTGCCGGCGCTGGCGTCCGGCCTGGTGATGGCCGGGTTCACCGCGCTGGTTATTCTGGGCGGGATTCGGTCGATTGGCCGGGTCACCTCGGTGCTGGTGCCCGTGATGATCGTCTTCTACATGGCGGCGGGATTGGTGGTGCTCCTCATCAACTGGCGCGGACTGCCGGATGTGGTCACCTACGTGCTGAAGGGCGCGTTCACCCCCGCCGCGCCGATCGGCGGGTTTCTGGGCGCGACCATTCGCCAGGGCATTCAGTACGGCGTGGCGCGCGGCGTGTTCTCCAACGAATCCGGCCTCGGCTCGGCGGCCATCGCGGCCGCCGCGGCCCAGACCAGGCATCCGGTCACGCAGGCGCTGGTTTCCATGACGCAGACGTTCATCGACACCCTGGTGGTCTGCTCCGTCACCGGGTTCGTGATCATCTCCACCGGCGCCTGGCAAACCGGTGCCACGGGCGCGGAGCTCACCACCCGCGCCTTCAGCACCGGGCTGCCAGGCCAGTGGGGCGGCTCGATCGTGGCGGTGGGGCTTGCCCTCTTCGCCTATTCGACCATTCTGGGCTGGGCGTATTACGGCGAGAAATGTGTGGAGTTCCTGGGCGGCCGCGCCTGGGTCATCCGGCCGTATCGGGTGCTCTGGGTGGCGGCGGTGGTGCTGGGCGCCAATGTGCCGCTGCGCGTGGTGTGGGATTTTGCCGACGTCATGAACGGGGCCATGGCCATCCCCAATCTGATCGGACTGCTGGCATTGTCCGGTGTGATCGTCCGGGAGGTAGACTCGTGGGCCGCGACCCCGGTGGAATCGCCCCCGGCGGCGTGATCCCCTGGGTCAGAGCGGGCGCCCCGCCGGTCTGGTAAATTCGTTGCTCATGTCCCCTCGCCGTATGCTGGGTGTCGCTTTGTTGGCCAGCATTGCCGGGATCGGCCCGGTTCGGGCCGCCGCGCAGGACCGGATGAGCGCGCGGGCCATGGGTGTCACGGTCGGCGTGATCCCCCCGGGTCCGCTCAACGCCATCACCGATGTCCCCGGTGTCCGCGTGGGTCACACCACGGTGGCGCAGGGTGACTCGGTGAACACGGGCGTCACCGTGATCCTGCCTCACGGAGGGAATCCGTTCCGCGAGAAGGTCCCCGCGGCCGCGGTGGTGGGAAACGGGTTCGGGAAGCTCATGGGGTTCACGCAGGTGCAGGAGCTGGGCGAGCTGGAGTCGCCCGTGGTGCTGACCTGTACCCTGTGCGTCCCGCGCGCCGCGGACGCCGCGCTCAGTTATCTGCTTTCCCTCCCCGGCAACGAGAACGTCCGGTCGGTGAACGTCGTGGTGGGCGAGACCAACGACGGGACCCTCAATGACATTCGGAGCCGGCCGATCACGGAGGCCCACGTGCTGGCGGCGATTCGGGGCGCGCGCGAGGGGCCGGTGGAGCAGGGGAGCGTGGGCGCCGGGCGTGGGACGATTGCCTTTGGGTGGAAAGGCGGCATCGGCACCTCCAGTCGGCGCCTGCCGGCCGGTTTGGGTGGCTGGGCGGTGGGCGTGCTGGTGCAGTCCAATTACGGCGGCGTGCTGACCGTCCGCGGCGCCCCGGTGGGCGAGGCGTTGGGGCGGTATTATCTGAAGGACCAGCTGGAGATGAGGGGAGACCAGGAGGGTGAGGAGGCCGACGGCTCCATCATGATCGTGGTCGCCACCGACGCGCCCCTGGAGCACCGCAACCTGGAGCGCCTGGCGCGGCGAGCCCTGGCCGGGCTGGCGCGGACCGGGAGCACCATGAGCAACGGCTCGGGCGACTACGTCATCGCCTTCAGCACGGTCCCGGTGGCGCGACTGGCGGCGGCCCCGCCGCTGGGCAATGACGCCGTGAGCCCCCTGTTCGCCGCGGTGATCGAGGCGACGGAGGAGGCCATCTACAACTCGCTCTTCCTTGCGACCACGGTCCGAGGGCACCGGGGCGCCGCGACCGCGCTGCCGCTCGATTCCACCGCCGCCATTCTTGAACGGCACGGAGTGCTCCAACGATGATCCGGTTCCTGGTCCTACCCGTCCTGGCGTTGGCGCTGGGCGCGCCGGCGGCGCAAGGGGCGCAGCAGCGTCCGCTCAAGGTCTTCATTTCGGCCGACATGGAGGGCATCGCGGGCGCCGTGACCGGCGATCAGCTCGGTCCGGGCGGCTTTGAGTATGAACGATTTCGGCGGATCATGACGGGCGAGGTGCGGGCGGCCATTGAGGGGGCACGCGAAGCCGGCGCCACCGAGATCCTGGTCGCCGACTCGCACGGCAACGGCGAAAACCTGCTGATCGAGGACCTGCCGGCCGACGTGACCGTGGTCCGCTCCTGGCCCCGTCCCCTGATGATGATGCAGGGGATTGACAGCACCTTCCACGCGGCAGTGTTCATCGGCTACCACGCCAGCGTGGTGAATCCGCTGGGCGTGCGGGCGCACACCATCTCGAGCGCGCGCTTGCAGGACGTCCGGCTCAATGGTCGCTCCGTGACGGAAGGCGCCATCAACGCCGCCATCGCGGGCCACTTCGGCGTGCCGGTGGTGGCGGTGTCCGGGGATGACGCGGCCGTAGCTGAGGTCCGCGCGGCGGTGGGTGACATCGAGGGCGCGGTGGTGAAGTGGAGTTACAGCTTCCACTCGGCGCGTACGCTGGTCCCGGAGGCGGCGGCACGGTTGATCCGGGAAAGAGTCGCCGCCGGTGTGCGGCGCCGCGCCGAGTTCCGGCCCGCGCCGTTGCGTGCCCCGGTGCAGCTGGAGGTCCGTTTCCGGTTCTACCGGCCGGCGGAGATGCTGGCCTATCTCCCTATCGTGGAGCGCACCGACGCGCACACCATCCGGTACACCGGGCCGGACATGATCGCCGTTTCGAGGTTTATCGAGTTCATCACGACCTATGCCGTCAAC
>DASWGV010000038.1:0-8760 GCA_036393515.1 Gemmatimonadales bacterium | reverse complement strand
GCGGTCACACGCTGGAGGAGCTGGATCGAGAGGTATCCGCTCACGGCGTGGGGGTGGGGCCGCCCATAGGGGAAATAGCTGCGGATGATCACGCTGCGCTCATCATGAGGGAGCGCCGCCACGTTCCCGGCGAACCGGGTGAAGCTCCCGTCGCCGAACAGGTACTGCTCCACGTTGGAGGTGTAGAACGCGCTCACCCGAGCGCCCCGCTCTTCCAGGTAGCGGCCCACGCCCTTGAGGGTCTTGGGTCCGGCAAAGTCTCCCACCAGCGGAACGATCAGGTTCCGCGCCTGGAGCGCCCTGACGAACTGGAAATCCGATTCACCCGCCAGGAAGTTGGCGCGGCGCCCTTCGAGATCCGTCCCCAGCAGCAGCTCTCGGTAGGACGGATAGTCGCGCCTCGCCGGCCGCCCGAACGTGGTGAGCCGAAGCTCCGGCCCGAGCGTGATGAAGGTGTCATGAAACCGGGCGATGGTCTGGACGTCCCGAGGTGAGAGCGGAATGCCGGACGAGAGCAGCGCGGACCTCACCCGGCGGCGCGCGCCCGCCGCCGCGGCGGAGTCGGGCCGCGTATCCGTCACGTGCTCGAGCAATGCCGCCAGGTCCCGCGCAGCCCATCCGGCGGTATCCCGTGGCAGGGGCGTGCCGAAAAGCAGGCACAGATACTCCATGCGATTCCGCGCGAGGGTGAAGATCCCCTTGAAGAGCAAATGCTCCAGCAGATTGTCCCGCCGGATATCCAGGATGAACGCCATCTCCGGACGAATGGCCGCGACGTAGGAGAAGTTCTGGTCCGGCCCCACGCCCAGGTAGGCGCCGCCGCTCACCCCATGGCGCCGGAGTCCGGTGACCGCGTGCAGGTAGGAATCTTCGTTGGAAACCAGGTTGTCGGTATCGAAGTACCCGCTGGGTTCGGAAAGCCGCTCGACCAGCGCGGCGAACTCGGCCGGCGAAAGACGGGCGGGGAGCTGCGCAACGGCGGGCGCGCCGGCGCAGCCGAGCGCCAGCCAGACGGCGGCGACACGGCGCTGGAGAACACCTCTGACCGGGCCGACGCCCGAGTGGTACCGGCGACTCAGGAGCGGAGCGCGGTGACCAGATGTCGCCGCCATGCCCGGGAGGCGGGGACCTTGGGCCAACGCCACGCCAGGTATTCGCGCGGCGGATTCAGCAGCTCCGCCGCCAACCGGCCGGCGTGGGGCGCGTCCGCCAGCAAGTAGCGCCGCCACGCCAGCGAGCGCGTCAAAGTCACATGGCCGCGCTTGTCCCCCACCCGCCGCGCCGCCCACGCCAACCAGTCCTTCAACCGCATGTGCCGGAGTGCGGCCCGACCCCGCCAGTCACGACCGCCCAGCCGAACGCCGCGTAGCGGGAACAACAAGAGGTCGTCCACCAGCACCCGCGCCACGATGGTGAGCGCCCGCCCCACCCCCAGCCGCCGCGCCAGCTCGGTGAGATCCTTGCCGCCGCCCTGGGGCATGGCCTCCCACAACAGGGCGAGGTCGAGCAGCCCTCGCACGTGCAGCAGGTCGTGCCGCACCAGGTGATGAAGCACCAACGCGGCGTGATGCTCGTCTGGCAGGATCGGGACGCGATGTTGGAACTCCACGCGGGCCCACACCGCCGCCGGCAGCGTCAAGCCGTCGCCGGTGAGCAACGGGGACACCGGCTCGAGTCCCCAGTGGACGTCCAGCAGCGGCGCGTCCTGGTCTCGCTCCCCGGTCGCGGGATCCACCAGATACATGGTCACGCCCGGCCGATGGTGCGCCGGTCCCCAAACCGCGGGATCGTGCAGGTCGGCGTAGCCCCGGGCGTGCAGCGCGGCCAGCGCCGCGTTCCGGCGCGAGAAGTCGACCAGCAGGTCGACGTCATCGAGCCGGCGATCGTCCAGGCGATAGAATCGGCCCAGGAGCGCGATCCCCTTGAAGAAGCAATGCGGCACCCCCGCACCTTCCAGCACCACGGATACCTCACGGGCTTCCTTCCGGAGTCGCGCAGCCCGGTCCAGCCAGTCATTGGACTGGAGCCCGGCATCGCCCGTCACGTGGCGTTGAATGAACCGCCGTAGCCCAAACCGACCAGCCAGCTCAAGCGCGGGGTCGGGGCCTCGGATGGCGAGCCGCTCGGCCACGTCCGTCAGGATGCGATGGAATCGCTCGGGAACAGTCGAAACGGGAGACATGGAGTGCCTGGTCAACGTATCCGTGATGGCGCAAACCGGGAAGGAGCGCCACACTTGCTGGACTCTTTCGTAGGGATGACCACGGAATGCGGGTAACCTGGAGCCTTTTTGCGACGCTACTGCTCGGCGCGTGGGCCTGGCCTGATCCCCGCCCCCAGGCTGAGGCACTCTGTCGCGGCGCCGAGCGCTTCCTGGTGGAGCGGGTGGGGATGACGGCCATCTCCGGCGCCGACACCATTGACGATTGGCGGACGGGCAAGACCCTGGCTGGGTGCCGCGTCACTTCCGCCGGGCTCACCTCCCGCCCCTCGGCGGACGAGGCCGCTTTACTCTACCAACGCCTGCGCGCCGCCGGCTGGACCAGGACCCCCGATCCCCGCGACGCTCCCAACGAGGCGTCGCTGCGGTTCCGGATGGGCCGGACCGATTGCCTCTTCAACTTCTACACCGGGGGACTGCTCGCCACCCAGGCGGAGATGGAAGTGAACAACGCCGTCGTTCCCGGGCGCGGGCAAATGCGTTACAACGTGGTGGTGCTCTGCGTGCCCGCCATGGACGCGGTACCGTAGAGGGCCGCACCGATGCTGCAATCGCCGTTCTTTCGGAAGTACCTCCTTCCTGGGCTGGTCTTTCAGTCCCTCACCATCGGTGGCGGATACGGGACGGGACGCGAGCTGGTGGAGTTCTTTCTCCGGTACGGCCCCGTCGGCGGTCTCCTCGCCATGGCCCTGGCCACGACCATCTGGTGCGCCGTCTGCGCCGTGACCTTCGAATTTGCCCGCGCCACCGCCTCCTACGACTACCGGGCATTCACCCGACGGCTCCTGGGCCCGGCGTGGGGTCTGTACGAGCTGTGCTATCTCGGCATGATGGTGCTGATCCTGGCGGTGATGGCGGCGGCCGCCGGCAGCATTCTCCGAGAGATCTTTGACCTGCCCTACTACGCCGGCGTGCTCGGGATCATGGCGTGCGTCGGGTTCTTTGTCTTCAGGGGCACCCCGGCCATCGAGAAATTCCTGTCGGTGTGGTCGTTCGTGCTGTACGCCAATTACATCGTGTTCCTGGCCTGGTGTCTGGCCCGCTTCGGGGGTCAGGTCGGCGCGACGCTCGCGGGCGGTGAGGTGCTCTCGGGCTGGTTCGTGGGCGGACTCAAGTACGGCGCCAACAACATTGGCGTGGTACCGGCCATTCTCTTCGTGGTGCGGCACTTCGAGACGCGCCAGGAAGCCGTACGGGCCGGCGTGTTGGCCGGCCCTCTGGGAATCCTGCCCGGCCTCTTCCTCTACCTGGCCATGGTGGGACAGTATCCGGAGATCGTGCGACAGACGGTACCGTCGGACTATCTGCTCAGTATTCTGGGCTCGCGTGCCTTCCGGATCATTTTTCAGGTCGTGCTGCTCGGCACGCTGGTCGAGACGGGAACGGCCATGATCCACGCGGTGAACGAGCGTATCAACGGGACGCTGGCCGAGCAGGGCCGCGCCATGCCGCCTCTGCTCCGGCCCGCCCTGGCCGCAGCCCTCCTTCTGGTCGCCGCGTTGCTGGCGCGCTTTGGGCTGATCAATCTCATTGCCCGGGGCTACGGGACCATGGCCTGGGGCTTCCTGCTCCTGTTCGTCATCCCGGTCCTCACCATCGGCGCCTATAAGGCTTTTGCTCGACCTTCAGCCCCGAACCCCGTCAGCCAAGGAGTCCCATGAATCCGCGCACCCTGTGCCACGGCATCATCGTGCTTGGTCTCGCCGGATCGGCGGCCGCTTGCCAGCCTGAGCGGACCCTGGACCTGCTGCTGATCAACGGCAAGGTGCTGGACGGAGCCGGCAACCCCTGGTTCTTCCAGGACATCGGCATCGCCGGAGATCGGATCGCGTTCGTCGGGGACGCCGCGCTGGAAGGCATCGGCGCTCGGGATACGCTGGACGTCGCGGGGCTCCTGGTGACCCCGGGGTTCTGGGACGTGCACAGTCACGCCGACCCCGAGTCGCCCAGCGGGAGGCCCGCGCTGCCCCAGCTCACCCAGGGGATCACCACCGTGGTGCTGGGAATGGACGGCAGAGGCCCGAACAACATCACCGAGATCTTCGCCGGCTATCGCGCCAACGGGATCGCCGTCAACGTGGTGCGCTTCGTCGGTCACGGATCGGCCCGAAGCAGCGTGCTGGGCATGGAAAATCGTGCTCCCTCCGCGGGGGAGCTGGAGCGGATGAAGGCGTATGTCGAACGGGGCATGCAGGAAGGCGCCGCCGGGCTCTCCACCGGGCTGTACTACACCCCGGGCACGTTCGCGACCACCGACGAGGTGGTGGAGCTGGCCACCGTGGCGGCCCGGTACGGTGGGACCTATGACACCCACGACCGGGACCTGGGCGTGGCGTACCAGGGCGTGGGATACCTGGGCTCCATCCGGGAGGCCATCGAGATCGCCGAGCGCGCGGGACTGCCGGCCGTCTTCAGCCACTTCAACGCGCAGGGTCCGGCCAACTACGGCAAGGCGCCCGAGGGCGCCCGCCTGATCGAGGAAGCCCGCGCCCGCGGCGTGAATGTGATGGCGGGCCAGCACGTGTACGACGCCTCCGGATGCAGCCTGGTGGCGTGTACCCTGCCCCGCTGGGCGGCTGAAGGCGGTGAGGACTCCATGAAGGCCCGCCTGGCCGACCCTGACGTGCGGCGACGCCTCAGACCGGAGATCGCCGAGCTGGTGGGGATGGTGGGCGGCCCGAGCAAGCTGCGCTTCACCGACCGGCGACCCGAGCTGTTCGGCCGGACCCTCGCCGACGTCGCGGCCCAACGCCGGCAGCCCGTGGTGGAGACCATTCTGGAGCTCTTGGCCGCGGGCGGCAACGCCAGCGTGATCAACCACGACATCTACGATCCCCGGAACACCGACTTCCTGGCGCAGCAGGACTGGATGATGACCTGCACCGACGGTGGCACGCCGGTGTTCGGCCAAGGCATCGTGCACCCCCGCGCGTATGGCGGCTTCCCTCGCAAGCTCCGGCAGTTCGTCTACGATCGGCCGATCATCCGCCTTCCCTTCGCCATCCGCGGCATGACGTCGCTGGCGGCCAACTTCTACCAGCACCCGGACCGGGGCCTGATCAAAGAGGGGTTCTACGCGGACCTGACGGTCATTGACGAAGCACGCATCCGGGACGTGGCGACCTACGACGAGCCCCACCAGTACTCCGAAGGGGTGGTCCACGTCGTGGTGAACGGGAAGCTCGCCCTGCGGGACGGCCAGGCCACCGGGGTGCTGGCGGGGCGACCACTGCCTCACGCGCGGAGCGCTAAACCGCAAACCTGATGTGGAGGATATCTCCGTCCGCGACGGGGTAGTCCTTTCCTTCAACGCGCCCACGACCCGCTTTATGCACGGCCTGCTCGGAGCCGTACTCCATGAACACCGGGTACGGGATCACTTCGGCGCGGATGAACCCGCGCTCCAGATCCGAGTGGATCCGTCCAGCCGCCTGGCGGGCCTTGGTCCCGCGCCGGATGGGCCAGGCCCGCACCTCGTCCTCGCCCACCGTGAAGAAGGAGATGAGGTCCAGCAGACCGTAGGCGGTTCGAATGAAGCGGGCCCGGGCCGCTTCGGCGAGGCCTAAGTCCGCCAGAAAGGCCGTCTGGTCCACCGGGTCCATCGTCGCGATCTCGGCCTCCACGCTGGCGGAAAGCACCAGCCCCGCCGCGGAGAGCTGGGCGAGCCGTTGAGCCAGCTGAGGGGCGAGCGGCGCCGCCGCCTCCTGCTCGGGGCGATTGAGCACCACCAGCAGCGGACGATCGGTCAGGAATGCATAGCCCTTGAGCTGGTCCCGATTCAGCGCCTCGGACCGGAGCGAGCGCAACGGCCGCTCCTGCTCCAACGTGGCTTTCATCGTTTCGAACGCCGCGAGCTCGGCCGGATCGGGCTGGTCTTTCTTGGCGCGGTCCAGCCGGCGCTCCACCATCTCGAGGTCGGCCAGGACACACTCCGCCTGGAAGGCCTCGAGATCGGCGAGGGGATCGGGATCGCTGTCCAGAGCTGGATTGGGAAAGGCGCGCAGGACCAGGCACAGGACTTCCTGGTCGCGAATCTGCACCAGCGCCTTGCGCGAGAGGCCTTTCTTCTCGGCGCCGTGCTCGCCGGGAATGTCGGCGAAGACGATCTCCGCGTATGTCGTCTTCTTCGGTTGGTAGATCCGGCTGAGGGCGTCGATCCGGTCGTCGGGCACCTTCACGGTGCCCAGACGGACTTCCCCCCCGAAACCCGTGGGCGCGGCGAGGCTGGTGAGGGAATTGAAGACCGTCGTCTTCCCGGACCCCGCGAACCCCACCAGCCCCACCTTCACGCCGCACCCCCGCGGTTTACCTCCCTACTTCGTCACCGCGAGCCCGGTCACCGTCCCGTCCGTGTTGTGGGCAAAGCGAACGCCGTACACCCCGTCGGTGGACTTGAGCTTCCCCTCGGCCACGAGCTCGGACTTGGGGTAGGTAGCCACCACGGTGCCGTTGATCGCGCATGAGACCTGGTCGCCCTTGACCGCCACGGCGATCTCCTGCGTCACGGGCTGCCCGGGACCGGCCGCCTTGTGAACGGCGTCATGGGCCGTGGGACGTCGCCCACCCATCTGGAAGGCCGCGGGGCCGAAGCCACGCACGATGAACGTGCCGCTGCCGTACGCCGCGCAGTAGAGATAGCTCTGCTGGTCCGTGCCCAGATCGTTTCCGGCGATGACGATGCCGTACGGATGCGGGTGGTTGTTGATGTTCATGTACTTGGGTTCGGTGAACGTCGCCTTGACGGTGTAGTCCCCGCTGGCCCGGTTGGCCGGATTCCAGTAGGTGATCGCCGGACCGGTGGTCACGACCAGCACCTCGCCTTCCTTGGCGAGCTTGGCTTCGTTGACGGAGCCGGCGTCGGCCTTCCCCATCCACCCTGGAACGGAGATGCCGCCGCCGGCGACCACCCGGTTCGGGTCCTCCTGGGCAGCGGTGACGCCGGTAACACCGACCATGCTGGCCAACACAATTGCGGAACCAAGGGCGCGGTGCATGATCTACCTCTCGATTGGGGGTGCAGGGGGAATAACAATACCCTGCTACCCGCGAGGCGCGCCAGCGTTCGCGATCATGGCCTGGTGTTGGGCCGACCGTTGGAGCGGTTGAGGCCTCGATTCCCTTAGGGTCGCTCAGCTCTGGTCCAGGACCTCGGGCGGTCCCACGGGGGTAATCGGGTTCGGCTCCTGCAAATCCGTCAGCGGCGCCGAAAGCGCGGGAACCACCACCGCCGGGCCGGCCGCCGCTCCCTCGGCTTGGTCGATCTTGACCGGGAATTTCCGGAGCCAGGGCCGGAGCAGGGCCTCCGCGGTGCCCCGCTCCACCACGAACACCAGCACCGCGCACGTCACGATGCTGGAGACGATGGCGGCGTACACCGTTCCCTGGATGATCCCGCTCCCGGGCAGGCCGGCTTGGGCCGGCAGCGACGCAATGACCGCAGCCGCCAGGCCCTTCGGCACCAGGGCCGTCATCAGGGCCGCATCCCGCCGGGAGGTCGTCGCCGGGTTCGCCAGGAGCCGCACCACCGGCGCCCGGGCGACCAGCGCCGCCGCGCCCAGGAGCAATCCCGTGACCATGGCCCGCCGGTCCGAGAAGGTGATGGACACGCCGAGGTAGACGAAGAAGAAGGTCTTCACCAGGAACACGGCCTCGGCAAAGAACGCCCGCTCCTGCTCGGCGAACGCCGCCAGGCGGAAGGCGAGGACCCTGCCGCGGAGCCGGTCGGGGATGTTGGGGAAGTTCGCCACGGCGATGCCGAACGCCAGCGCCGCGATCGCGCCGCTGTAGCCCCACAGCTCGGTGAGCCCAAAGAGAATGAAGACGTACGCCAGGGTGGTGAACACGGTGTTGGGCACCTGGCGCACGCGGTCCAGGACGGCCGACCACACCAGCGCCCCCGCGGTTCCCACTAAGCCCGCCAACAGGAACGAGCCGGCGATCTGCGCCACCAGGCCGCCGCCGCCCAACGCCGCGACTCCCCCGCCTTCCGCGGCGGCCGTCATGCTCTGAAGCAGGCCCAATGCCAGCACAATCACCAGCACATCCGTCAGCGCGGATTCCAGGAACAGCACGGTGCTCGGCACGGCGCTCAGCTTGAGGACCCGAATGAGCGGCACCACCACCGCGGAGGAGGTTCCGCCAAGCACCGTTCCCACAAAGAGCGCCGTGGTGAAGTCAACCGGGAGCAGGAGGTCCGCCAGGAGACTCAGCAGCAGGACCGTAAGGACCATGGAGGCGAGCGTCACGGTCAGCGTGTCCACCGCCGCCGGGCCGAGGGCCTTGATGTTGAGATGAATACCGCCCTCGAACAGAATGATGATCAGCGCGAGGGTGGTGAAGACCGGACCCACTTTGCCGAAATCCGCCGGCTCGACGACCTGGAGCACCGGCCCCAGGATCATCCCGGCGAGCACCAGGATCAGGACGTCCGGCACCTTGGTGCGCTCGAAGAACCCGGCCAGGAAATGGCCGAAAAACACCAGCAGGCCGACCGCCAGGATGGTGATTGCCATGAGAGCTAAGCTACCACCGGATCAGAA
>DASWGV010000037.1:0-20367 GCA_036393515.1 Gemmatimonadales bacterium | reverse complement strand
CTCGCTACGACAGCGTGAACCCGCCGGCGCTGGAGCGGCTCATCGCCTCCGGCGTGCAGCTCCGAGCTTTTTCAGAAGAGATCATGACCGCGGCCCACCGGACTTCGTTCGCCCTGTACGAGGAACAGGCGAGCCAGAATGTCGGCTACCGAAAGGTGTACGATTCATGGAAGGCGTGGCGGGTCCAGGCGTATCGCTGGTTCGACACGGCGGAACGTGCGTATGCGGACTTTGCGTTCCCCCGCGTCGCAGGTGGGAGTTCCGCGTAACGGTCATCGCCAGCCGGTGCTTGGTGGACCCAGTTCCTGGGTCCTCCCGTCCGGTCGGCTGTCTACCCGTTGCGGGCTATCGCAGCAGCGCGGTCACGAGTCCCGGAAACGCAATGATGAGGCCCAGGCCGATGAGTTGGATGATGATGAAGGGCACCGCCCCCCGGTAGATGTGCATAGTTGTGACCTGGGGCGGCGCCACGCCCCGGAGGTAGAACAGCGCGAAACCGAAGGGCGGCGTGAGGAAGGAAGTTTGCAGGTTCATCCCGATCATCACGCCGAACCACACGAGATCAATGCCCAGGCGCTGTGCCGCTGGCGCGAGCAACGGGATCAGGATGAACGCGATCTCGAAGAAGTCCAGGAAGAACCCCAGCCCGAAGATCGCCAGGTTGGCCACGATCAGCAGCCCGACCTTGCCGCCCGGCAAGTTGGTTAACAGGCGATCGATCCACAGGTCCCCGCCCAAGCCGCGGAATACCAGCGTGAACGCGGTCGCCCCGATCAGCAGGAAGACCACCATGGTCGTGAGCTTGGTGGTTTCATCCATGGCGCCGATCAGCGCGTCGCGGGTGAGGCGCCGGTTGGCGGCGGCGAGCAGCAGGGCCCCCAGCGCGCCCATGGCTCCCGCCTCCGTAGGCGTGGCGATCCCCGCAAAAATGCTCCCCAACACCAGCAGAATGAGGAGTAGCGGCGGGACCAGCGCCGTGGCAACTCGCCGTGTCAGGGCCGCGCCGGTCAGCTGCCGCTCGCTCTTGGGGAGCGCGGGGGCCGCCTCCGGCCGCAGGAACCCCACCATCGCGACGTAGACACCATACATCGCTGCCAGCAGCAGGCCGGGGAGCAGGCTCCCGATGAAGAGGTCGCCCACCGAGACGCCCATCTGATCTCCCAGGACCACGAGCACCACGCTGGGCGGGATGATCTGCCCGAGCGTGCCGGCCGCGGCGATCACACCGGTCGCCAGTTCCATCGAGTAGTGATAGCGCAGCATGACCGGCAGGGAGATCAGGCCCATGGCCACGACGGACGCGCCGACCACACCGGTGGCCGCCGCGAGCAGCGTGCCGACCACCACCACGGCGAGGGCCAGGCCGCCGCGCGCCGGTCCGAACAGCACCCCGATGGTCTGCAGCAGGTCCTCGGCGAGCCGCGACCGCTCCAGCACGGTGCCCATCAAGATGAAAAACGGCACCGCCAGGAGCACGAAATTCCCCATGATGCCGAATATCCGCTCGGGGAGGGCGAACAAGAGCGGGATGTCGAACACGCCCAGCGCCGTTCCCAGCCCCGCGAACAGGAGCGCGGTGCCGGCCAGGGCAAACGCGACCGGAAATCCTGTGAAGATGAACAGCAGGACCACCAGGAACATGGCCGGCCCCAGCCACTCGGCGTTCACACCAGCTCCCGGTGATGGGGTTCAGGCGGCGCCTCGCTCGCCTCGCCGCGCAGCGTGGCGATCCGCTTCACCATCTCCGCCAACCCTTGCAGCAAGAGCAGGAGGAACGACACCAGGATCATGGTCTTGATGGGATAGCGTGGCAGGCCCCCGGGGTCGGGCGATCCCTCCAGAATGGTCCACGAATTCCGCACCGCTGGCCAGGATACCCAGAGTCCGAAGAGGCAGAACGGGACCAGGAAGGTGGCGATGCCGATCACGTCAATCCACGCGCGCGCGCGGACCGAAAGGCGAGCGTAGAAAACGTCGACCCGCACGTGCCGGTCGTGCCTCAGGGCGTAGCCGGCCGTGAGCAGGAACAGCATGCTGAACAGGTACCATTGAAGCTCGATGTACGCGTTGGACGTCAGCTCGGCGCCGATCCGCCGGCCGAGATAGCGGAGCACCGTGTTCAAACACGCCACCAGGACCATCAGCAAGGAGATCCAGATGACCCATCGGCCCAGTCGCTCGCTCAGCCGGTCCACGACATGCGCGACGCGGAGGGTCTGGCGTAGGGCGCGGCCCGCGCCCGGAGGTGCGTGGGAGGACACTGGTGGCGTGTGGGGGTGAGCGTCCGCTGATCAGCGGGCCGTCGGAGAAAGGCGCATAGAAGAGTTAGAGAATGCTGCGCTGCGGCCTGACAGGCAACCCTCGGGGCCGCCGCGGTCCGGTTGCCGGAACCTGCCGCAAGGCGTACGTTCGAGCCTCCTCACCACCTCGCGAGCGGCTCTATTCCGTTCTCCGGCCCTGGGGCGTCCATGTTCGAAGGACGAGGGCGCGCGTCCGGTGTGACGCTCGCGCCCCAGGCGCAACCCGTGACCGCCGTGCCGCGGGAGATGCGAGGGAACGTCGCGATCGTCACCGGGGGCGCGACCGGCCTCGGCCGGGCTATCGCCCTGGAGTTCGCGCGACAAGGCGTGCGCGTCGGCTTCAACTACCTCAACGTCCGGGAGCGGGACATCGCGGGCCAGGCCCTGCTCACGGAGACGGCCCTGCGGGGCCTGGGCGTCGAGGTGTACTGCGCCCCGTGCGACGTCCGCGACCCCGGGGCCGTGGACACGTTTGTCGAGGCGGTGAAAGCCGAGCTGGGCGGCGTGCATTACCTGGTGAACAACGCGGGGGTGGCGCACGACGGCGCCCTGTGGCGCCTGTCGGACGAGGCGTGGAACGAAGTGATGGACACCAACGTCACCGGAGCGTTCCATTGCATCCGTGCCGTTGCCCCGGCGCTCCGCAAGCAGCGCTACGGCAAGATCGTGAATGTGTCGTCCCATCAGGCCTACACACCGGGCTTCGGGATCACCAACTACGCCGCGAGCAAAGCAGCGGTCATTGGGCTCACCCGGGCGGCGGCGGTGGATCTGGGGCCCTCGAGCATCAACGTCAACGGGGTGGCGCCCGGGTTCGTGCGCACCGAGATGATCTCCAAGCTCCCGGCGGAGGTCATCGAGCGGGCGGAGAAGGAATCGCTGCTCAACCGCGTGGCGGAGCCGGAAGACGTGGCCAACGTGGTGGCGTTTCTGTGCTCGGAGGCGGCGCGGCACATCACGGGGCAGGTGATCGTGGTGGACGGCGGGCTGACCGTGGGGTAGCACCCCGTTGGCGAGTCCGGGCGGCGCACTTAAGTTCTCGCGGGTGAGGCGGTTCCTGGGCATGGCGGCGTGTCTGGTTGGGGCGGCGGCCTGTGCTGGCAGCCGGCCGGCCCCGGCCGGTCCGGCGCCGACGGCGCCGTTGCCGACCGCCGGGCTCGCCGGTCAGCGAGTCGCGATTTTCCCCCTGACGCTGGTGGTGACGGACGAAGCACTTCCTTGGCGGGACGCCGTGGGCGTGCGCCGGGCTGCGCTGGACCGCGCCGACTCGCTGCTGGTCGACGTCCTGAGGGAGCGAGCGCCGGAAGTCACCTGGGTGGCGCCCGGACAGTTGCGCCAAGCGGCGCGGCGGAACGCCGGCGCGTTCGCGGACCCGGACCAGATGGCCACCGCGCTGCTCCGCTCCCCTTCGTTTCGCCAGATGCCCGACCCGCTTTGGAGTCAGATGCGCACGCTGGTGGCGGCCGTGGGGGACCGGTATGTGATGGTGCCGGCCGCCTTGGTCTTCGTACCGGGCACGGTGAACGCCGGGCGCGCCGAGCTGACCGTGGTGCTGGCGGACGTGCGGAGCGGCGCGATTGGTTGGCGCACAGTGGCCAACGCGGAAGGTGCCGAACCGTGGGACGCCTTCCGGCGCGCGGTCCGCGCTCTGACGCCGGGCCTGCCGTGAGCCGGCCCGCCACGCTGATCCGGGGCGACGGGATCGGCCCCGAGATCATGGAAGCCACGCTGCGGGTGCTGGACGCGGCCGGCGCGCGCTTTGACTGGGACGAACAGCTGGCGGGCGTTGCCGCGTTGGAGGAGACCGGCACCCCGCTGCCGGACGCCACCATCGAGAGCATCCGGCAGACCAATCTGGCGCTGAAGGGTCCGCTCACCACGCCGGTCGGCACTGGGTTCCGCTCCGTGAATGTGGCGCTGCGCCGCGAATTCGATCTCTACGCCAACGTGCGGCCCACCAAGTCGATCGTTCCGGGCGGCCGCTATGACGGGGTTGATATTGTGCTGGTGCGAGAGAATACGGAGGGCCTGTACGTGGGCTTTGAGGCCCACATTCCCGTGGCTGGCGACCCCAAAGCGGTGGCGCAGTCCATGGCCGTCGTCACCCGGGTCGGGTGCGAGCGCATCGTGCGCTACGCCTTCGATTACGCAGTGGCCAACGGGCGGCATAAGATCACCATCGTGCACAAGGCCAACATTCTTAAAGCGGTGAGCGGGCTGTTTCTGGAGGTGGGCCGCGAGGTGTCGAAGCGCTACGAAGGACAGGTGGCGGTGGACGACATGATCATTGATGCCTGCGCCATGAAGCTGGTGCTCGACCCGTCGCTGTTCGACGTGATCGTCACCACCAACATGTTTGGCGACATCCTGAGCGACGAGATCGCGGGCCTGGTAGGGGGCCTCGGGCTGGCCCCCGGGGCGAACATCGGCGGCCGCACGGCCATCTTCGAAGCCGTTCATGGATCGGCCCCCGACATCGCGGGCCAGGGTGTGGCCAATCCGTGCGCCCTCCTGCTGGCCGCCTGCATGATGCTGGACCACGTGGGCGAGCAGGCCCGCGCCACGCGCATCCGCGCGGCGGTGGAGCAGACCCTGCGGCACGACGGTATTCGCACCAAAGACCTGGGCGGTCATGCAACGACGATCGAGTTCACCGACGCCGTTTCTCGGCGCGTTGCGTGAGCGGGAGTGCCCCCGGTGCCATCGGCCGGTCGAGCTACCGCTCGGCGCGTTGTGCCGGGACTGCCGGCAGGAGATCGAGCGCCGCGCCCGGCGGCTGGGGCGCCTGGCGGCTGCGAGCACCACGGTCTTGCTCGCCATCTACGTCCTGGTGCGGCTCCCGCCCGACCCGCGCGGCCGCCTGGTGAGCGCCATGGCCGTGGCCGCCTGGTACCTGCTCAGCAACATGGTGGTTCGGCGGGCGGCGAGGGAGTTGTTGCCCTGAAGGACGTGCCGGGGCGTATCGGACGTACCGGGGGACGCCCGGGGGAGTTCGGCCTGGTACCGCGGACTCGCTTGGTCCGTCCACCGGTACGTCTGGCGGCGCGCAGGGGGCTGGTGGCGTGAGCTTTTCAATGGTCCACCTATCCGACACCCACTTCGGCGGCAAGGCGGACCCGGCGCTGATCGAAGGGGTCCAAGCGCTGGTGCCGGACCTGGACCCGCGTTGCATTGTGCTTTCCGGCGATTTGTCGCAGCGCGCCCGTCACGGGGAATTCCAGGCCGCGCGCGCGTTGGTGCGCGAGCTGGAACGCACCGCGCCGGTGTACCTGGTGCCGGGGAATCACGATGTTCAGTGGTGGCGGCGCCCCTTTATCCCGTTCGCCCGCGCGGCCAAGTATGTCAAGTACCGCGTGTACTTCGGCGCCGTCCTGGCGCCAACGCTGACCTTTCCTGACGCCATCGTGGCGGGCGCGGTCACGGCACACGGAGTGGCCTGGGGGTCGCTCACGCCCCGCGTGCGGGACATCGCCGTGAAGGGTCACCTTCCCAAGCGCGAGATCATGAGGGTCGCGGCGGTGTTCGCTCAGGCGGGCCCGGAGCAGACCCGCGTCCTGGTGCTGCACCACAACGTGCTGCGCGGTGACCTGTCCGGCCGCATGGGGTTGGCCCGATGGCGTCAGGCGCAGCGGCGGATCGCAGCGTCCGGGGCGGAGGTCGTCCTGTGCGGGCACGATCATCAGGAACAGGCGGACTTGCTGGATCGGCGCATCGTGGTTTCCTGCGCGGGGACGCTTTCGCGCGGGTCGCGCGGGGGTCGGCCGCCGGCGTTCAATCGCGTCATCGTGGACGAAGGAGCAGTGCACGTGGAGTTCTATCGGTGGGACAAGGATCGCCGAGTGTTCCGGCGCTCGGACGTGCATTCCTTTGCGCGCCGGAGACGGACCGACCCGGACACCAGAGAGGCGGACGAAGGCGGCCAGGATGGACAGGCGGACGGGCCAGACGGATTGCGGCGCACCGGAACGGTGTAGCGGCGATGAGCCGGGGACGTCATAGACCAGACGTGAGGACGACGCATGGCCTTCCAGGGCATTGATTTCTATGACGCCGACTCGCTCCTCTCCGAGGATGAGCGAGCGGTGCGTCACACCATTCGGCGATGGGTGGATGACGCCGTCATGCCGATCATCGGGCAGCACTACGTCGAGGGGCGGTTCCCGCTTCACCTCGTACCCGCCATGGCTGAGCTCGGCATGTTCGGGGCGAACCTGCCGGAGGAGTACGGGTGCGCCGGACTGAACAACGTAGCGTACGGTCTCATCATGCAGGAGTTGGAGCGCGGCGATTCGGGGGTTCGTTCCTTCGCCTCGGTGCAGGGAGCGCTGGTGATGTATCCCATCTTCGCCTTCGGAAGCGACGACCAGAAGCGGTCCTGGCTGCCCCGGCTCGCCAGCGGCACGACCGTAGGCTGTTTTGGCCTGACCGAGCCGGACTTCGGGTCCAACCCGGCGGGCATGATCACCACCGCCAGGGAAACGGCGAACGGATGGGTCCTGAACGGCGCCAAGATGTGGATCACCAACGGGTCCACCGCGCAGGTGGCCATCATCTGGGCCAAGACGGGCGCCTTGGGTGACGTGGCGTCCATTCGCGGTTTCATCGTGCCGACCGACACCAAGGGATTCACCGCCAAGGACCAGAAGGGGAAGCTGTCCCTCCGGGCGAGCGACACCAGCGAGTTGGTGCTGGAGGACGTACGGGTGCCGAAGGATGCCCTGCTGCCCAGGTCTGGAGGGTTGAAGAGCCCGCTCATGTGCCTCACGCAGGCCCGCTACGGCATTGCATGGGGCGCCGTCGGCGCGGCCATGGCGTGCTTCGAGGAGGCGGTCGTCTACAGCAAGAACCGGGTGATGTTCGACCGGCCGATCGGTGGATATCAGCTCCAGCAGGCTCGGCTGGCGGAGATGCTCACGGAAATCACCAAGGCCCAACTGCTCTGCGTCCAGTTAGGTCGCCTGAAGGATCGGGGGACCATGACGCCGGAGCAGGTGTCGCTGGCCAAACGGAACAACGTGAACATGGCCACGGAGGCGGCGCGCGAAACGCGGCGACTGCTCGGCGCCAACGGCATCCTGGCCGAGTACCAGGCCATGCGTCACCTGGCCAACCTGGAGAGCGTCTACACCTACGAGGGGACGCACGACGTCCATACGCTGGTGCTGGGACAAGCGGTGACGGGGTTGAGTGCGTTCGGAGGATGAGGGGGTGAGGTTGGGACCTTTCTCAGCTCCACAGCCTCCTCGCCACCGAGCGGTCCACCCAGCGGTCCGGCAGGATCCGCATCAGCCGTGCGGCGAAGGGCCGCCGGACCACCAGCATGCGAGTGGGCGGCCGTGGCGCGGCGAGCGCGGCCAGGACGGCGATCGCCACCCGGTCGGCGGGCAAGCCGTGCTGTCCCGACCTGATCGTCCGGTCCCGGATGACTGGTAGGACGGGGCCATAGGGAGTCTCTCGGTACTGGCCCAGGTCGATGCCGGCCACTTTGTCCCAGATGGGGGTGGCGATGGACCCCGGTTGGATCAGCACCACGCGGATGCCGGACGGGAGCAGTTCCCGGCGGAGGCTGTCCGAGATCGCCTCTACGGCAAATTTCGACGCGGCGTAGGGTCCGCCGAAGGGCAGGGCCACGCGGCCGGAGACCGACCCGATGTTGATCACCCGCCCGCGTGAGCGCCGCAGGGCGGGCAGGAACGCCTGAGTCACGGCCACCAGGCCCACCACGTTGACCTCGAGCACGCGGCGAAGGTCGTCCAGGGGGAGATACTCCAGCGGGCCAGCCGCGGCGATGCCGGCGTTGTTCACGATCCCAGCCAGGGGTCCGGTGCCCAGCCGGCCCTCGATCTCGGATCGGGCGGCCCGAATGCTCCCGCCATCGGTGACGTCCATCTGCACCGGCACGGCCCCGAGTCGCTCGAGGCCCTCGGCGTCCGCCGGGCGGCGCACCGTGCCGAACACCAGGTAACCTGCCGCGCTGAGCCGGCGGGCGATCGCCGCGCCGATACCGGTGGACGCGCCGGTGACAACAATGCCGCCCATCATGGTTTCTCCTCGCCCACATGCCCCGAAGGGACTCAGCCTGCGGCTGGCCCTGGCGTTGCCTCTAGGGTGTACATAACGTCGGACTTCAGGAGTGCACACGGCAATGGTATCACGCGAACGGCAATACTGGTTGATGAAGTGCGAGCCCGAGGCCTACACCATCGACGCGCTTGCACGGGATGGTGTGACCTCCTGGGAGGGCGTGCGGAATTTCCAGGCGCGCAACTTCATGCGGGAGATGCGCCAGGGTGACGGCGTCCTGTTCTATGCGTCCAACGCCCATCCTTCCGGCGTGACCGGCATGGCCGAGGTCGCACGGGAGGCGTATCCGGATCATCGGGCGTTCCAAAAGGGCCATGAGTATTACGATCCCAAGAGCCGTCCGGAAAAGCCCATGTGGTACATGGTGGACGTGCGGTTTGTCGAGCGGTTCCCCGGCGTCGTTTCCCTCGAGACGCTGAAGACGACCGCAACACTCAAGGGGATGATGGTGGTGCAGCCGGGCAGGCGGCCCTCGGTACAGCCGGTGACGGGCCAGGAGTTCGACACGGTGGTGCAGATGGGGCGGGGACGGAAGGCGGGCGACGCCGAGCGGCGAGGGACGACGTGAGACGACGCCGGGCGCCGGGCCGCGAGATCGCATTGTTGCTTCGGCTGCTGGATCAGGGGTTCGATCACCACGCCTGGCATGGGCCGACTCTGGCCGGTGCGCTTCGCGGTGTCACCCGCCGGCAGGCGCTGTGGCGTCCGGCCAGGGGGCGCCACAACATCTGGGAGTTAGTGCTGCACACCGCGTACTGGAAGTACGCAGTGCGCCGGCGGCTGGCCGGCGGCGTTCAGGGCGCGTTTCCTCGGGCGGGAAGCAACTGGCCGGGCCTGCCGGGCCTCACCGAGGACCGGCAGTGGCGGGCCGATCTGGCCCTTCTCAAGGAGCAGCACCGCGGCCTGCGCGAAGCCGTGGCGGTACTTCCCCCCGCCGCGTTCGCGAAGCGGGGGGGGCGAGGCCGCTGGACCAACGCGGAGATGGTCCACGGAGTTGCCATGCATGATCTCTACCATGCCGGCCAGATTCAGCTGCTTAAGCGGCTCCAGCGGTCCGCGTAGGTTGGGACCCCTGCTCGCCGCGGCGGCGGTCGTGGCGCTGAGTTGTGATGCAGTAGGGCCCCAGGAACCCCTGCCGGACGACATTGCTGTGGAGGTGGTGGCGAGCGGGTTGTCCAGTCCGCTCTACTTGACGGCGCCCTCCGGCGATACTCGTTGGTTTATCGTGGAGCAGCCCGGTCGGATCCGGATCGTCGAGAACGGCCAGCTCCTCACCACGCCCTTCCTCAACATCACGAGCCGAGTGCTTTCCGGCGGCGAACGGGGGCTCTTGAGTGTCGCCTTTCACCCGGCCTACGCATCCAACGGGTTCGTCTACGTCAATTACACCGACACCGGGGGAGATACCCGGGTCGAGCGGTACACCCTCGGCGCGGATCCCAACCGGCTGGACACGACGACCGCTCAACTCATCCTTACGGTGGACCAGCCATTCGCCAATCACAACGGTGGGCACCAGATGTTCGGGCCGGACGGCATGCTGTATGTCGCGCTGGGGGATGGAGGGTCCGGCGGGGATCCCCAACGGCACGGACAGAACCTGAACTCGCTGCTCGGCAAGCTGCTGCGGCTTGACGTCGACGCGGGGACGCCGTACGCCGTGCCGGCGGATAACCCGTTCGCCGGCCAGGCGGGGAGACGCGGGGAGATCTGGGCCTCCGGACTGCGCAACCCGTGGCGCTTCGCGTTCGATCGGGTGGCTCGCACCCTCTACGTCGCGGACGTGGGCCAGTCGCGCTGGGAGGAGGTCAACGTCGTGCCGCAGGCGGACGCCGAGATCAATTATGGGTGGAACGTGCTGGAGGGTTCCGAGTGCTACGGCGCCACCACCTGCGACCGCACCGGTCTCACCCTGCCGGTCGTGGAATACAGTCATGCGGATGGATGCTCCGTCACGGGGGGATTGGTCTATCGGGGTGAGGCCATCCCCGGTCTTCGGGGGCACTACGTGTACTCCGATTACTGCGGCGGCTGGCTTCGCAGTTTTCGGTATCAGGACGGGCGGGTGTCAGATCGGCACGAATGGGCGGTCGGCTCGCTTGGGTCGGTCCTCTCCTTCGGTGAGGACGCTGCGGGTGAGCTGTACATTCTCTCGGCCAACGGGAACGTGTACCGCATCATCGCCGGCGGATGAGGTCAGGCGCTCGCGCGGTCTTGGTGCGTCAGTCGGTTCAGTAACGGCCGGTCATCGCCGGCGAAAGGAGCGAACAGCGTGGCGCAGATTACGGTCCGCCGGAACGGCCCCTATCGGGTTCAGGGCCCGGTGGTGCTCACGGACCACGACGGCAATGTGATCGAGGCGAAAGAGGCCTTTGCGTTGTGCCGCTGCGGACACTCCAAGACCAAGCCGTTCTGCGACGGCACGCACAAAGTGATCGGCTTCGTGGACCCGGAGCCTGCGCCCACGCCGCTTCCGGTCCCTCCATCCTGAAAGCTCTCCGCATGGCGAAACGCGTCAGGCGACGATCTCAGAAAGCTGGTCTGGCCCCCGGCAGCCTGGTGCACGTGGGCGAAGAAACGGCGCAACCGGTCAGCATCAGGGTGCTGGAGTACCGGGAGCAGGGGATTCTGAGTGAGCGCCTGGCGAGCCTCGCAGATCTGGCTGCGCCGAGCGGCAACGCCGCCGTTACCTGGATCGATGTGGATGGAGTGCACCGGGTTGACATCGTCGAGCGGCTCGGCACGCTGTTCGGCATTCATCCGCTGCTGCTGGAGGACATTCTCAACACCACTCAGCGGCCCAAGGTAGAGGACTTCGACACCTACGTGTACGTGGTCCTCAGCATGCTGAGTCTCAAGAACGGCGCCGTGGAGCGAGAGCAAGTCAGCATCGTCTTCGGCGGCGGCTGGCTCATCACCCTTCAGGAGGGCAAGGCGGGTGACGTGTTCGACGCCGTGCGGCTGTGGATTCGGGAGAACCGCGGCCGGATCTGCCGGATGGGCCCGGACTATCTTGCCTACGCGCTGATCGACGCCATGGTGGACAAGTACTTCGCGGTCATCGAGCACCTGGGGGATCGTCTGGACCATCTGGAGGACCGCATGCTCACCAGCGTGGACCAGGCGATGCTGCGCGAGCTGCACGGATTGCGCACCGAGCTGCTTGGGCTGCGGCGAGCCGTGTGGCCCTTGCGAGAGGTCATTGGAGCGTTGCATCGCGGTGGCATTGGGCTCATTCAGGAATCTACCCAGCCTTATCTCCGGGACGTTCACGACCACGCCATTCAGATTGTGGACGCCCTGGATGGGTACCGCGACATGAGCGCCGGCATGCTGGAGATCTACCTGACGAACGTGAGCAACCGGCTGAACGAGGTCATGAAGTTTCTGACCATCATTGCCACCATCTTCATTCCCCTGACCTTCGTGGTGGGCGTGTACGGCATGAACTTCGACGTCATGCCGGAGCTGCGCTGGCGTTGGGGGTACGCCGCCGTGATGGGCGGAATGGCCATGATCGCGGGCGCCATGGTGTGGTATTTCCGCCGCAAACGGTGGTGGTGAACCGGTTGCCCGGGTCATGAGGCCCGGGTAAGCTTCCCGCCGCCTGGCGTTGCCTATCATGCCTCCGCGCCGCGATAGACGATATTCGCTTGGAAGAGAGGGTTTGCGTCTTGAAGATTTGCGTTTGCATCAAGCGCGTCCCCGACACCGAAACCCGCATCAAGATCGCCGCCGACGGGAAAAGCGTGGATGAAGCCGGCATCAAGTTCATTCTCAATCCCTATGATGAGTTCGCGGTAGAGGAGGCGTTGCGCCGGCGCGAGGCCGCCGGTGCCGGCGAGGTCGTGGTGGTGAGCCTGGGACCCGAGGCGGCACAAGAAACCATCCGGAGCGCACTGGCCATGGGCGCCGACCGGGGGGTGTTGCTCAAGACCGACATCCGCTCGCTCGACCCGCTCGCCGTGGCCCGCCCGCTCGCGGAGGAGATCCGCGCCGGCGCATACGACCTGGTGCTGTTCGGCAAGCTCGCGGTGGATGACTACAATCATGCCGTGGGGCCCATGGTGGGCGAGCTGCTCGGCGTGCCGTGCGTGACGGCCGTCGCGGGGCTGGAGCTCAACGAGGGCCGGGGAACGGCAGAGCGGGAAATCGAGGGTGGCGTCGAGGTGGTGGAATTCGCCCTGCCGGCCCTGCTGACGGTGGACAAAGGGCTGAACGAGCCCCGCTATCCCGCGCTCAAAGGCATCATGGCGGCTAAGAAGAAGCCACTGGAGGTGAAGCCGGTGGAGCTTGCGGCCGGCGGAGTGGACGTGCTGGATCTCACGCTCCCCGCAGAGCGGCAAGCGGGCCGCATTGTGGGTGAAGGACCGGACGCCGTCCCCGCGTTGATCGAAGCGCTTCGTCACGAGGCGAAGGTGCTGTGATGGCGTCCGTACTGGCGGTGATTGAGCAGCGCGACGGCGTCGTCAAGCGCGTGTCCCATGAAGCGCTGACCGCCGCGCGTGCCTTGGCGGACGGCATGCAGGGCACGGTGACGGCCCTGGTGCTGGGGCCAGTGGCCGACACGTCGACGTTGGGGACCTACGGCGCCGACCGCGTGGCGCACGTGACGGACGATGGGTTGGCACTGTACCAGCCCGCCGCGTACGCCGCCGCAACGGTGGCGCAGGCGCGGGCGGAGGGCCCGGTGACGGTCGTGCTGAGCGCCACCGCGCTGGGCAAGGACCTGGGGCCACGGATTGCCGCGAGGCTATCCTGCCCGCTCGCCGCCGACGTGACGTCGGTAACCTACGAGCACGGTGCGGTGACGGTCAGCCGGCCGGTGTACGCGGGCAAGGCGGTGTATCGGCTTCGCATCGCGGGGACGCCCTGCGTGGTCACCGTCAGGCCCAACAGCATCCCCCCGCTGGAGCGGGCGCGGTCGGCGGCCACGGTGTCTGCGTCCGCCCCCACCGAGCCGGGGCCGGCCGTGAAGACTGTCCGGGTGAAGGAGCCGCCGGGCGCCCGGCTGGATGTAGCGGAGGCGTCCATCATTGTGAGTGGCGGTCGCGGATTGAAGGAGCCGGCGAACTTCGCGCTGCTGGAGGAGCTGGCGGCCGCCATCGGCGGCGCCGCGGTGGGCGCGTCCCGCGCGGTGGTGGACGCGGGGTGGCGGCCCCATGCCGACCAGGTGGGGCAGACCGGCAAGACAGTCAGTCCCAACCTCTACATCGCCGTGGGCATATCGGGCGCCATTCAGCACGTGGCCGGCATGCGGAACGCCAAGGTCATCGTGGCGATCAACAAGGACAAGGACGCTCCCATCTTCAAGATCGCCGATTACGGCCTGGTGGGCGATCTGTTTGCCATCGTACCGCGCCTGACCGACGAGATCCGCAAGCTTCGCGCGGGGTGACGGTGCCTGGCACCTTCGTTCCCTTGCGGCACCAGCCCCCGCTCCCGCACCACAGCCTGGTGGTGAGCGAGCCGCCGGGGCCCGAGTCTCTCGAGCTCGACGTGGTGTTCGTGGGTGGCGGGCCCTCGGGGTTGGCGGGCGCTATCGAGTTGGCGCGGCTGGTGGCCGAAGACAACCAGCGGGGCGGGGGCCTGGGCGACGTCGGCATCGGCGTGTTGGAAAAGGGGGAGCGCCTGGGAGACCATTGCCTCTCCGGTGCCGTGGTGAACCCCATCGCGTTTCGCGATCTGTTCCCCGCCATGACGGACCGCGACTTCCCATTCGGGCAGGCGGTGCCGCGTGAAGCGGTCTACCTGCTTTCGGAGGGCCGGTCGTTCCGCGTGCCCATGCCGCCCACCATGCGGAATCACGGGTTCTACGTCGCGTCGCTCAGCGAGATGGCACGGTGGCTGGGGGAGCAGGCCGAGACGCTCGGTGTGAACCTGTTCCCGGGATTCCCCGCTGCGGGGCTGTTGGTGAATGACCACCGCGTCGTCGGCGTGCGCACCGTGCCGTCCGGACTGGACCGCGACGGCAAGCCCGGCTCGGGCTTCACGCCGCCCACGGACGTCACCGCCAAGGTGACCGTGCTCGCCGAGGGCACCCGCGGGCTGCTTGCGCAAGCCTATCTCGAATGGCAGCGGATCAGCTCGCCCAATCCCCAGGTGTTCGCCCTTGGGGTGAAGGAGCTGTGGAAGACCAAGCGTCCGCTGGACGCAGTGGTGCACACCATGGGGTGGCCGCTCCCGGCCGGCGTGTTCGGTGGGAGCTTCATGTATCCGCTGCACCCCAACCTGGTGGCGCTCGGGTTGGTGGCGGCGCTGGACGGCCACGACGGCGACCTGGACACGCACGAGCTGTTTCAGCGGATGAAGCTCCATCCGGTCTTCCGGCAGTACCTCGAGGGTGGGGAGCTGCTGGAGTGGGGCGCTAAGACGATCCCCGAAGGCGGCTACTACTCGTTGCCGGCGCGACGGCACGGTGACGGTGTGGTGATCCTGGGGGATGCGGCCGGGCTGGTGAACGTTCCTGCCCTGAAGGGCGTCCACTACGCGATGCATTCCGGCATGTACGCGGCCCGGGCCATCTTCCGGGCATTGAAGGCGAGGGACACGTCCGCAGCCATGCTCGCCGAGTACGACCGCTTGCTCGAGCGCTCGTATGTGATGCGTGACCTCTACCGCACGCGAAACATGCGGCTCGCGTTCCGCCACGGATTCCTGAGTGGCGCGCTCGGTGCGGGACTGGCGACCGTGACGCGAGGACTGTTGCCCCCAAGCCGGATCGTGATGCCGGCGGACGCGGCGGTCCCCCGGTCGGCCCCGGGGCCCAGCCGCTTCACGCCCGACGGGAAGCTCACGTTCAGCAAGGTGGACGCCGTGTTCCGCTCAGGCAACGCCACCCGAGACACCATTCCGACTCACCTGCTCACCGTGGACGGTGTGCCGCGGGAAGTGGGCGAGTTCTACGCCCGGATGTGTCCGGCCGGCGTGTACGAGTGGGTGGAGGGCGGCCTACGGATCAACGCGCCGAACTGTGTGGATTGCAAGGCGACGGACGTGCTGGGGCCGCGGTGGACGCCGAGGGAAGGGGGGAGCGGGCCCAAGTACCAACGAATGTGAACGGATGCAAGAACGGAGAAGCGGCAGGGCGGCACAGCGGCAGTCCGAGCCCGATGGGCCTCTGCCGCTCTCACGCTCTGCCGCCTAGTACGGCGCCTCCTCCACGTGCACCGTGTCTTCCAGCATGATCGCGTCCAGCATCTCTCCCACCTCCACCTGCTTCCGATCCTCCGGCACGATCAAGAGCGCGTTGGCCAGCACCATCGAGGTGAGAATGCCGGAGCCTTGAGGTCCCGTGAGCCGGGCCGACCGCTCGCCGTTCTCCTCGGAGACTACGGCCCGGAGGAAGTGGCGCAGCGGCGGGCCGAGCTTGACGGGCTCCGCCAGCCGCACGCGGACCGTGCGCCGAAACGGAAGGGCCACCCCGAGCATCCGGCGGATGACCGGCCGAACGAACAGCTCGAAGGTCACCATGGTACTCACCGGGTTGCCCGGCAGGCCGATCCAGGGTACCGCGCCCAGGCGGCCAAACCCCACCGGGGCGCCCGGGCGCATGCGGATCCGCCAGAAGGTCACTGTCCCGCCCATCTCTTCGAACACGCTGCGCACGTGGTCGTGCTCCCCGACGCTCACGCCCGCGGAGGTTACCAGAAGATCCGCGCCGGCTGCGGCGCCAAATCGCCGTCGCACGTCCTCCGGATCGTCTTTGGCGATCCCCAGGGTCACCGGCACGGCCCCCGCCGTCCGGATGAGACTGGAGAGCGTGTAGCTATTGGATGACGCGATCTTCTTCCCTGAGAGAATGGCCTCGCGCTCGTCCAGCTCGGCGATCTCGTCGCCGGAGCCCATGAACGCCACCTGCGGCCGCCGGTGCACGGGCACCACGGATTCGGCGATGGAGGCCAGCACGCCCAGTTCCGCCGGCCCGAGCCACATGCCGCGCGAGAGCACCATGCTGCCGCGCCGAATGTCCTCGCCGCGGTGGCGAATGTTCCTGCCGGCGTCCCGCACCTGGTCGATCCGCACCCGGTCCCCGTCGAGCGGCGTGGTGTCCTCCTGCCGAATGACGCCGTCAGCGCCCTCGGGCAGTGGCGCGCCGGTGAAGATCCGTGTGCTCTCGCCGGGGCCCAGGGGCCGGACGGGGAACCGACCCGCGTGCACCGTCTCGAGAATCCGCAGCTCGACGCCAGGAGCCGAGACGTCCGCGGCGCGAGTGGCGTAGCCGTCCATGGCCGAGTTGGTCCAGGGGGGCAGATCAATGGGGCTGACCACATCGGTGGCGAGCACGCGACCCAGGCACTCGGCCAGGGGACGGCGCTCCAGGGGGAGGGGAACGACGTCGCTGAGGATGGTCCGGGCCGCTTCCCGCGGGGTCAGCACGGGTTACCTCGAGATCTGCTGGGCCCGGTCCCAGGCAATGTTGGCCAGCGACGGCAGCCAGGCCGTGTCGCTGAAGCGGAACACTGGAATGGTTAGCCTGAGCTGGTCGTCGTCGGTGACCATGGCCGCCCAGAGCATCGCGTCCGGGCTTGCCTGGTCGAACAGGGGCTCGCGGTGCACGGCGGCGCGATGCACTTCGATCTTCGGCAGGTTTGCCTTCTTGTATCCCTCGATCAGCACGATCTCGGCCTCGAGATATCGCCGCACCAGCGCCTCGGGCTCCGCTTCCTGATCCACCCGCTCGAACATCACCCGGCCGCCCGGGAATTCCATCAGGACCTGTGCCGCCATGCCCTCGCGGTAGTGGCGGTAGGTGTCGGTGCCCGGCGTGTCAACTTGCGCCGGGTGCGAGCCGTGCTTGATAGTCGCCACGCGTTTCCCGCGCCGCGCGAACTCGGACGCCAGGGCCACCACCAGCGTAGTCTTCCCGGCGTCCTTCTTTCCGATCACCGAGATCAGGCGCGTCGCTGCCACATCGCCTCTGCTTCCGCCAGCTCCTGCGCCGTGTTCACGTTATAAAACAGCATCTCGGGATCTCCGTGGCCAGCCACCGCGGCGAGGGCCAACGTACCGACCCGGACGCTGTCGTGGAATCCGATCGCCCGATAATCCTCCTGCTCGAGACGCCCGCGAATCGCGCCGGCGCACGCCGGCCCATACACGCCGCACAACGGCTCAAGCCCACGCTTGCCGCCGCTTTCCGGGAGGAAAACGTCGTAGCCGTTCACGCCCGCCACGAGCGCTTGGAGCAGGTCTACCGACACAAAGGGCATGTCCCACGCCACCACCAGCACCGGCCCGTCGCCGGCTGTCACGGCGGTGTAAATGCCGCCCAACGACCCGCGGCCTGGCAACACGTCGGGCACCACCTGCAAGCCGGGACACCACGCGGTGGCATGGGGCGCATTGGCGATGAGGATGGGCCGGCTGCCGGTCGCCTCTTCCACGGCTCGCGCCACCCGGTCCACGATGCGCTCGGCGCCGACCTTCTCCAGGCCCTTCGCCTTGCCGTCGAACCGGGATGCCTGGCCGCCGGCGAGGACCGCGCCGCGCACGTCAGCGCCCCACGCCCGGCCGATGGACGTGCGGCGAGCCGCTCACCGCGCGACCTACCAGCACGATCCCTGAGCGCCGGGCGATCTCCAGCGCCAGCGACGACGGGACCGACGGCGTGGCCACATAGCTCAGGCCCGCGCGCGCGGCCTTGAAGGCCAGTTCCCCGGAGATCCGTCCAGTCACCAGCAGGCCCAGCCCATCCAAATTCTGTCCGGCCAGCAACGCCGCGCCGATCACCTTGTCCACGGCGTTGTGCCGGCCAATGTCTTCCGCGTGATACAACAGTGCCACGCCGTCGGTGAGCGCCGCGGCATGAATGCCACCGGTGTCCTTGTATCGCGTGCCTCGCCCGAACAGCGTCTTGAACAAGGCCCGCGTTTCTTCCAGCGACGGCAGCACCGTTGTGCCGACACGCGGCGACAGGGTTGCCGGATCGCCCAGGGCGGTGGTCACGGCCCCGCAGCCCGACGCCAGCACCCGTTTGCGGTCTTCCTGTTTCACCACCGCCAGCAGCTCGGGCGCCACCTCGGCCCAGAACCCCACGTCGGTCGCACAGGGCCGCAGACGCCGTAGGTCCGCGAGCGAGCTGATGTACCCTTCGCCGTGCAGCCACCCGACCGCCAACTCCTCCAGCTGGTCGGGCGTGCACATCCAGGTCACCGTGGGTTCGCCGTTCACCTCCAACCACACCGGCACCTCGTCAACCACGGCGGGTGCTTCGGCGGACTCCGCGGCACCGGTACTGCCGCCCGGTACCGGGGCGGATGAGCGAGCGGCCGGCGCGGGGACCGGACGGGCCTTGGTATCCATGGAATGGTTGCCTGCAATGTACCGCGTGGGACCGGGGTCAGAACACCCGGACCGCCAGGGTCTTGAAAGTGACGACCACGGGCGATCCCAGACCCAGCCCCAGGTCGTCCAGTGCGGCGCGGGTGATGTGCGCTCGCAGGTCCACTCCAACGTCCACCGTCAGCATGACGCCGCCGCGACCGTCGTCGCCGATCCGGGTCACGCGGCCCTGAAATGCGTTGCGCGCGCTCGAGCGGAGGGGCGCGGGGCTCACCACGACGTCCTCCGGGGGAATGGCGATGGTGGCAGGGCCCGAGCGGTCGGTGAGGATGTGGACCTCCAGCGGACCGGCCCTCACTGTGCGGGCCCCGGCCCCCTCCGGGATCACCGTGCGGAACAGGTTCACCGGTGTGACGGAACTCAAGCGGCCGTCGGCGAGCGCCAGCAGCCGGTCCGACCACCGATAGGCGTCCTCCATCTGATGCGACGCGAAGCAGATGGCGGTCCCGCGCGCCCGTTCCACCTCGAGCTCGCGGTAGAGGGCTGCGGCCGTAGCCGGGTCCGCGGCGCTCACCGGCTCGTCCAGCAGGAGGACGGCCGGTGCCAGCGCCAGGGCGCGCGCGATGGACGCGCGCTGAATCTCCCCCTCGCTGAGGGAGCGCGTCTCCCGATGCGCCAGCGGCGTCAGGTCCAGGCGATCGAGGGCGCTCTTGGTGTGCCGCGCCGCGTCGGCGCCCCGGACGCCGTGCAGTGAGAGGGCGTAGGTGAGGTTCCCCGCCACGGTTCCCCGGAACAGCAGCGGCCGCTGCTCCACCAGCGTGATGCGCCGGCGCGCCCAGTGGCGTAGGGCCGCCGTGCCAACCGGTTGAGCATCCAAGGACACGGTGCCGCGGGTCGGCGGCTCGACGCATGCGAGAATGCGGAGCAATGTGCTCTTCCCGGAGCCGTTAGGCCCCAGCAGAGCCGTGATGCTGCCGGCGTCGAGCGTCAAGCCGTCGACCGCAAGCACCATGCGGCCGCGGTACCGGTGCTCCAGGCCTCGCACGCTAAGCATCGCCGCGCCCCTGGAGGAGCTGGAGCACCACATTGACCGTGATCGCTAGAGCCAGGAGGACCAGGCCCAGCGCCATAGCCAGGGCGAAATCACCCTGGGACGTGGACAGCGCCACGGCTGTGGTGAGGGTCCGCGTGTGTTGTCGGATGTTGCCCCCCACGATGGTGGCGGCTCCGACCTCCGCGAGCACGCGCCCGAACGCCACTACGACACCGGAAAGCAAGGCGAACCGCGCCTCTCGCGCCACGGCCCAGTGCGTCCGCCACCGCCCAGCGCCGAGCGTGAGAGCCGTGCGGCGCACCCGCGGGTCGATGCCCTGAACCGCCGCGGCGGTGAGCGCGGCGGCGATCGGGGCGGCCAGCACCACTTCGGCGATCACGATGGCCCACCAGGTGTAGAGGAGGCCCAGGTCACCCAACGGACCACGGCGCGAGAGGAGGCCCCAGATGACCAGGCCCACCACGACGGTGGGGAAGGCGAGCATGGTGTTCAGCGCGGTGAGGGCCGCGCGGCGCCCCCAGAACCGGGTCGTGCCCACCACGAATCCGATCGGAATGCCGACGACGCACGCCACCAGGGTGGCCACCAGGGCGATCCTGAGCGACAGCAACGCGACGCCCCAGACCTCGGCGTCGCCGCCCGCCA
>DASWGV010000036.1:0-16893 GCA_036393515.1 Gemmatimonadales bacterium | reverse complement strand
CCCGACGATGGCCGACGTGCGCTCGCGGAGAAACGCTTCCTTTTGATCCGGCGGCAGGACCATCTCAGGGTACATGTCCAGGTAGGACTCCGGGTCCACCGCGAAGTTGGCGAAGAAGCGCTTGCCGTCCCCGTAGCGGGCACCAATCCAGTTGGCCCAGCTCACCGCCTCCACACCCGGCAGGGCTCGGAGACGGTTGGCGTACGCCAGGGGCAGCACGAACACAATGCCCGTGGCGTTCGAAGTGACCAGCCGGCGCGCGCTGCCCCATTGGCCGTAGGCGCCGATGGTGGTCACGACCGTGCGGAGCGACGCGAACAGGAACAGCGCCAGCGCCACGCTGGTGATCGTCAGGAACGTACGGCGTTTATGGCGGCCCAGGTTTGCCAGGACCAGTCGAGCGTACTTCATGATGCCACCCCCGCCCGCTCCATCAGCGTTCCCTTTTCAAGATGGAGCACCGTCCCGGCGCGCTCGGCGGCGTGGGCATCGTGGGTCACGATGATGACCGTCTTCTTGAATTCCTGGTTCAGCCGCTGCAACAACGCCAAGACCTCCTGCGAGCTGACCGCATCCAGCTGGCCCGTGGGCTCGTCCAACAGGATCAGCGTCGGGTCCGCGACGATGGCGCGGGCGATGGCCGTTCGCTGCTCCTGCCCACCGGACAATTGTCGGGGATAATGGTCCAGCCGGTCGTCCAGGCCCACCACGCCGAGGGCGATACGCACCCGCTCGTGCCGCTCCTTGCCGGACAGGTTGGTGAGCAAGAGCGGCAGCTCCACGTTCTGGTAGGCCGTGAGCACCGGCAGCAGGTTGAACGACTGAAACACGAAGCCGATGTGCCGGGCCCGCCATGCCGCGAGGGCGCCCGGCCGCATGGCGCTGACGTCCGACCCGGCCACGCGGACCGTGCCGCTGGTGGGTTTGTCGAGGCCCGCCACAAGATTGAGCAGCGTGGACTTGCCGGAGCCGGAGGGCCCCATGAGCGCCGTAAAGCTCCCTTCCCCAATGTCCAGCGAAAGGCCTATGAAGACGTCAATGCGCTGCGTGTCGCGCTGGAACGACTTGTGAACGTCGCGGATTTCGACGAGGGGCATAGGTCGTTGGTTGTTATCGGTAGTCAGTGGGCCGTTTGTCCGCTGTCAGTTGGCAGCGCCACCGGTTCTCACGCGCATGCCCACCCGCGGTGTGTCCACTCCACCCACCACGAGCATCTCTCCTCCCGCCAGCCCGGACCGGATCTCCCGAAAGCCCCCACTCACGGGTCCGGCCGTCACCGGCCGGGACTCCAGGCGACCCTGCCGCACCAGCCACACCACCGTCTGCCCGCCCGCGTCACGCACCGCCGCCGCGGGTACCCGGATGCGAGGGGCCGCCACGACCCCCTCGGCCAAGCCGGCGGGAGCGGCCGGCTCAACCAGATCCACCCGCGCGCCCATCTCCGGCAAGATGCGGGGGTCGCGGTCGAGAATGCTCACCTTCACCTGCACCGTCGCGCGCTGCCGGTCCGCCGTGGGCACCACCTGCCGGACCTGGCCCCGGAAGGCCGTGTCTGGATAGGCGTCGAGGGTAATGCGCGCCGGCTGGCCGCTCCGCACGCGGGCAATGTAGGCCTCGTTCACATCCACTTCCACCTCCAGCGTCGTGAGGTCGGCCATGGTCACGACGGCGCCGCGGGTGAGCCCGCCCCCCACCGACGGTGCCACCACCTCGCCCACCTCGGCCTCCTTGCGGAGCACCGTGCCGGTGAAAGGGGCCCGCACCGTGGTGTTCTCCAGGCTGGCCCGGGCGAATCGTAGGCCCGCTTCGGACGCCTCGACCCGCGCGGCGCCCGCCTGCACCCGCGCGTCCGCCTGGGCCGCCTCGCTCTCGGCAAGGTCCAGGTCCTGTGGCGAGACCAGCTCCGCATTCCTCCCCCGAATGTCCCGCAGCCGGCCCACCTCGCGCTGTCGCTGGTCCCGATCGGCCGAGGCCTCGATGACCTGCGCGCGGGCCAGCGCCAGGTTGGCCTCCGCCTGGGCCACCTGCGCCTGGTAATCGGCGTTCTCCAGCCGGGCGATGACCTCGCCCTGCCGCACGAACGACCCCTCGCTCACACCGAGGTACGCGAGGCGCCCCGCCACCTTGGCGGAGACGGAGGCACGGGTACGGGCCACGACGTACCCGTTCGCGGTCACCGCGGTCGCCCCGCCGGCCGAGGCCCCCTCGCCGCTCAACGTCTCCGCGACGGCCACCTGCACTTCGATGCTCTTCCGCAGCCGGGCCACGACCCAGAACCCGCCCACCAGCACGGCCGCGACCGCGAACAGCAGCACGCTGCGACCGAACGCCCGCCGGACGGCCGGAGCAGCGTCCCGGTCAATACGGAGCTTGGCCAGGTCGTGGACGGGCTGAGTCATGAGAGTCCTCGGGCTGCGCCGGCCCTTGGGGGTGGGAAAAGTAACCTATTAAACTGCGTGCGCATGAGCGGAACAACATCGTTTGCCCCGATGGACGGCGGGCGCGTCGCCTACGAGACGCGCGGCGCGGGACCCGGCTCGGTCGTGTTGGTCCACGGCGGGGCTCACGACCGCTCCGCATGGCGATGGCAGCTTGACGGCTTGCGCGTTGGTCGTCGGCTGGTGGCGATGGATCTCTTGGGCCACGGTGCGAGCGACAAGCCCGAGCTACCCTATACCATGGACCTGTACGCCCGCTCGGTGGCCGCAGTCCTGGATCATCTCGGGATAGCGCGCGCTGTGCTGGTTGGGCACAGCAACGGCGTCCCCATCATTCGGCAGTTCTATCGCCTATTTCCGGCGCGGGTGGAAGCGCTGGTGGCGGTGGACGGAGCGTTTCGCCAGACCATGCCCCGCCCGACCGCCGAGTGGATGCTCGCCACGCTGCGCCGGCCGGACTATGAGCAGTTCATCCGTCAAATGGCCGACCGCACACCGGCCGGTGCCGTGCCGCCCGCCGATCTGGAGCGCATCAAGGCAGGCGTCATCGGGACACCCCGGCACGTGATGGTCTCGACCCTGGAAGCGCTGCTCGACCCGCGGATCTGGCAGGAGGACCCCATCAAGGTGCCGCTGCTGGCGGTACTGGCGGCCGGCCAACCGCATTGGACGCCGGAGTATGAGTCGTTTGTGCGCGGTCTGGCGCCCGGCGCCGAATAACACCTGTGGGAGAACGTCTCGCATTTCATCATGCTGGAGCGACCGGACGACTTCAATCGCCTGCTGGAAGATTTCGTGTTCCGTCTCCGCGCGTGACCGACTCTGGCGCGCGCCACGCAATGGTCTATCTTGCCGCCCGGCATGCGCTCACAGGTCCCCGTGAGGTAGGAACGTTCATGATACGTCGCTCAGCCGGTCGTGTGCTGCTGGTGTGCGCCACTGGCCTGTACGCCGCCGGTCCCCTGGAGGCCCAGCACGACCACGGTGTGCCGCTGCCCGCCGGGTTTGACCAGCCGATGGCCCTCTATCGGGCGGCCCTCGGACCGTACGGCCGCCAGATCACCACGACGTCCACCGAGGCGCAGGCTTACTTCGATCAGGGCATGCAGTTCGTTTTTGCCTTCACCCTGGAGGATGCCGCCCGTTCCTTCCGGGAGGCCCAGCAGCGGGACCCCGGGTGCACCATGTGTTTTTGGGGCGAGGCGTATGCCTGGGGTTCCTACTTGAACGGGGAGATGGACGCCGCGGATGCGCCGCGCGCGCACGCCGCGATCACGCGCGCCGCGGAGTTGGCTCGGACCCGGGCGACACCGGTCGAGCGCGCCCTGGTCGAGGCGATGGCCGCCCGCTACGAGCCCACGCACGACGCCGCGCGACGAGAACAGCTGGATTCGGCCTATGCCAACGCACTGGAAACCGCGTACGCGCGTTTCCCCGCCGACCTCGACGTGGGCACGTTGTACGCCGAGGCGCTCATGCTGCTGGAGCCCCGGCGTGGCAACTGGAGCGACGACAAGCCTGCGGTGCGCCGGATTCACCAGACGCTGGAGGCCGTCCTGGCCAGGGACATCGCGCATCCCGGCGCGTGCCACCTGTACATCCACGCCACCGAATCCACCACCCGCCCGGGCCGCGCCGAGGCCTGCGCTGACCTGTTGGGCCTGTCCATTCCCGGGGCGAGCCACATCAATCACATGCCCTCGCACACCTACAACCGGATCGGCCGCTGGGGCGACGCCGTGCGCGCGAATATTCACGCCTGGCATTCCGACCTGAAGGCCGAGATCGGTGAGGGCTTCGCGATCTATCCGTCCCACAACCTTCACATGCTGCTGTTCGCGGCCTCCATGGACGGCCAGGGGGCGGTGGCGCTCCAGGCAGCCCGGGACTACACCACCATCACGGACGGTGGCGCCGCGCTCCTCGCCATGGTGCTGCTCCGTTTTGGGCGGTTCGATGAGATTCTGCCGCTCGCCGACTCACCCCGCCAACCGGTCTTGCGCGGGTTCTGGGCGTTCGCGCGCGGCTATGCCCACCTTCGCCGCGGCACGGCCGACAGCGCCCGGACCTACCTGGCCCGGGTGGACTCACTGGCGTCGCTGCCGGATTCGGTCGCCTTCCGCGGTCACCCGGCGCGGCAGCTTCTCGGCGTCGCCGGAGGGATTCTGCGGGGAGAGATCGAACGCGCGGCGGGGCGGGTCGACGCCGCCATCACCGCGCTGGAACGGGCTGTGGCGCTGGAAGACAGCCTGCGCTACGACGAGCCCGAGCCGCTCAACTTCTCCGCCCGACACTGGCTGGGAGCGGCGTTGCTCGAGGCCAACCGTCCGGCCGATGCCGAGCGCGCCTACCGAGCGGCACTGGACGACCACCCCAACACCGGTTGGAGCCTGCTCGGCTTGGAGCAGGCGCTACGGGCGCAGGGCAAGAACGCGGATGCCGATCAAACCCATCAGGCGTTCGAGCGCGCCTGGGCCCGGTCGGATACGTGGATTCGGGCATCCCGGTTCTGACGCGCAACTCGCGGAGATCAGACCAGATCAGGACAGATCACCCAGACCCGGTGGCCAGCGTCCGAACCATGGTTGCGCCCGCTCCAGCTGCCCCGCCAACCGGAACAACGTCGCCTCGCCACCAAACCGTCCCACGAAATGCATCCCGATAGGAAGGCCCTCGGCGCTCCAATGGAGCGGTACGGACATCGCGGGTTGTCCGGTCACGTTGAACACCGGCGTGTACGGCACAAAGTCGAAGCTCCGCGCGGCCATCGGCTTGATGGTGCCGAGCGCGCGCAGCAGCCACCCGGCCCGCAGCAACCCCACCAGCTTGAGCATGGCCTCCTCCAGCGCCGTGGGCTGCAAGGCCCCGATGGGGACCGGCGGCCCGGCCAGCGTCGGTGTGAGCAAGACGTCGTATTGCTCGAAGAACCGCCCCACCTGGCGCGAGACCAATTGCAGTCGCCGTGCCGCACCCGCGTAATCCGCACCGCTCACAGCGCCGCCCAAGAGACCCAGGGCCCAGGTCGCCGGCTCAAAGTCGCCGGGTGACGGGCGCCGCCTCACGAACTTGCCGATCCAGTCGATCTCTGCCCGCGTCTCCGCCGTGATGAGCGTCAAGAAATCCACCGCGAAAGCCTCACCGTTGATCGCCGGCGCCGCCTCGACCACCGTGTGGCCCAGCTGCTCCAGCAGCCGCGCCGCAGCATGCACGCCGGCCACGCATTCGTCGTGTACGCGCTCTGCCAGAAACGGCCGCGTGGTGAACGCGACTTTGAGGCGGCCCGGGTCACTGGCGACCTCGGACAGGAAGGACCGCTCCGCATGCGGCGCCGCGTAGGGCGCTCCCACGTCCTCACCGGCGATCGCGTCGAGCATGGCGGCACTGTCCCGGACCGTGCGCGTGACCACGTGCTCCACCGCGAAGCCGTGCCACACTTCGCCCACGTCCGGCCCGGTGGGCGTCCGGCCGCGCGACGGTTTGAGCCCGAACAGCCCGCAGCACGCCGCGGGGATCCGCAACGAGCCACCCCCGTCGCCGCCACCGGCCAGCGGCACCATGCCCGACGCCACCGCCGCGGCCGACCCGCCGCTCGATCCCCCGGGCGTCCGGGTGAGATCCCAGGGATTCCGGGTGGGACCAAAGATCGCGGGCTCGGTGACCGGCACCAGCCCCAGCTCCGGAGTGTTGGTCTTGCCCAGAATGACCACGCCGGCCGCCTTGTACCGGCGCACCATCTCGCTGTCGTGCGGCATGGGCACCTGCTGGAGCAGCCGCGTACCGCAACTGGTGGGGACACCCTGGTACAACGACAAGAGGTCCTTCAACAGGAACGGGACGCCGGTAAAGGGGCCGTCGGGGAGCCTGCCACGAGCGGCGGCGCGCGCCTGATCGTACATCGGCAGCACGACCGCGTTGAGCGCCGGGTTGAGACGCTCGATGCGGCGGATCGCCTCCTCAACCAGCTCGGACGGGCTGACCTGCCCGGTACGCACCAGCTCGGCGAGGCCAAGACCGTCGTAGTTTCTCGTCATTGCCAACCCCCGCTGGGGGAGCATATTAGGCCCCGCTCAACCACGATGTCCCGCAGTCGCCCGTGGAGGCCGCCTATGAAGGTACCCATCACCCTCAAAGTCAACGGCAGCAGTCGAGAGGTCACCGTCGAACCGCGGGCCCTCCTCGCCCACGTGCTGCGCGACGACCTGAACCTCACGGGCACCCACATCGGGTGCGACACCAGTCAATGCGGGGCGTGCACTGTCCTGCTCGACGGCCGCGCGGTGAAGAGCTGCGCCGTGCTGGCGGTGCAGGCGGAGGGCCGTTCCGTCACCACCATCGAGGGGCTGAGCCCCAACGGCCTGCACCCCATACAACAGGCCTTCTGGGACAAGCACGGCCTCCAGTGCGGATTCTGCACGCCGGGGGTCATCCTCACGGCCGTGGACCTCTTGGCCCAGGTGCCCGACCCCAGCGAAGCCGAGATCCGCCACGCGATCGATGGCAATTATTGTCGCTGCACGGGTTATCAGAACATCGTGGCCGCCATCCAGGCCGCCGCGGTGGCCATGCGGGGCAACCAGCCGTCCAAAGCCGGCGCCAAGGTCTAGGAGCGAACCATGACCACACTCTTCGGATCGGGGATCCGGCGCCGGGAAGACCCACGGCTGGTGACCGGAAAGGCCACGTACACCGACGACGTGAAGCTGCCGGGCATGTTGTACGCCGCCATCCTGCGGAGCACCTACGCGCACGCGCGGCTGGAGAAGGTGAGCGTCGGCAAGGCGAAAAAGGCCCCGGGCGTCGTCGCGGTGTACACCGGCGCCGATCTCAAAGACCGGGTGAACCCGGTACCCTGCGCCTGGAACGTCCCCAACTGCGACCTCAAGACGCCCCCCCATCCGCTCCTGGCCGTGGACACGGTGCGCTACGCGGGCGACGGTGTCGCCCTGGTGGTGGCCGAGTCCCGCGCCGCCGCGCGCGACGCCCTCGACTTGATCGACGTGGACTACCAGCCGCTGCCCGCCGTGGTGAACCCCGAGAAGGCCACCACGGCCGGTGCTCCACAACTCCACGCCGACGTCCCATCGAACAAAGCCTTCACCTGGGTCGTGGCCGGCGGAGACGCGGACAAGGCGTTTGCCGAGGCCGCCGTGAAGGTGGACCTGAAGATCCTCCACCCCCGCCTTCAGCCCACGGCCATGGAGCCGCGGGCCGCGGTCGCCAGCTACAACTCCGGCACCGAGCAACTGACGCTCTGGGTGACCAGCCAGAACCCGCACATCCACCGCTTTCTCTGCTCGGTCATGCTGAAGGTGCCGGAGCACAAGATCCGCGTCATCGCGCCGGAAGTTGGCGGCGGATTCGGCAGCAAGATCCCGGCCTACCCGGACGAGGCCCTGGTGGGTTTTGCCGCCATGGACCTGGGACGACCGGTCAAGTGGACCGAGGACCGGTCTGAGAACTACAAGGCGACCATCCATGGCCGGGACCACGTGCAGTATGTCGAGCTGTGCGGCACCAAGGACGGCACGATCACCGGCATTCGCACCCGGGTCTATGCCGGCCTGGGCGCCTACGCGTCCACCGCCGGGCCCGGCGTTCCCACCATCCTTCACGGTCTGATGTATTCCGGGCCATACACCATTCCGAACATCAAGGGGACGGTGTACGGCGTCTACACCACCACCACGCCGGTGGACGCCTACCGTGGCGCGGGGCGCCCGGAGGCGACCTATCTCCTGGAACGGCTGATTGACGTGTACGCCCGCAAGATTCGCATGGACCCGGTGGACGTGCGGCGCAAGAACCTGATACCCACGGACAAGTTCCCCTACACCGTCGCCACCGGCATCACCTACGATTCCGGCGACTACGCGCCCGCGCTGGATAAGGCCCTCGCCATGCTCGACTACAAGGCGTTCCGCGCCGAGCAGGCCAAGGCGCGGAAGCAGGGTCGCTATTTGGGCGTGGGCGTCACCACGTACTGCGAGATCTGCGGCCTGGGCCCGTCGCAAGTGGCGGGCGCCGTGGGCTTCGGCGGCGGCCTGTATGACAGCGCCGTCGTGCGGGTGTATCCCACCGGCGTGGTGCGGGCCTACATCGGCGGCAAGCCGCACGGCCAGGGAGAGGAGACCACATTCGCCCAGATCGTGGCGGATGAGTTCGGGATTCCCATTGAGAACGTGGAGATCGTGGCGGGAGACACCGAGTCCACGCCGCAAGGATGGGGCACCTACGGGAGCCGGACCACGGCGGTATGCGGTTCGGCGGTGAAGATCGCGGCGCAGCGCGTGAAGGAGAAGGCCAAGAAGATCGCCGCGCATCTGATGGAGGCCAGCGAGGCCGACCTGGAATGGCGCGACGGCAAGTTCGTGGTGCGGGGCGCGCCCGGCCACGAGAAGGCGTTTGCGGAGCTGGCCCTCATGGCGAACCTGGCGTGGAACATGCCGCCCGGGGTGGAACCCGGACTGGAGGCGACGGCGTTCTTCGACCCATCGAACTTCGTCTACCCGTTCGGCACGCATGTGTGCACGGTGGAGGTGGACATCGAGACGGGCGAGGTGAAAATCCTGCGCTACATCGCGGTGGACGACTGCGGACCGCGGATCAACCCCATGATCGTGGACGGTCAGGTGCATGGCGGGGTGATTCAGGGCGTGGGTGAGGCGCTCCAGGAAATGGCGGTGCACGACGAAGACGGCCAGCTCCTGACCGGCACCATGATGGACTACGCCGTGCCCAAAGCCTCGCAGATGCCGCGGATCGAGACCGACTACACCACCACGCCGACGCCGGTGAATCCCCTGGGCGTCAAGGGCGTGGGAGAAACCGGCACCATCGCCTCGGTCCCCACGGTGGTAGGCGCCGTGTGCGACGCGCTGGCGCCGCTTGGTATCACGCACATCGACAAACCCCTGACGCCGGCCCGCGTCTGGGCCGCCATCCAGACGGCGAAAGGAGGCGCGAAATGATTCCCGCTGCCTTCGACTACGCGCGTGCGCGGTCCATGCAAGACGCGCTCAAGGCTCTGGGGACCAAGGGTACCAAGGTGGTGTGCGGCGGCCAGAGCCTGATCCCGCTGCTGCGGTTCCGCCTGGCGGAGCCCAAGCGGTTGATTGACATCGCGGGCCTGGCTCAGCTCAGGGGCGTCGGCCGCGTGAAGGGAGGCTTGCGGATCGGCGCGGCGACCACCTATCGCGAGCTGCTGGACGCCAAGGCGGCGCGCGCTGATTTCCCGTTGCTCGCGGAAGTGACCGAGCACATCGGCGACCGCCAGGTGCGGAACCTCGGCACCATTGGCGGTGGCCTGGTGCACGCGGATCCCGCGGCCGACATGCCCGCTGCGATGCTGGCGCTCGACGCCACGTTCGCCGTACAATCGGCTCGCGGCAAACGAACCGTCGCGGCCCGCGCGTTCTTCCATGGTCCCTTCGCCACGGCACTGAAGCCGCAAGAGCTCCTGGTCGAAATCCGGTTGCCGGCGCTCCCGAAAGGTGCGGGGACGGCGTACGTAAGTTTCGAGCAGGCGGCCTCTGGGTACGCCTTGGTCGGCGCTGCCGCGGTGGTGGCTCGCTCCAATGGCACCGTGAGCCATGCGGCGCTGGCCTTCACCGGCCTGGCGGACGCTCCGTTCCTGGCCCAGGCGGCTGCGGAGCTGGTCGGGACCAAAGGCGAGGCGAACGCCGTCGCCCGCGCCGCGGCCGGCGCCGTCAACGGCGTCGAAGCCAACGAGGATATCCACGCGTCGGCCGAGTACCGCACCCACCTGGCGCAGGTGGCGGCGCGGCGCGCGCTCACGCGGGCGATCGAGCGGGCCGGCTAGCGTCGCGGTGCGGCTCGCGTTCACCGGGTCGCCCGAGATTGCCGCGCCGGTCGCGCAGGTGTGGGATCGGCTGATGGACGCCGAGTTTGTGGCGTCCTGCGCCCCAGGGGTCGAGTCGGTCGAAGCGCTGGACCCCACCCACTTCAGGGTCCGCGCCGCGCTGGGCGTGGGAAGCGTGAAACTGCGGTTCGACCTTCAGGTCGAGCTATCCGACCTGCATCCTCCCAAGCGCGCCCGCATGTCGGTGCGCGGCAAGGCCCCCGGCTCGGCCATGCACGCCCAGACCGCGGTGGAGCTGGAACCGCTGGAAGCGGACCGCACCCGGCTGACCTGGACGGCCGCATCGGACGTGCACGGCACCATCGCCAGCGTGGGAGCGCGACTGCTCAAGGGGACGGCGAAGAAGCTGACTGAGCAGTTCTGGAAGACGTTTGCCAAACGCGCGGGGCGATGACGTCGCTCACCATTGACGCCCTTCAGGCCGCGTTTGCCGCCGAGCGGTACGTGGCCGACCGCGACCTTGCCACCGCCCTCTACCTCTCGCTCGCTCTTGACCGGCCGCTTCTGCTGGAAGGTGAAGCCGGCGTCGGGAAAACCGAGGTGGGACGCACCCTCGCCACCGTGCTTAAGACCGAGCTGATCCGGCTCCAATGCTACGAAGGGTTGGACGTCAGCACCGCGGTGTACGAATGGGATTACGCCCGCCAGATGGTCGCCATCCGACTGCTCGAGGCGCGCGGTGAAGCCAACCAGGCGGCCACCCGGGACATCTTCAGCGAAGAATTCCTGCTCCGCCGGCCCCTGCTCCGTGCGCTGAGCGACGCGCGCCCTGACCCTCCCGTGCTGCTGATCGACGAGATTGATCGGGCGGACGAAGAGTTCGAGGCGTTTCTGCTCGAGGTGCTGAGCGACTTCGCCATCACCATCCCGGAGATCGGGACCATCAAGGCCGCCCGGCCGCCCCGCGTGATCATCACCAGCAACCGAACGCGCGAGGTGCATGATGCGCTGAAGCGGCGCTGTCTCTATCACTGGATCGACTATCCGACCGCGGAGCGTGAGCTGGCCATTCTCCATCAGCGCATGCCAGGCGTCGCCGACGTGTTGGCCAGGCAGGTGGTGGCGTTCGTGCAACGGCTTCGGGCTGCTGACCTCACCAAGGTGCCGGGGGTCGCCGAAACCATTGACTGGGCCGCGGCGCTGGTCGCCCTCGGCTCACATCAGCTGGAAACGGACCAGGTCGAGCGGACGCTGGGCGCGCTGCTCAAGTACCAAGAGGACATCGCCCTGATGCGCGGTGGCGGGGCGGCCACGTTGGTGAACGAAGTGCGCGCCACGCGGTCAAGCGGGGCGTAGGGCTGTGGACCCGCTCATGGAGGGCGTGGATGGCGGCGCGCTGGTGGCCAACGCCGTCCGGTTTGGCCGCGCGCTCCGTCGCACCGGGATCGCGGTGGATGCCGACCAGACCCGTCGGTTCGTCCGGGCACTCGGTCTCCTGGAGGTGGGTAACCGCGCCGACGTGAAGGCGGCCGGCCGGACCATCTTTGTGCGGCGGCGAGACCAGCGTCCCGTCTACGATGCCGCGTTCGATCTCTTCTGGCGCCGCGCCACCGCGGTGGGAAGCCCGCGGGCAGCGCTTCCCCGCTTACAGCAGCGGCGATCGCGCAGCGCCGATGTGGCACTCCTCCCCGACGCACCGCCCGAGACGGACGTGGCCGGCGTGGTTCGCACCACGCAGCGCGCCTCCGCGAGCGGCATCGAACGACTCCGTACCGCCGACTTCGGCGACTTGACTCCGGAAGAAGCCAGGGACGCGGGCGCCATGCTGCAAGCGCTCGCGCCGCGGCTTCCGCTCCGGTCTTCGCGCCGGCGCCGCCTGGGGCCGCGGGGCGCGCACCTGGCGCTCCGCGTCATGATGCGCCGTTCCCTGGCGACCGGGGGCGAGGTGCTCCAGTGGCGCTGGCACCGGCGCAGGATGCGGCCGCGGCCCCTGGTTCTGGTCTGCGATATCAGCGGCTCCATGGAGCGGTATAGCCGCTTCCTGTTGCGTTTCGCTCACGCGCTGACCCGGTCGGGCGCTCCGGTTGAGGCCTTTGTGTTCGGCACCCGGCTCACCCGCATCACCCGCGAGTTGCGGGTGCGCGACGCCGACACCGCCCTCCGCCGAGTGGCGGACCGGGTGGTGGACTGGAGCGGCGGCACCCGGATAGGACAAAGCCTGCGCGCGTTGAATCGCGACTGGGTGCGGCGGACCGTTCGCAGCGGCGCGATCGTGCTGCTGGTTTCCGACGGGTGGGAGCGCGACGACCCTGCGCGGCTCGGCCGCGAGATGGCGACGCTGCGGCGGTCGTGCCATCGCGTGATCTGGCTGCATCCCCTGGCCACACGGCCCGGGTTCGAGCCGGCGACCCAGGGTCTCATCGCCGCGCTGCCGTACATCGATGAGCTGCTACCCTGCGGGAACGTACGGTCGCTGGAGCAACTTGCCGCAGGGCTGGGCCGGTTATCCGGGCGCTCATGACACTGACCTACACCCGCCCCACCCGCATCAAGACCGGCCACCTCACCTGGCGCCGCCGCTCGCGCGGGCCCCAGGCGGTCAGCAGCTCCGCCTCGATGAGGGACATGGGATCGCGGCCCTGAGCCTCTCGGTAACGGCTCACCGCCGACCAGGTCGCCACGTAACCGAGCAGCTGGTCCAGGGTCCACTCGGCCGTCATGGTGAAGGGCGGCGCGGCGATTTCGTCAAAGGGAAACGGCAGCGTCTGGTAGCCGCTGTTCACCAACCCGCGGACGGACGGCCAGTAGGGACCCACCGTCTCGAGCATGAAGCGCTCAACGGCACCGGTGAGCGCGGCGTCGTCCAGCCCGGCACCCCGATAGGTCCAGGCCGCGATGACACCCGCAGGCGTGAGCACGCGCCGAACTTCCGCATAGAACGCCGGCAGGTCAAACCAATGGATGGCCTGTGCGACGGTCACCAGGTCCACCGTCCCCGTCTCCAGACCACTGCGCTCGGCGGGCGCCGCACGATACGCAACCCCGGGATGCGCCGCCGCCGCCGCGAGCTGCGCGGCGCTGGCATCGGTGGCGATCACGCGGGCAAAATGCGCCGCGAGCCCTACGGCGGCTTGCCCGCTCCCCGTGGCGCAGTCCCAGGCCAACGCTCGCCGAGTGACCAAACCGGCCAGCCAGGCGAACAACTCGGCGGGGTAGCCGGGGCGGCGAGCGGCATAGGCGCCGGCCACGTGGGAGAAGTGGTCAGCAAAGGAAGGCGTGCCGGGCCCCGGAGTACCTGGAAGAAGCTGCGGGCGGTGCCGCATCATCCGGGACCACCGCGTGCGGGCCTGACCTCACATCCAGGGCTCGTCGCCGGTGGGCCCGTAGATGGAGGGGACCTTCCCATCCGCCATGCGCAGGTACACCGAAAACTGGCCGCGATGATGGATCTGGTCGTGCAGCAGGAACCAGCAGAAATCCATCCGCCGCACGTCGCCCAACTGTTTTGGCCCGGTCATGAACTTCACGTTTTCATCGAGCTTTGCGTCCGGTAGGGACCGCACCAGGTCGCCGAAGTCCTTGTGTCCCTTCTCCAGCGCCCCGAGCAGCTGGTCCCACGAGGCCGGTGGTGGCGGCAGCTGGCCGGACGGCCCCTTCCCGAACTCGCCGTTCAGCACCATGGCTCCCAGCCCGCGCTCCAGCACAAAGATCCAGGCAAGCTCGCGTGCCGTCTTGCACCTGGGATGCGGGCGCAGATCCAGTTGGCTCACCGGATAGGCCCGCAGGACACGCATGGTGGTGGTGTGTTCCTTCTCGTACGCGTCGAGGAACTGTTGCCTGGACATGGAGGGTGCACTCACAATGGGGTGGACGGGAAGAGTGCAGCTATAGGCAGGGTGCGGCAAGCAGCGTGTAGCTCATTACACATACCGCGCCACCGCCATGGCCAGCACCGTCACCGACAGCAACCCCGCCACCACACGCCCGAGTACGGCGGCCCGACGGCGGAGGCGCTGTGCTTCCGCCATCTGAGCCTCCCGACCCGGACCCTCCGGGACCTGGGCAGCGGCTTGCGCCAACGCACCGGCCTTCAGCACGGTGGGACGCATGACGAAGACCCCGATCACGAACGCCACGATGGACACCAGGCCGCCGAACGCGAGGGCGAAATGGAAGCCCGAGAACATCCACATCCGGAAACTGGGGTCGACCACCGAATACATGCCAATGCCCGACACGATAGTAAGGAAGGCTACGACGGGCATGATGTTCAGGAACCCGCGTTGAAGGAGGGCCTGCATCACCTTCCCTCCCTCGGGCCCGGCCGCCCGCACGCTCGGCTCCAGGAACAGCGCGGCAAAGATCAGCGCGCCCGCCCAGAACACGCCGAGACCGACGTGAAGAATCCGCATGACGATCATGGCAATGACCATGGAACCTCCTTTCGGGACACAGCCGAAGGCCCGGTGGCGTTGGGTCAGGCCGCCGGAGCGGACTCTGGCTTCCGGACGCCGAACAGGCGGGCGCCGGCCATCACGCCGATAGCGCCCAGAAACGGATTGAGCAACGCGATCCACACCGGCTGCTGCGCCTTCTGCATGGCTTCCATGTTGCCCACGACACTGGTGCGCGGTGTGGTGTCTGGATCAGCGGTGATCACGGGGACGGCCAGCAGCAGACCCAAGGCAATCACCAGTCCCGCGAGCACCTTCGGCCCCTTGTCGTTGCGCGCCACGGCCGCGCAGGCCCAGCCGCCAGCCGCCGCGGCAAGCAACGCCAGCAGCGTGCTGGTCCCGATCCAGAGCCAACTCGCATCGTATGTACCAGGTTGGAAGGAGCGGTCGGCGCCCAGTATCAGGTACAGGGCGGTGAACAAGCAAAAGACCAACACGAACATGACCACGTACCCTAGTGCCACGGACCCGATGAGCCGGCCCATCTGCCCTCCTCTTGGCTTTCGGTGACGGAACCTGAGCGCATAAGCTATGGCGTGACGCCGAAAGGGGGAGGATGCCTTACCTCCCCCCCCGATCGCCCCTACCTTCCCGGCCCGTGGTGGACCGCCTCTTGCCTCCGGCCATTTACGTCGAGCTTGACGACCCGGCTCGAGTGAGCCGGGCTGAGCAGGCCTGGCTCGGCGAACTCCGGCGTCGAGCCGCGCGGGACACGGCGGCCTACCGCCGCCTGCTCCGGAATCGCGACATGTTCCCGGTCTTCTTCCGGCGGGACACCATCGGCCTGGGGGAGTGGGTCGCGGCGACTGACGCGGATACCTCAGCGTTCGTGCGAGCCTATGTGGCCCTGGGACGCGGGGACTCCGCCCAGGCGAGAGCGATCGTCGCGAGCGGTTCCCCGGAGGCGGGACCTCAGGGGACCTACCTCTGGGCCGACCTCCGGGCTCGGCTCGGCGATCTGCGGGGTGCGGTGCAGACCTTCGCCGCGCTCGACTCGGTCAACCTCGGCGAGATCTGGTGGGGTGGCGTTCCCCTCGTCCGCTCGTACGCCGAACGGGGGGCGCTGTACCAGGAGCTGGACGAGCGGGACCGGGCCATCGAGATGTATGAGAAGTTCATCGCCGCGTGGGAACAGGGCGACGAGGAACCGCAGAAGATGGTGGCGCGCGCCCGGCAGGCGTTGGCGGCGCTCCGCGGGGAGACCGCACCGCCCGTTCGGCGATAAGGGGACGACGCCACCACACAATCCACAGGAGATTCCATGCCCTCCGCTTCCCGTACCTTCCGCCTGACGCTCGGCCTGCTCACGGCGTCCGGCCCCGTCACCGCCCAGGTCACGGCCATCCGCGCCGGCCGATTGATTGACCCGGAGACCGGGACCGCGGCCGCGAACCAGGTCATCCTGGTCGAGAACGGCCGGTTCACCGCCGTCGGCGCGGGTGCGGCCATCCCTCGCGGCGCGGAGGTGATTGACCTGTCGCAGCTCACCGTGCTGCCCGGTCTGGTGGACGCCCACAACCACCTGGCGCTCACCTATAAGGAAGTGCCGGAGAACAACGTCTACTACCTCACTTACGTCCTGGACGGGACGCCGCTGCGCACCATCCAGGCGGTCTCCAACGGCATGCAGATGTTGAATGCGGGATTCACCATCGTCCGGGACATGGGGAACGCCGCGGATTTTGCCGACGCCGCTCTCCGGCGCGCCATCCTCATGGGCTGGGTTCCCGGGCCCCACATTGTCAACTCGGGGATCATCATCGGGGGCATGGGTGGCCAGTTCTGGCCCACGCCGGAAATGGCGGTGGACAAGAAGATCGTCTACCCTGAGTACCTCGACGCCGACACGCCGGACGAGATGGTCAAGGCGGTGCGGCACAACGCCCTGTTCGGCGCCACCGTGATCAAGATCTGCGTCGACTGCAAGCCCTGGGGCTATACCACGGACGAGATCCGGCTGTTCATCGCCGAGGCGGCCAAGATTGGGCTCAAGGTGGAAGGTCACGTGCAAACCGTGGCCGGCGCCCGCCGCGCCATCGAGGCCGGCATCTGGTCCATCGCGCACGACAACGGGCTCACCCCGGAAATGCACGTGTTGATGGCGCAGAAGGGCATCTTCCGTGCCGGAACAGAGACGCCGATCTCCCTGACGGGCCACACCACGCCACAGCGGTATGCCCGG
>DASWGV010000035.1:0-16306 GCA_036393515.1 Gemmatimonadales bacterium | reverse complement strand
GTGCAGATCGGCGAGAGGACCGCATACCGACCGCCACCGGCCGCGAGGACGTACAGGATGTCCTCGCCTGGCATGGGCCGGATCTTGAGGTAGCCCCCGGGCTGGTCCAATTGCGGATGGTTGCGGAGCAGCAGCCGGATTTCCCCGTCGACCGGCGTGACCGGCGCGGCGACGAAGGCCGCGCAGGCCGGCAGCGCCGTGACCCCGAGCGCCGCGGCGGCCAGCTCGACGAAGACCCGGCGCTCCATCAGCGCGACTCCACGAAGTCCAGGATGGCCGCGCGATCGGCGGGCGGCAGGGCGGCATGGCGGTCTCGCGCTCCCTGAGCCTCGCCGCCGTGCAGCAGAATGGCCTCATCAACACTGCGGGCCCGGCCATCGTGCAACAGGAAGGCGTCCCCGTTCAGGAACCGGCGCATCAGCCGGAGGCCCCACAACGGAGCCGTACGCCACTCGCTGCCGCTTGCGCTGCCGTCGGGCCGGTAGTCAGCCAGGCCCGGTCCCATGTCGTGCAGCAACAAGTCCGAGTATAGACGCACCGGTTGATCGGACAGGGCGGCGATGGAGCTGGCGCCGGTCATGAGAACGGGCACGTGGCAGCGGGCGCAGCCTATGGAGTCGAACACGGTCCGGCCGCGCTGGCGTGAGGGCGTGTCCGCGCCGGGGACGGGGGGCGCCAGGCCCCGAATGTAGGCAACCACCACACGGATCGTCGCCTCGCCGATCTCCGGGTCGGTCACCCGGTCGGCGCCTTCCACCGCGCGACTCGCCTGCGGGTTGGTGTTCTCGACGGGCAGAAAGTCCGAGGTGATGCCCATGTCCTGGTGGTACGCCTCGGTGACCTGTTGCAGCAGGGTCGAAACTTGCGCCTTTCGACTGAAGCGTCCTACGCGCTGACCGGGAGCGGCACCCGGCTCGTCCGCGGGCACCCACGGCGGCGGGACTACCCAGTTCGGCCGGCCGCTAATGCCGTCGCCGTCCGCGTCGAGAGAATCGGCCAGCGCGAGAATCGCCGCCTCCGGAATGGCCTCGATGAGCCCGACGCCAAAGACCGGCGGGGGCAGGCGCCGCGAGACCATCGCGCCGGCCGGCAGGAACTCCGGCACCGCCCCGGGGATCGCTTTGTCTTGAAGTTGGGGGCCGCCCAGGCCGTCGAACCGAGACAGCGCGTTCTCTGTCCGTCCCCGTCCGTCACCGCTGTGGCAGGCCGCACAGGCCACGTTGTTGAAGATCGGTCCCAGGCCATCCGCCGGAGCAAAGGATCGCCCGAACTGCCCGTCGCCCTCGACGAACGCTGCGAGTTCCACGGCAGTCAGACCGTCAATGGGGCCGTCGAAGACGTCGCCTGGATCGGGCGAGTTGGTGAAAGCGTCGCCGCATGCCGCGAGCAAAACGACAACGACTCCTCCGACGAGCGTCCACCTGAGGGAACGACGCCCGAGCGGACCAACCCGGGGTGCGGATGGGTGAGTGAGGAAGAAAGACATTAGTCTTGCCTAACAGAGTAGTCAGGCAACCCTAACCACACAAGATCGGTTATCGTAATGCGTTGGAGCGCGGTCGTTTACTCTTTTCTTGCGGGAGCCCAGCCATCCGATACTGCAGAAACGCAGCGGCCGCCCGGTGCTCCGAGGGTCGGATGCGCCGGGCGGCCGCTATCAAAGCTGGGAGTGCCTTACGCTGCTAGCCTGGGTCTAGGGCATTCCATGCGGAGTTTCTCCGGTCCGTCACCAGGCGCCGATCCGCTCCGCTGCGCCGAGGGTTGCCCCGGCGATCCCGCGGGCGGCGGCGATCCGAACCGGCCCGCCGGTCCTTCAATACCTGGCTGCGGGCCATGCGTCTTTGGGTGTGGCGTCGCTCGCCGACCAGCCTGCGATCCCAACCCGTTCGCCGATCATCGCCGCGGCGATCACTGTCCTGGCGAGGCCTGATACGCTGCTCGGGCATAGCGACGCTCCACCAGCGGGTTAGAGGCCGGCGCGGTACAGTCCGTCGAGCCGTGGCGCCCGCCCGGGGAACCCTGGCCCACTTGGGCGGGACCGCAGCAGCAACACACTGGCCGTGACGGCCGCAACCCCGAGAACGAACAGCGCCAACCGGCCGCGCATTGCGATAAACCTCGATGCCAACGGTGGCGCGAGCGCGCGGGACCGCCCCGCGCGCTCGCGGTGTAGCTGGTGCGGGACCGACGCTGACGGGCCGCTGACGAATGCCCGCGCCGGCTATGCCGCGACACGCCATCGAGGCCCCGCGCGGTCAGTTCAGTCAGAAGGCAAGTTCCGCACCCATGATGGCGTCGGTAGGCAAGTCTTTCCTTCCCAGCGGCTTACTCCCCGTCCTTGAGACGAATATGGCCGGGTTTTGCGGCCGGATTGGTGCGGCGTCACCACGACGAAAGCCGGACCAGCGCTACGACCATGTAGTGCTCGACCATCGAGAGAAGCCGAGGGACCTAACGCGGCGTGCCGGGCCGCGTCTAAGCAATTGAAAAGGAGGTATGGTCATGTCTATCGTGCACACCGCGGCGAGCCTGCTCGCGCTCACGGTTGCGAGCGTCGTCGTCGCACAAGAGCCCCCAAGGCCTCCGGCTCAGCCGGATCAACCCATGCCTGAAATGATGCGGCGGATGGGTCCGCCCATGGGAATGGCCCCTGAAGCCCGGATGTTCCAGCCGTCGCTGCTGGTTAATCGGCGGCAAGTGCTGAACCTCACGCCCGAGCAAGTGTCGCGGCTGGAGGCGCTGGCGCAGGATGCAGAGAAGGCTCGTCTTCAGGGCGACAGCACGGCCCGGGGCCAGGCGGAGCAGATCCGGGAACTGTGGAAGGCCCCGGCACCCGACGTCGGGCAGATCAGGTCCCGCGCCCAGGCGGCCATGCAGGCCCATCAGGGCGCGGCCCTCGCCGGCCTCGAGGCAGCGGCTCGAGCCAAGGCCGTGCTCACCGCCGAACAGCGCGGTCGCGTGGAAGGCTGGGCCGACCGACCTCGGATGGAGCGACAAATGCGCATGCGGCGGCCCATGGACGGACGCGGCGGCCGGGTGAGACCGGGCGGGATGCGGAGGGGAATGCGGGGAGAGTGAGCAGTGAGCCGTGACGCCGCAGCATAACGGAAAGGGGGAGCCGATCCAGAGCTCCCCCTATTCGCGCCTACTCACCGCTCACTGCTCCTCACCTTTTCCCCCGACCCAAGGTCCAAACGTACGCCGATACCCACTTCACCTGATCATCGGTGAGCGAGCTGCCACCCTTGGGCGGCATCACAATGCCGGTGGTGGACTTGTCGGCAGTCACGCCGGCCATGATCTGCTTGACAATCTCGTCGTAGGAGCCTTTGCTGTGCAGCCACTTGGCGTCGGTCAGGTCGGGCCCCAGGTTGGGCACGCCCTTGGCATCCACGCCGTGGCAGGCGGTACAGAGCCCGGCCCCCTTGAACAGGGCGGCCCCGTCAGTCACCATCTTCGCGGTCACCCCTGGCGGCAATGAGTCCGCCTGCTGCGCCTGCGCGGCAGCGCCAGTCAGTACCAGGAGTCCCAGCGCCAACCTCAAATGCCGTCCAGCCATGTGCCGTCCCCTCCGTTCTCCGTGGGGGGATCGCGCCGGATCAGAACGCCCGTGTGGCCGACGGTGGTTCCGTGGCCGTGCCCGCGATCCCGGATGCCTTCTGCAAAGATGTGAAGATTGCATCGCAGAAGGTACCCCGGTCCCGGGGAGACGGTTTCACGGCGCCCACCCCGCTAGTGGGCGTGGCCCTCACCCTTCTGGGGCCCGTCCTCCGCATGGTCCGTGCGAAGACCCAGGACGGCGTAGAGCGGGCAACTCCGGGTGGCCGCCGTCCCGGCCAACACCAGCGCCACCAGCGCGCTTCCAAACGTCACCACCGTCACGTCGCGGAACATGATCGCCACAGCAAAGAACACCGCTGCGAGCGTCCATCGAATCGCCGCATCCAGCCGGCCGACGTTATTCCTCATGGGTTCCTCCATTGGGGATTACCCGTGCCGAACTTCGCCGGTCAGCGGTGAATCCGGAGGGAACAGCGGGTGAAGCGGGGTTTAGCCGGCTGCGGACCCGTCGGGGAGCTCGATCCGGACCTCGAGCCCGCTGGGGGTGACCTTGCTGGCGGTGATCCGTCCCCGGTGAGCGTCCACGATCGCCGCGGCGATGGTGAGCCCGAGGCCCGCAACCCCGGCGCCGGAGGCGCGGGTCCGCGCCTGGTCGCCGCGATAGAGCCGGCCGAACAGGTCGGCCAGGTTTTCGTCGGGGATGCCCGGCCCGTCGTCCTTGACCACCAGCTCCGCGCCGCGATTGGCGCGCACCTGCGCGTCCACCATGGTCCCGCGCGGCGTGTGGCGGATGGCGTTATCCAACAGGTGGTCCAGCACCAGTCCCAGCAACGTCGCGTCTCCCTCGACCATCACCGGCGCGGCCGGCCGCTCCAGCCGAAAGTGCCGCCCCCCCGCGCGCGGCTCGGCCCGCCGCAACGCCTGAGCCGCAAGGTCCGCCAGATCCAGCGGCGCGCTCCGCGGCGCCAGCTCGCCGGCCTCGATCCGGGCCAACAGAATGAGCGATTCGCTGATGGACGCCAGGTGGTCGGCGTCTTCCAGCACGCTGGTGAGGACCTGCCGATAGGACGCGGCATCCCGTTCGCCCCGGAGCGCCACTTCGATGTGGCCCCGCATGGACGTGAGAGGGGTGCGCAGGTCGTGGCCCACGTCGGCGATGATCCGGCGCTGGCCCGCAAGGGCCGCGTCCAGTCGTTCCAGCATGCGGTTCAGCACCGTGACCAGGCTCTGGAGCTCCTCCACGTCCGCATGCACCGTGATCCGCCGCCCGACCATTCGGGGCCCGATCGCCTCCACATGAGCGGCGATCTCCCGCACCGGCGCCACCGCGGACCCCGCCAGCCAGGTCGCGCCGAACGCGGTGGCGACCAGGCTCAGCAGGATGGTCCCGGCAACGACCCATAGCGTCTGGCGGTTCGCGCGAGCCAGTGGCTCGGTTGACGCGGCCACTTCGATCACCGCGCCGGTGGTGGCCAGCCGCGCGGGCAGGGGAGCGTAGAGGCTCCGGGCCCACCGGCTGCCCCACGGCACCGTGGTCCACACGGACTCACCGCCCCGGGCAGCCCTGAAGGCCGAGGTATCGAGCGGGAGACCGGCGGCCAGCGGCGTGTTCGCGGCAGTCACGCGACCCTCGGCGTCACGCAGCACGACCAGACGATTCAGCTCGCGCACAAAGGCCGCCGTATCCAGCGGGCCGGCGTGGACCGGCAGGGGCGCGCCGGACGCCACCACATCCAGGGTCATGGCCGACGCGTTGGCCAGGGTCTGATCCAGTTGGTCCCTCAGCGTGCGATGCACGCCGAGGAAGGCCCATACACCGATCAGCACCAGCGCGAGGAAGAGGGTGAGACTGAACCGCACCGCCAGGGTGCGGCGGAGGGAGTACATCAGCCCTCTGGCGTGCTCGCCTGCTTGAGGGAGAACCCGACTCCGCGGACGGTCTGGAGCAGGCCGTCGCAGCCGGCCTCACGCAGTTTGCGGCGCAGGTTCCCGACGTGAACGTCAACCACGTTGCTCTCGGGATCGAAGTGCATGTCCCACACCTTCTCCAGCAGCTCCGTCCGGCGGATCACGTCCTCGGGATGCAGCATGAAATGCTCGAGCAGCTGAAACTCGCGTGGTGTCAGGTCGAGCGCCGTCCCGCCGGCGTGCGCCTTGTGCTTCAAGCGGTCCAGCGTGAGCGGCCCGAAGAGCAGCCGATCCATCCGGGCGGCGCCGCCCCGGCGGGTGAGCGCCCGCACCCGGGCCAGCAGCTCGTCGAACTTGAAGGGCTTGGCCAGATAGTCGTCCGCCCCGGCGTCCAGGCCACGCACCACGTCCTCGGTGGAGTCCCGGGCGGTGAGCATCAGGATGGGAGTACGGCGGCCTTCGCGACGCAGCTCCATGGCCACCTGAAGCCCGTTCTTCCGAGGGAGCATGAGGTCCAGCAGGATGGCATCGTAGTCGTTCACGTGGGCCAGCGTGGTGGCCTCGTCGCCATCCTTGGCGACGTCCACCGCGTAGCCCTCCTCCCGAAGGCCCTGCTCGATAAAGCCGGCGACCTTGCGGTCGTCCTCCACCACCAGAACGCGCATATGCCTTGTAGGCTACGGGTGGCCCGCTAAGTCATGCTTGAACGGACCGTGAAGACTTCTTCATGCTGGAGCGAGGAACCGCGGAATCTCCAGGGTGAAGCGGGCCCCCGCCCCGGCCTGGCTCTCCACCCGCAGATCGCCCCCCAGCAGGCGAGCCAACTGGAGCGACAGGGCGAGGCCCAGACCGGTGCCGCGTGAGTCCTCCGAGTCGCCGCGGGTGAACGCCTCAAAGACCACGCCCTGCTGCTCGGCCGACAGCCCTTCGCCCTGATCCGTCACCGAAACGGTCAGCCGTTGGTCGGCCGGAACCAGCTCTAACAGTACGACCCCCGGGGCGGGGCTGTGACGCACGGCGTTGGACAGCAGATTGATCAGGATCTGGACCACGCGCTGCGGGTCCGTCCGAACCGGCAGCGCTTCGGCGGGGGCGCTCACCCGAATCTCCACGCCGCGCCCCTGCGCGGCCGGGCGCGCGGTCTGGACGGCGTCGGCCAGGATCTCCCGGGCGTCCGCCTCGCGCACCACCGGGGTCAGCTTGGTGGCGTCGAGACGGCTCAAGTCCAGGAGGTCGTTCAGCAGGCCGATGGTGCGCTCGGCCGACTCGTACACCTCGCGGGCCGCGGGAGGCGCGTCCGGCGTCTGGCGCCGCACCAGGAGCTCGGCCCAGCCGTACACCGCGGTGAGCGCGTTCCGGAGCTCGTGGTTGATCATGGCATAGAAGCGGTCCCGCGATCGCTGCATGGCGCGCACTTCGCCGAGCAGGCGGTTGGTCTCGTCGAACAGGCGGGCATTCTCCACGGCGACGGCGGCCTGGGCCGCGAGCATGACCGCCAGGGCCTCATCCTCCCGGCTGAACTCAGGCGCCCCGACCTTCTCGGAGATGTACAGATTCCCCAAGGGCCCGCGACGCCCGGTGACTGGAACCCCAAGGAATGAGCGCATCCGCGGATGCTCGGGGGGAAACCCCACGGCCGCCGGATGCCGGGAAATGTCGGCGATCCGAATGGGCCGGGGGTCGCGAATCAGGTGCCCCAAGACACCCCGCCCGCGAGGCAGCGCCCCAATCCGGCGCTGCTGCTCTTCCGTAAGCCCGCTCGCGACGAACTGGGCCAGCTCCTGGCCGCTAGGGTCCAGAATCCCCAGGGCCGCGTACCGCCCGCCGGTCACGTCACGGGCCGAGTCGGCGATCTCCTGCAAGACGGCCTCGAGGGAATGAGCCTCATTGATCCGGATGCCCGCCCGGATGAGGCGTTCAAATCGCTGGCGGGTGCTCTCCGATTCCAGATTCGGCGTCATTGGGTCTCGTCCAGGCTGGCGCACAAACGTAAGGACCCCTTCAGAGGGCCACCAGCCTCAGCGAGGCGGCTGGCGGCTCGTGAGCAAATGAGGTAAACAACGCTGCGCGTGTTGCGCTCGGGCTTGACGGGTGCTTCACGAGGCGGCGTGACACTGGGGACGCAAAGGGGGCGCACATGCGGGCCGTGGTCACGGGCGGTGCCGGGTTTATCGGGAGCCATCTGATCGAGTCGCTGGTCGCTTCCTCGGCCGACGTGGTGTGCGTGGAGCGACCGGGCGCGCCCCGGCAGTGGATCAGGGGCCTGCCGATCTCCGTGGTGGAGTGCGGCGTGCGGGAGCCGGACGCTCTAGCGCCGGTCCTGGACGGGGCCGACGTGGTATTTCATCTGGCCGGACTCACCGAGGCGCGGACGCCGGCGGACTACTACGCGGTGAACACGGACGGTACGGCGGCGGTGCTCAAGGCGGCCGCACGGCTGGGCGGTCGGGCGCCGCGCGTGATCCTCATGTCCTCCATCGCCGCGGTGGGGCCATGCCGCAACGGGGAGCTGATCGGGCCGGACTCAAGCCCACGCCCGTTATCCAGTTACGGCTATTCCAAGCTGCTGGCGGAAGCGGTGGTGCACGCCCATCGGGACCGGGTGCCGACCTCGATCGTCCGCTTCCCCAGCATCTACGGGCCGCGGGAACGTGGCGTCCTGAAGTTCTTCCAACTGGTGCGGCGCGGCATCGCACTGACCATCGGCGGTTGGGACCGGCAGTTGAGCCTGATGTATGTGAAGGACGTGGTGGCGGGGCTCCGCCGCATCGCGGAGACCCCGGTGGCCGAGGGCCGCACCTACTGCCTGGCGCATCCCGAGGTGGTGACCTGGCGAGGTTTTGCCGCGGAGGTGGGTCGCGCCCTGAAGAAAGACCCGATCCTGGTGTCGGTCCCGCGGGGCGTTGCCGAGGTGGTGGCCCGCTTCGCCGAGGTCGGCGCCGCGCTTCGGCGTCGGGCCGCGATCTTGAACCGCGAACGGGTGGATGAGATCACCCAGGACCGGTGGGTCTGCGACACGTCGCTCGCGTCGCGCGATTTGGCGTTCGCGCCGGCCTATCCCACCGCCAGGGGCGTTCCCGAAACCGCGGCCTGGTACCGGGAGATGGGATGGCTCTGAGCCATCGGGTTTCGCCCAGCGATCGCCTGATCGCCGGCTACAACGTCATCCTCGCGCTGGTCTGGCTCCCTCTGGTGGGCGCGGCCGGCTACGCATCCTGGATTGCATCGGCCCACCTGGCGGCCGCCGGGCTGCCGTGGTTGTTGGCGCGCGTGCCGCGCCGGCCCTGGGGCGTGGTGGTGGTGCTGCGCGACCTCTACCCCATGATTCTGGCCGCCGGGTTCTGGACCGAGATTGACGTCTTTCGCCGGACCATCGGCCCGGGCAACTACGATCATCTGATCGCGCCGCTGGACCGCGCCGTGTTCGGGACCCAGCTGCACGAGATCTGGATGCCGGCGATGGACGCCGTCTGGTTCAGTGAGACGATGTACTTCATGTACTGCGCCTACTACGCGCTGATCGTTCTGCCGCTGATCGTGGTCGCTTTCCGCGGTCAGCGCGCCGCCCTGCGCGACATGGTGTTCCGGCTGATGGTGGCGTACCTGGCTTGCTACCTGGTGTTCATCCCGTTCCCGGTAGACGGTCCCCACTTCTTATATCAGCCACATGGCGGCCCGCACACCCAGGGCCTGATGTATCGGCTGGTCAGCGCCATTCAGGGCTCCGGGGACTCGCTGGGCTGCGCCTTCCCCAGCTCCCACGTGACGGGCGCGGTGGCGATCGCGGTGTCCGGCTGGCGGTGGTTCAGCCGTCCGGTGGCCGTGTTGTTGACCATCGAGGCCATGGGCGTGGTGCTCTCCACCGTCTATACCCAGAATCACTACGCCATAGACTCGCTGGCGGGAGTCGTGGTCGGGGTTGGGCTCCAGTTGGTCGCGGTCCCTCTGCTGTACCGCGCCCTGGGAGGCGCCCCCGCCCGCATGCCCAGCCCGAGACTGCCGGACCTGATGCCGGTGTTCCGCCGCGTGCGGCCACCGGAGAGCAACGCTTGATGAGGCCGATCCTGCTGACCGGCCCCACCGGATTCATCGGTCGTTACGTCCTGCGGCGGCTCAAGCGCGACCCGGACACTCCGGTGCGGGTGCTGGTCCGCCGCCCCGAAGCGCTGGATGAGGAGGCCCGCCGCGGCACGGAGATCATCACCGGCGACCTGCGCGACCCGGCGGCCCTGGCGCGCGCCGTGGAAGGCGCCGGCACCGTTCTCCACCTCGCCGCCTACGCTCAGGGATGGGCCCCGGACGCATCCGAGTTTATCGCCACCAACGTCGAGGCTGTGGGCCGGCTTCTGGCGCTGGCGCGGGAGCACGGCGTGCGGCGCGTGGTGCACGTCTCGACCATCCTGGCGCTCCCGCCGTTCCGCCCCGCTGCCGTCAACGGCCGGGCGCAGGACCCCACGTTTTACGAGACCACCAAGCTGGAAGGTGAGCGGCTGGTGGAGGCCTACGTCGCCGCCGGAGGCGATGCGGTCATTGTGCATCCCACGCGGGTGTACGGCCCGGGGCCCATGAACGACGCCAACGCCGTCACGCGGGCGCTGATCTTGTATCTCCGGGGTCGCTTGCGCGTGCGCCTGGATGACGGCGACGTGCTGGCCAACTACGTCCACGTGGACGACGTGGCCGCCGGCATTCTACTGGCCGCCGCGCGCGGCCGGAGCGGAGCCCACTATATCCTGGGCGGCGAGGATGCCCCGTTCCGGCGGGTGCTCGACACGATCTCCGAGATCACGGGGACGCGACGGCGGGTGTTGCCGCTCCCTCGCGGCGCCGCGCTGGCGGTGGCGACCTGCGCCGAGTGGATGGGGAAACTGGGCGGCAAACCCTTCATCACGCCACAGTGGGTGCGGGTGTTCCTGGAGGATCGTCGGGCCGACATTACTCCGGCTCGCACGGACCTGGGCTACGCGCCGCGCGGGATCCACCAGGGGTTTGGCGAAACCGCGGCATGGCTACGCTCCGCCGGCCTGATCCGGGGGTGACCCCGCGGACCGAAGAGCCGGCCGCGGAGCGTTCCTGGCTCCTGATCGTGGTCGCCGCCGTGGTTCTGACCGCGTTCTACTACCTGACCCGTACCGATGTGATCGGCGTGTCTTCCGCCGGACGGAGCTGGACGCCCATGACGCGCGGCCCGCTCTCCTCCTGGCAGCACTTTGCGGCGTCCGCCGTGCTGCTGGGCATCGTTCCCGTAGCCGCGGCGCGCGCCGTCGGCTTGCGGCCTCGGGACCTCGGCTTGGGGTTCGGCCACGCGAGGGCGGGCCTGGTGCTCCTGGCGGTGGGCCTTCCACTCGCCGCGCTCGCCGGCTGGATCGGCTCAGCCGCGCCCGCGATGCGGGCGGTGTATCCTCTCGACAGCACGGCGGCCAAAGCGAACTTCCCCGCCTATGCGGCGCTCCAGTTTCTCTACTTCGGGGCGTGGGAGGTGCTGTTCCGGGGGGTGCTGCTCTTTGGGCTTCGGTCGCGGTTCGGCGATCGCGGCGCGCTGGCGGTGCAAACCGCACTGTCCGTCACCGCCCATTTCGGCAGGGCCCTGAGCGAGACGGCGGCCGCGATCCCGGCGGGCCTGGTGTTCGGCCTGGTGGACCTGAGGATTGGCTCCATTTGGTACATCGCCGTGATTCACTGGGCCGTGGGCGTGAGTCAGGATTACTTCATCATACGGTGAGCGGTGGGCCGTAAGCCGTAAGCAGCGTTTGCAGAGGACAAGACGGCTCACGGCTGCATCACACTCGCCTTCTTGATGTAATCCAGATTGGGAAACGCCTGCGTGAGGTAGGCGTTGCCCTGCATTTGGATGCGGCCCTGGTTGGGTTGCTCGCCGTAGCCGGCGTGGATCTGGTCAACCACCTCCATGCCCTGCACCACTCGACCGATGGGCGGGAAACCCTGACTATCCAGCCGGGCGTTATTGCCGAAGTTGATGAACATCTGGGTGGTGCGGGTGTTCGGCCCCCCCATGGCGAAGGTCACGTAGCCCCGCAGGTTGCTTTCCTTCACCGGATCGTCCGGGATGCTGGCGCCGCGCCACTGGGTTGAGACTTGCGGGTCCGCGTTGATGCCGAACTGCGCCATGAAACCCGCGATGACCCGGAAAAATCTGGCTTCGTCATAGAAACCGTTCCGTACCAGGTTGTAGAACCGGTCCGCGCCGTTGGGGGCCCAGGCCCGGGTCACCTCGATGACGACGTCGCCCTTGGTGGTCTCGAACTGCACGCGGTAGGTGGCGGGCGCGGTCTGCGTCATTTCCGGCGCCGTGGGATTCAGGAGTGGGTTCACGGGCTGCTGCGCCTCCGGGGGCGGTGGAGTGTCGGCTTGGGTCTTCTCACCGCCGCACGCGGAGGCGAGGCATGCGAACAGGGCGACCGCGGTCAGCTCAAACCGAGGGACGGACGGAAACGGACGACGGCGGACGAAGACGGACATATATTTCTCCCCATCGGGACCGGCCATCATTCTCACCAGCGCGGCACGGGGCCGCAAGACGCCCTACTTGCCCGCCACCACGGTGTTCCGCAACACGCCCACGCCTTCCACCTCCACCTCGACGACGTCGCCGGGTTTCATGGCCCTCGTGCTCTGCGGGGTACCGGTGTAGATGACGTCGCCGGGCTGGAGCGTGACGTAGCGGCTCACGTAGCTCACGATCGTCGGGATGTCGAAGATCAAGTCTTTGGTGCGCTCGGTTTGTCGCACCTCGCCGTTGACCCGCGTCTGGAGCAGGAGGTCGTTGTAGTTCAGCCCGGTGGCGATGGCGGGCCCCAGGGGACCGAACGTGTCGGAGGCCTTGGCGCGGAACCACTGGAGATCGTCCCGCTGCCAAGCACGCTCGCTCACGTCATTCCCCGCCGTGACGCCGAAGATGTAGGCCGGAGCGTCCGCCGCGCTCACGTTCCGCGCGGTACGGCCGATCACGATGACCAGCTCGCCCTCATAGTGCAGGTCTGAGGCGTCGGGCGGCATGACGATATCCGCACCGGTTCCAACGATGGACGTGGGGTATTTGGCGAAGAGCCCGGGATACGCCGCCGCCGGCCGGGTGCCGAGGTGGCTCCGGTAGTTGAGCCCGACCGCGATCACCTTCCTGGGCTCGCAGGGCGCCAGCAGCCGGACGTCGGCCAGACGCGCGGTCCTGCCGCTGAGCCGCCGGGCCCCGAAGAGATCGCCTTCCAGCTCGCGGACGGTCTCGCCGTCCAGCTGGCCGTAGGAAGTGCGGTCCTGATAGCTGTATCGCACATAGCGCGCCATGCCTTGCTGGGCCAGGGCGGGACTCTCGGCCAGCACCGCCACGGCGGCGAGAACCAGCAACACGCTCGGTATGACTCTGCCCATCTGTGCCTCCTTACGCGGCTCACGCCAACGCGATCTCGTCTTCCACCTGAATATCCGCGCTCACGCCTTCGATGGTCAGCACCGCCCGGGCGCGGAGCCGTTCGGTCCCGCGCAGCCGGCCGTCCTTGAGCGCGGCTCCCACGGCCCGCTCGATCTCCCGCTGGGCCGTGACGCCGAACTTCTTCAGGAACTTCCGGATTTCCAGGTTGAAGGTCTCGTCGTTCATGGTCCCTCCAGTCACACTCGCCCGGCAAGCTACCCCGCCGTGGACGGCGCGCAACGGCGAGTCTATGATCCACCCCGTGTTATCCGCGTCCGGGCGCATCTCGGTCTCGTATCGCCTGTCGTCCCCCACCTTGAGGGCGGCACGGGCCCTCGCCCGTGCCATCGCGCTGGAACAGACCGTCGAGATTCCGGAAGCCGCCGTACCAGCCCGGCTGCTGGATCTCATCGTGGGACACGTCGAGCGGGTGCGGCGCCGGGCTTCGGCCTGGGAAGCGGTGATCTCCTACCAGCCCCGGATCAATGGGGGCGAGGTACCGCAGTTCTTGAACCTGCTGTTCGGCAACATCTCGCTCCTCTCCGGCGTCCGGATCGAGGACCTGGACCTGCCGCCCGTGGTCCTCCGGGCCTTCCCCGGGCCGAGTTTTGGCATCGCGGGCCTTCGTGAGATCTGCAGGGTGACCGTGCGCCGTCCCTTGCTCAGCGCCTCGGCCAAACCCGTGGGCCTGACGGCGCGCCAGCTGGCGGCCATTTGCGGCAAGTTCGCGCGCGGCGGCGTGGACATCGTCAAGGACGACCACAGCCTCTCCGATCAACGGTGGGCGCCGTTCCGTGAGCGGGTGGCCCGGTGTCAGGACGCGGTGGAACGCGCCAACGCGGCCGCCGGGACCACCGCGGTGTTCTTCCCCAACCTGACGGCGCCGGTGGACCAGTTGGAGGATCGTATTGACCTGTTACGCAAGGTCGGGTGTCGCGGCGTGCTGGTGAGTCCCATGATCCTGGGCCTCGACACAGTGCGCACCCTGGCCGGAGGCTCAGGGCTCGCCATCCTGGCCCATCCCATGTTCGCCGGTGCGTTTTTTGGGGCCCGGCACGGCATCGCGCCGAACGTTCTGCTGGGCCAGGTCTACCGATTGATCGGCGCCGATGGCGTCATCTATCCCAACGCCGGCGGGCGGTTCCCTTGGACCGAGCGGGCCTGCCGGGCCCTCAACCAGCGCCTGCGGGCGCCGCTGGGCGCGCACCGGCCTTCCATGCCGGTGGCCGGGGGCGGAGTGGACGCGCATCGCGTCCGCCATTGGAACCGGCGATACGGGCCGGACATGATGTACCTCATCGGATCCAGCTTCTACATGCAGCGCGACCTGGAAGGAGCGGCCCGGCGCGTGGCGGAGGCGTTGCGGTTCTCTTGACGCCCGGAAGCGGCGGGGGTTAACGTCGCCCATTCAGCCTCACGTTCTCGAGCATGTGACACACGTGCGCGGACTGCGTTCCGGAGTTCTCGCGCTGGGCATAGTCGCCCACCTGATGGCGGCCAGGTCGGGCCAGGCTCAGAACGGCGCGACCCGATCGCTCGCCAGCGGCGTCTTCACCGACGAACAAGCGACCCGCGGCGACCGGACGTTCCGGGAGGTGTGCGCCGCCTGCCATGCCACCAGCGAGTTCGCCCGAGCCGGTTTCTTCGCGACCTGGAATGGGGCGAGCCTTGACGGCCTGTTCGCATTGATCCGGACCACCATGCCGCAGGACGAGCCGGGCCGGCTGCCCGCGGCGTCATACGCCGACGTGCTGGCGTACCTGCTGCGGCTCAACGGCTTTCCGGCCGGCCCCGGCGAACTGCCCTGGGACACCGATGGTCTCAGGCAAATCCGGGTGGAGCCGCCGGCCGCCACTCCCGGCCCATCCCCAGCGGGGTCCACGCTCAACGGCGTCTATTCGACCTCCCAGGCCACTGCGGGGCGGGATCGGTACGCTCTCCAGTGCCAGGGATGTCACACGGTGGCCTCGCACACCGGACCCGGGTTCGTGAACGTCTGGAACGGACGGCCTCTCTGGGACCTGTTCGACTACATCATGGGCAGCATGCCGAAGAGTGAGCCCGGCAGTCTCACCCCGGAGGAAACCGCCCAGCTCCTGGCCTACCTGCTCAAGATCAACGGGCTGCCGGCGGGGCCCGGCGACCTCCCCACGGACGCGGCGACCCTCAAGGCGATTCGATTTCAAACGGCGGCGGCACGGCCCAGCGGACCAGAGACACGCTGAGAGAAGGGACCCACACATGGCGCGACACCCACGGACTATTCGATGCACCTTGAGCCTGGCGGTCCTCGCTCAACTCGTGACGCTCGCGGCGGGGCCGAGCGCCGCGCAAGATGGCGCGCGGGCTCGGGGCAATGTGGCCGGTGAATGGCGGGCCTGGGGCGCGGACGCGTGGAGCACCCGCTACTCGCCGCTGGACCAGATCAATGCACGGAACTTCGATTCGCTTCAGATGGCGTGGCAATGGAATGCCGGCGCGTTCGGCAGTGACGAGTACTACCGCACCACGCCGCTCTACGCCAACGGCCGGCTGTTCACGGTCGCCACCACGCGCCGCGTGGCCGTGGCCATTGATCCGGCCGGCGGCGAGACGCTGTGGATGTGGCGGTTGGACGAAGGGATCCGCTGGCAAAAGGCGCCCCGCCAGTTCGCGGGCCGCGGGCTGGCCTACTGGACGGACGGGCGCGAGGAACGCGTGATCGTCGTCACGCCGGGGTACCACTTGGCATCCTTGGATGCCAAAACCGGCGTTCCGGATCCCCAGTTCGGAACCAACGGCGTGGTGGACCTGATGGACGGCCTGGGCCTCCCGCTGGTGCCGCTGGCGGTGGACGATTCCGGCTCGCTCATCATCAGCGATGCGGCGCCTTATCGGCAAGCGCGACCGGGGGAGACGTGGGATCCGGTCACCAAGACCGGCGCCGATGGCACGATCGGTATTGACCCCAAGCTGGGACAGATCGCCAACAGCTCGCCCGCGGTCCTGGTGAACGACGTCATCGTGGTCGGCAATTCCTCCATCCACGGCTATTACCCCATCCGGGTACGCAACATCCCGGGCTATATCCGCGGCTTCGACGTCCGCAGCGGGAAACAGCTGTGGAAGTTCAACCTGGTCCCGCAGCCTGGCGAGTTCGGGGCCGAGACCTGGAAGAGCGGTTCCAAGATCGGTACCGAGGGCGTGGGAAAGAACGACGCCTGGGCGACGTATTCCGCCGATCCCGAGCTCAACCTGGTGTACATCCCGGTGGGCATGCCCCTGATGGACGAGTATGGCGGCCACCGGCCGGGGGACAATCTCTTCGGCAACAGCCTGGTGGCGCTGGACGCCAAGACGGGCCAACGGAAATGGCATTTCCAGATGGTGCATCACGACATCTGGGACTACGACACGCCCATGGCGCCCAAC
>DASWGV010000034.1:0-2571 GCA_036393515.1 Gemmatimonadales bacterium | reverse complement strand
TCACCATTCTCTTCCGACCAGGACCATTATCCCGCACGCTTTCGATGGACCTCACGGTGCCAGCTGCCGAGCCAGCCGCTAAGTCACGGAGCTGAGCCGATGCGCCATTTCACCGGGCTCAGCCCGGAAGCTACCGTGTGGGTATGACCCGGATTGGGCCGGAGGAAACCAAGCGGGCTCACGGGACGGATGAACGGGTATCGGTAGAAGCCTATGCGGACATGGTGCGGTTCTTCGTGCAGCTCCTGACCAACGCGATGCTGTGAAGCCAGGAGGGCCTGACCGGAGCGTTGTTGGCCGGTTTCCTTGGCTAAATCGTGACGGTTGACGCCGGGAATCGGGCGACCCTGGGCGTGAAGCGTCGTTTTGAAGCTTCACACCATCGTTTCGAAGCTTCAAACGACCGTTTCGAAGCTTCGATGGGACCGCCCTGAAGCTTCAAAACGACGAATTGAAGCTTGAAAACGGGATGTCGAAGCTTCCAAACGGCGTTTCGAACTTCGAACTCCCATTTCGATGCTTCGAATCGTGATGGTTGGAGCTTCCAGATGAGCGATCGAAGCTTCGAAATGATCAGGTGACGCTTCGAAACGATCGTTTGAAGCGTGCAAACGACGATTTGAAGCGTGCAGTCCATCCCCGGGAGTCACGGCGACGTTCCCCGTCTGAGCGGGCGGCCCGGCCGCACTCCTTCCATCAGCCGGCCGTCGTCCACCACCAGCCGACCCGACACCACCACGTAACGCATGCCCGCCGATCGCTGGGCGGGATCGGCAAACGTGGCGCGGTCCCCCACGGCGCCGGCATCGAACACCACGACATCGGCGTCCGACCCCGGGCTGACCCGGCCTTTGCGAGCCATCTGCGGCACCGACCGTTCCAATCGCTGCGCGGGCATCAGGCTCATCTTGCGAATCGCCTCGGCCAGCGGGATCACGTTTTGCTCCCGCACGTAACGCCCCAGGACCCGGGCAAAGGTCCCCGCGCCCCGAGGATGGCCGCGGCCGTTTTCGATCACGCCATCGCTGGCCACCATGACCAACGGATGGGCCAGCGCCGCGCGGATGGTCTCCTCCGGTATGTAATGAATAATGGCGCCCACGTTGCCCTGCGCCCGATAGCGCTCGAAGGTTTCCGCGGTGAGGCGCTCCCCGCTTGAGACCAGCTCCAGGTCGCGGTAGCTGATGCCGCCAAAGCGCTCCTGCCAGCCCGGGTCAAACGTGGTGGTGCTCAGGCCGGTGGACGCCGCGGTGTAGGGATAGACGTCCGCCATCACATCCACCCCGCGTGCCCGCGCCCCCTCAAGCATCCACAAGGCAGTGCGCATGTCGGCCGGCGACGCCACCATGCTGCCGATATGTACCACCTGCGCGGATGCCCCGGTCACCGCCGCCGCGGCGATCACCTCCTGGACCGCGTCCAGGCTGCTGTTGTCCGGCGGGACCGGGCCAAAATGCCGGATGTGGAGGTGACACGGCACGCCGGCCTCGGCGGCCACCTGGAACAGGCGCAGCACTTCCTCCCGCGACGCACCCGGGACGTACGCCACGCCAAAGCCAATGCCCACCGCGCCCAGCGCAATGGCGTCGCGCGCCAGGTCAAGCATCATCTCCAGTTGCTCCGGGCTCGCGGCGGCATACCGGTCCGACACGCCCGCCGCCTCCCGGAGCGCCTGGTGGCCCACCGTGGTTCCGTAATGGTGATAGGCGCCGGCCTCGGCGCGCGCCTGGTACCAGCGCTCCACGTCCACCGGTCCGCCGTGCATGGACAGCACCGTGGTGACGCCGTCGAAGACTTTGTAGACCTGTCCTTCCGCCGCCACCGGCACGCCGGCCAGGACGTCAATGAATCCCGGCGCCACCACCAGGCCCGTGGCGTCGAGCGTGCGCGTGGCCGCCAGCGGCTGGGCCGTCACCATGGCCACCCGATCGCCCCGAATGCCGACGTTGCGGACGGCATCAAGGCCGGTCGCGGGATCAATGACCCGCCCGCCGATAATCGCCAGGTCCAGGGGCTCCTGTCCCCGGAGCGGACTCCCGCCGATGGCGACCAGCACCGCCCAGGCCGCCAATCCCGTTTGCCAATGCTGCCTACCCATAGCACACCTCCCCATGCGCCGGAACCGTGCAATTCTACCGGTGGCGGTGCTCCGTTACTAGGATATCCGTGAGGCAGGCATGGACCGCCGCGATTTCACTCGCCGCGTGGGGTGGGCCCCGCCACGCTCTCGACGTGCTCTTGCAACCAGCGGTCCTCATCCTGCCAGTCGCTGGCCGTGGCCTGTGCGGCGGCATATCGTTCCACCCCTCGGCCACCCTCATTGGAGTAGCGCATGGCTTCCCGCCGCGAATTCTTGCAGACCTCGGCCCTGGCGTCCGCCGCGGTTGTCGCACTGCCCCCGCGAACGGCTCAACCGATTGACGACCAGGGCGAGGCGCTCCCGCCCTCCATTGCCGCGCTCCAGTCCATGCGCCACCGCGCGCGGCCCATCGCGGTGGACGAGCGGCGCGGTCGGGTGGCAAAGGCACGGCGCCTCATGGCTGAGTCGTCCGTGGACGCCCTGATGCTCAC
>DASWGV010000033.1:0-4997 GCA_036393515.1 Gemmatimonadales bacterium | reverse complement strand
CCGCCGCCGGTGAGTGCCAGCACCTTGCTGTCGGGGTCGTAGCTGCCCGTGAGGCTCACGTTGGACCCGCCCTTGATCTTCAGCGTGGCGGTGATATTCACCGGGGCCGCCGGCTCGGTGGGATTGGAGGCGAGCGCACCGGCATAGCTCGGCGTCATGACCGACGCCACCACGCCGGGCACGCTGATACTGATCGTGCCGCTCAACCCGTCGCTCGCGATCACGCCTTCGAACTCGGTGGTGTCGCCGCCGCCGTCGCTGCACCCCACGCCCAGCGCCACCGCCATCACGAACGTTGCGTACATCCGTTTCATTGAGGTCTCCCTTTCAGTGGGACGGCGCGCCGCCGTGGCGGTCGGTCAGAAGAGTCCCAGCGCGGCCCCGGAGAGCACGCGAATGCCCACGTGCATCCGTTTCCACGTGGCGGGAACGGGTTGTTCGCCGAACTGCATGTCCTGCACGCGGAACAGGGTCACCGCGGTCCCTTCAATCCGCTCGAACGCGCCGGTCAGGTGGGTGCGGCCCAGGAACGGGATGTCCACCCGCGCGCCGCGCAACCGATTGTCCCCGCCCAGCGAGGAGTAGCCCTGAAACACCAGGGTGCGGCGGCCGGGCCGGAGCAGGACGCGGACCGCGAGCGGGACGGCCTTACCGCTCATGGTGGCGTCCCCGATCTGGTAGTCGTACAGGTCCCAGCGGAATCCACCCAGCACCGCGCCACGCTTGAAGCCCACGCCCGCCATCAGCTCGTAGCCAAAGTCCACGTTGAACGCGCTGGCACTGGACTCCCACCCTTGCACGTTGGCGTTGCCGAACAGGGGGACCGAATCGCTGGTGCGCTTCCCGAGCCCGTCGAGATCCAGGTACAACAGGTCCCACAGGAGGAACCCTTTGGCCTTGCTGGCGGTGAGCCAGGAGATCAGGCGGATATCCGTCCGCACGTTCACGCCCCATCCGGTGCGGTCCGGCACGAATCCGAGATCCCCGATGGTCCCGGTGGAGTAGCCCATGGACGCCCCCATGTAGGGACTGCCCTCGAGCGCGCTGCGCACCGGCCCGCTCTTGATGCACCAGTCGTCGAACTGGTAGTAGCCCGGGCGGCAGCGTTCCTGTGCGCCGGCCTGACCAGGAGCCAGCGCCAGTCCGGCCATCAGTCCGGCCACGCTCAGCATCCAGCGCCGGACCAGGGTGTGCGTCATGGAGCCTCCTTCTCAGTTCGTTGCGAATGACGCCAGCCGCACCACCGACACGGACTCCCCGGTCGGCACGACCACCACAGACTCCCCCTGGTCCGCCCAGGCGAAGGGGTTGCCCTTGGCCTTCACCTTCCAGCGGGATGCGCCGTCAACCAGCGCGATGATCTCCACGTCGCCGTTCTTGGCGGCCCACACCACCACGTCCTTGAGGATGATCGGCGGGGTACGTTCGGAGACCTCGCCCTTCCGCTCCCACACCACCTGGCCGGCGTAGTCGCGGCACACCAGAGCCTTGGCAGCCGGCGAGTAGGCCACGAAGCGCGCCGCAGCGCCGTTCGCGGCCCCCTGGCCGGGCGTCCCGTCTGCAATGGTGATGTTGAGGACTTTGCCGGCCTCACTGGTCAGTCGCACCTGGCCGGGCACCGCAAGGTCGAACGCCGTGATCTTCTTGCCCTCAATGTCCGCGCGAGACCACACCACGCGCCCGGTGGCCTTGTCGGCCACCACGAACTTGTAGGGCCCAATCCACTGCCCCCGCTCGCGCTTGCCACCATCCATCAGGAGAAGGACCGGACGAGACGCATCGCCCACAGCTCGCAAGTACGGCCCGGCCTTGAGCTCCCAGCGCTGCGCGCCAGTCTCCCAGTCGAAGGCGCGGACCGCCTGCTCGCTCCTGACCAGCAACGCTTCGGGCGACGCCTGCCAGCCCGCTCCCCCTCCGCGACGGACCGTCCATTTCTTTTCACCAGTCAGCAGGTTCAACCGGGTGACCAGCTGGCTCTCTGACACCATGAGATCGTCGGGTCCCAGAGGACTGCTGTCGCTCTGCGCTCGTAAATCGCGGGCGTCGTACAGCGTGGTGCCGGAGCGGTCCAGGTCCATGCTCCAGGCCGGCTCGCCGGTCTCGGCCTTGAACGCGGTGAGCTTGTCTCCGTCTCGCAGAAACACGTGGGGACCGTACATCCCCTCCAACCGGTCAATCTTCTTGGGGCTTCTCCAGAGCAACGCGCCGTCGGCCAGATTCAGCGCCTCCAGCCGCTCGCCCACGATGAGCACACGGTCCGCATCGGCACCCAGGGACGGGGCGTACCCCTGCGGACCCCGAGCGATGGGGAAGACACGGAACTGAAGCGACTTGGTCTTCTCGCCGCTTTGATAGGACGCTACCCGGGCCCAGTACCCGCCGGGCTCGTCGAACCACTGTCCTTTGCTCTTATAGGACCAGCGTACGGCGCCCGACTTACCGTCAATCAGCAGGACCTGCGGATCGTCCTTGAAGCCGTCCTTGCAGTTGTCGTTACCGAACACCAGGAGGCGATTGCCGGGAAGCTCCACCATACCGTCCAGATTGATGGGCCCGGCCTGATCGCAGGACAGGGTCCATTGCACGCCGTCCGTCCCCACCGCGCTGATGGGACCGGTCCCCACAATGAGCCGGTGACTCTCGCCGTCCGAGAGGACCACCGGACCCACCTGGTTCATCTTGTAGCCCAGGTCCACTTCGTGTCGCCACAGGTGCTTGCCATCGGCGACGGCGTATGCGTTGATCCGCCCACCCATCTTCAGGAGGCCGCGGTCCACGTCCACGCCGATCAGGCGATCGCCGAAGAGGTTCCACAGATCGGTACCGCTGTCCTTGAGGGGCATGCTGACCGCGGACAGGTCCTGCGCGACCCCGGCACGCGGCGGAAGGGCCGCGGAGAGCGATACCACCAGGAGCAGCCTTGACGATCGTTTCATGATTCCTCCGCTCAGCAGGGCCCCCATTCGTCAATGACCGGGCGCGCCCGCCGCCATGATGGTGATTTCGACAACGGACCTTTGTCGCAGCTCGGCGCTCAGCACCCAGCCCGCGCCGATGAAATCCAGAAAGCGCCCCTCCTGCCGCACCCGCGCGGGCGTACCCCACTGCCGCCGGAGCACCTCCTCCGAGTCGCCGACCTTGATGCCGCGTGCTTCACCGGCGCGGGCCGAGTTGACCACGATGCCCTGCACGCCCGCATTCCCTTCCCTCCAGATCAGCGTCATCCCCCGGCGCGGGTACTCCCAGAAGCGCATCCCCAGCGATTCGCTTTCCCGCTCCGCCCGACCCACCGCGCCCCGCGCTTGCTCCACCGTCATCCCCAACGCCACGCCAGCCACCGACGGCGCGGCACCTTGTGTGTGAGCCACCAGGGCCACGACTGCGGCCGCCAGCACCCCCATCACCGCACTATTGCCCCCGTGCGACACGTCTCTGGCCATGGTGGGGTCTAACCTGATCCGGCGGAGTGACGGCACGATGCCGCGCGCGTTACATTTGCCGTAACGCCAACCCGGCCCCGCTTTCCGGGGCTTGCATTGATCCGTTTTAGGGTGCTTGGACTCCCGGACCTCCGGGGTGAAGACGCGACTGAGCTCCGGGCCGTGCTCACGCAGCCGCGCCTGATGGCGCTTTTTTCCTACTTATCAGTTGCTCGTCCCAGCGGGTTCCACCGCCGGGACTCCCTGGTGGCCCTGTTCTGGCCCGAGCTGAACAACGAGGGTGCGCGCAACGCCCTGCGTCAGACCGTGCATCGCCTGCGCGCCGCGCTGGGAGAAGGCGTCGTGGTCAACCGCGGGACGGATGAGCTGGGAGTGGAGCCGAGCCGACTCTGGTGCGACGCCGTGGCGTTCGAGCGCACGCTGGACGCGGGCGATCCGCTCGGCGCCCTGGAGCTGTACCGCGGGGACCTGCTCCCCGGATTTTTTGTGTCCGACGCCCCGGAGTTTGAGCGGTGGCTGGAGGGGGAACGGACCCGGTTGCGCCAGCGCGCCGTTACCGCGGCCTGGAGTCTGGCCGACCGGGCGGCGGCGGGGGGGAACGCCGCCACCACGGCCCATTGGGCACGCTGGGCGGCGGCCCTCACGCCGGAGGACGAAGGCGCCCTCCGGCACCACCTGGAGCTGCTCCTTCAGGTGGGTGATCGGGCGGGCGCGCAACGGGCGTACGACGGGTTCGCCCGGCGACTGGCCGAAGACTACCAGGCCGAGCCCGCACCGGAGACCCGCGCCCTGCTGGTCGGCTCCGCACGCCCGAGTCCTCCGAAGGTCGCAGCTCCCCCCCGACCCGCCGTCGGGCTTGAGACATCTGAGGCACTTCCGGAACCGGGCGCGGCCGAGCCCGCCGTCCCCGCGAGGCGTCCGAAGCCCCGGTGGCTGGCCCCGGCCCTCGTTGCTTCCGTCATGGCGGTGGTGCTGGGTGTAGGCTGGGTGCGTGCCCGGGCCGGACCGAGAAACGCCGGCGAGCAGGCCCTGGCGGTGTTTCCCTTCTCGGTGCGCGGGAGTCCCACGCTGGATTATCTGCGTGAGGGCATGGTGGATCTGTTAAGCGCCAAGCTGGAGGGCACCACGGGCGTTCGGAGCATTGATCCGCGGGCCACCATCGCGGCCGCGCGGGGGACCGACCGGCTGGAGCCGCGGCGCGCCGCGGCGGCGGCCCTGGGCCTGGGAGCGCAGTGGCTGGTGTTGGGCGACGTGGTGGAGATCGCCGGCCGAGTGACCCTGGGCGCCACGCTGTACAGCACCAACGATCCCGCCCGGCCCGTGCTCACCCGCAGCGTCGAGGGAGACGCGACCCGATTGGCGGAGTTGGTGGACGACCTGGCCGGCCAGGTGCTGGCCGGTCAGATCAGGACCCGTGACACCGCGTTGACCCGCATCGCGTCATTGACCACGCACTCTTTGCCCGCGCTCAAGGCCTACCTGGCCGGCGAACAGGCCCTCCGCGCCGGCCGCGACGCGGAAGCGGACGGGCTGTTTCAGGAAGCCGTGAACCTGGAC
>DASWGV010000032.1:0-3598 GCA_036393515.1 Gemmatimonadales bacterium | reverse complement strand
AGTATCTGGTGGCGCGTGGCGTCATGGCGGATCCGTCCCCCATGGTGCGGCCCTGGACAGTCGGGGCGGTGGTCCGGAAACTGAACGCCGTGGATACCAACAACCTTACCACGGCCGAACGGAGCACCTTGCGCGAGCTGCGGGCCGCGCTCGACCCGGCGCGCGGGGAAGCCGTCCTGGCGGTCGAAGCGCAGGCCGCCGTGCGGGCCGCAACCCACGCCCGCCGGGAGCCGCTCCGCGAGTCCGGACCGCGGAAGGTTTATCCCCTGGGAGAGCTGCACGTGGCCCTCCAGTTCGGGCCGGCCGTGCTCGCGACCTACCCCGTGGCTGACCCGCGTGCCCTGAAGTGGGATCCCGACTTCACCGGCCGCCGCGACGAGGCCACTGCCTCGCGGTGGGAGTCGGCGTACGCCGCGTACCGGACGCGCTATCTCGATGTCGCCTTCGGCACGGTGAGCCGCAACTGGGGGCCGCCGGAGTTGCCGAGTGCGATCGTTTCACCGGTGCCCTACAGCTATGACCACCTGTTCGTCAGGGCCGGCCCCGAGCGGATCCACGTGGAAGCCCTGGTTACCCACCTCGACGACTTCCCCGGCCCCGGCGTGCCGATCCGCCGCTATTGGGTGGTTCACCGCGTCGCCGTCCGGCCGTTGGCCTGGATTGATGTCGCTCCCTGGCAGGCGACGTTGTTGAGCGGCCCCGCACGCGGCCTGGAAATCTGGTATCTCAACCCGCTGAAGTACGCCAACGCCGCCGGTGACGAGGAGAACGTAGGCGGCAACGCCTTGATCGGGATGGACGTGGAAACGCGCCTGGGCAATGGCCGGCGCGTGGGTGTCTCGCTCATGATTGACGACGTCCAGACGGTGGGGTTGTCCACCGACGACGAGCCGCCCTCGTACGCGCTCACGCTGACAACCACCGGTCCATTGGCCGGCGGGATCGGATCGCTGGCCTACACCCAGGTCGCCAACCTGACCTATCGGACCCCAGACCCGAGCGAGGCCGTCATGCGGCGCGGCATCGGGCTGGGACGCAACTTCAGCGACTACGATCAGGCGACGGCGCGGACCAGCTGGCTCTTCGCGCCCGGCGTCCTGCTCGGCGCCGAAGCAACGCTGCTCCGGCAGGGCGAAGGGGACTTTCGGCTCCCCTTCCCGGATACGTCCCAGTACGACGTGACCCCCAGGCTGTTCGCCGGAGTGGTCGAGCGGACGCTCCGCGCCGCCGGTAACGCACACCTGCGCTTCGGACCTCACCTGGCACTCGAGGCGGACGCCGGGCTGCATCGCGTATCCAACGCGGATCACGTCGTCGGGCGCCGGCGGACGCGATTCGTGGGATCGATCAGCCTGAAGTATCGGTTTGGAGGGAGCTGGTTGCTCTCTCAGGACTCCGCCAACAACCGGTAATCCACCAACACAGACTCCAGGGCGCCCACCAGCTCATTGGTCTCGCCGCGCAGCGCTGACACACACGCCACGTGCTTCAAACGGCCGCGCGCCAGCAGGCTCAAGCTCGCCGGATCCGCCACCGCGTCCATCTTGTTGAACACGTGGATCACCGGCGCGGGCGGTCCGTCCAGACCGGCCAGCGCCTGGTCCACCACCTGCACGTGCTCCGCCCAGTCCGGATGGGCGGCGTCAATCAGGTGGAGGATCACGTCGGCCCCGGCCGCTTCCTCCAGGGTCGCGCGGAAGGACGTGACCAGGTGATGGGGCAGCTTGCGGATGAATCCCACGGTGTCAATCACGCGCACCCGCCGGCCCCCGTTCAGGGTCGCCTCGCGGGTGGAGGTGTCCAGCGTGGCGAAGAGCCGGTCCTCCACGTGCGCCTGTGACCCGGTGAGGGCCCGGAGCAGGCTGGACTTGCCGGCGTTGGTGTAGCCCACCAGCACCACGGTCGGGATGGGGCGCCGGCCCGACCGCACGGTCTCCCGGTGACGCGCCACGTCCTGCATGCGGCGTTTCAGTACGGCAATGCGTCGCCGAATGAGGCGGCGGTCGGTCTCGATCTGGGTCTCGCCCGGGCCTCGCAGTCCAATGCCGCCGCGAATGCGGGAGAGGTGAACCCACATCCGGGCCAGGCGGGGCAACAGGTACTCAAGCTGCGCCAGCTCCACCTGGAGCCGGGCCTCTCTGCTCCGGGCGCGGAACGCGAAGATGCTGAGGATCAGCTCGCTCCGGTCCATGATCCGCACACCCAGCGCGGTTTCCAGCGCTTTCCCCTGGGCGGGCGCCAGGTCGTGGTCGAACACCACCAGCGTGGTTCCGGTCTCCCCGGCCAGCCGCTTGACCTCGGCCACCTTGCCGGAGCCGATGTAATACCGCGCGGAAGGGGCCTCAAAGACCTGAGACATTCGGCCGACGACCTCAGCACCAGCCGTATCGGCCAGCCGAGCCAGCTCATCCAGATGATCGCTGAGCCGGTGGGCGTCGGGTGAGTTGCGCGGCGCGGCCCCGACAAGCAGGGCGCGCTCGGTGGAGCGCCGGCGGGAACTAGGCGGAGGAGTGATGGCCTTGAAGCTAATCGGGCGCCATCGAAAGCGGGCTGGTCACGAGTCAACCGCTATTGACCAGACTTTATACCGCAAAGTAGATTCTGCGCCTCCTGTGAGCCTGTTCAATCGGTGGTACGCGTTCCGGTCCTGGGGCTGGCCCGTCGCCTACGCGGCGGTCGCTGGCCTTCTGGTGCTGGGTGCACCGGCCTCGACGTCGGCGCAGCAGACCCCTCCGGGTCTGCCCACGGGCTTACCGCCCGGCATGACGCCGGATCAGGCCGCCCGGCTGCTCCAGCAGCGTCCCGAGCTGGGCGCGATTGTGCGCCAGCGCCTGGCGGAATCCGGCCTGACACCGGAACAGGTGCGCTCGCGACTGCGGGCGGCCGGGTACTCCGGTAATCTCCTGGACGCGTATCTGACGGCCGACACGACGGGCGTCCCCCGTCCCGATCAGGCGATGGTCGAGGCGATCTCAACGCTCGGCCTCGCGGCCTTCAGCCGCCAGGACTCCTTGCTGCTCGCGGGAGATTCCCTGGCGCTCCGCGTGTTCGAAGATTCGCTGCGCGCGGATTCCATTCTCCGCGAGGATTCGCTGAAGGTGCTGCGGCGAGGGCTGCCGTTGTTCGGGCTGGACGTGTTCCGCCAGGCCAGCACGCGGTTCATGCCCATCGTCTCAGGTCCGGTGGACGATGCCTACGTGTTGGGCCCCGGGGATGTCATCGTGCTCATCCTCACGGGAGCGGTGGAGGAAGCGCATACCCTGGAGGTAACCCGAGCCGGCTTCATCGTGATCCCCCGCGTTGGCCAGGTCCACGTCAACACGGTCACGTTGGGTCAGCTGCGCGAGATCCTGTACGATCGGCTGGGACGGGTGTACTCGGGGGTGACCCGTGCCGCGGACGCCAAGACCAGGTTCCACCTCACGGTGGCGAGCGTGCGGGTCCACACGGTCCGCGTGGTGGGTGAAGTCGCCCGCCCCGGGTCCTACCAGGTACCCGCTACGGGCTCCGTGCTCACGGCGTTGTATGAGGCCGGCGGCCTCACCACGCTGGCGGGCTTCCGCGCGGTGGAAGTGCGGCGGGGGGAGCGTCTGGTGGC
>DASWGV010000031.1:0-2345 GCA_036393515.1 Gemmatimonadales bacterium | reverse complement strand
CGGACGATGCTCCGGGGCGACGGACTCGGCCGCACGCGGCGCCTGAGCATTCCGGATACAATCTGTTGAACTGAGCCGCTGCGCGCTACGCGCTATGGGGATTGAATGACGCTGCGGGAGGGCTGCGGGGGGGTGCGCAGGCATCCGCGCGTTCGGGCGCGGACGGGCGGCGATCGGCTCGGCGAGCGACACGCGGCATGCGATGGGTGCATCGGGCGCGCAGGAGGGCTGCGCCCGCAGCACGCCGCTCCCGTCGGTGGGCGGCGGGCGGGCGAGAGGTGGGGTCGGGTCGGGTCCCCCGCTACGAGGTGTCCCATGCGAGCGGTCCTGTGGTGTGGGGAGGTGCGCCGCCCGGAGCGAGCGTCGCCACCACCACGAGCCGCCCGGTGCCGCATTGTGGGCACGCATCGCGCGGCGGGAGCTCGGCGATGGCGTCCGCCGGCTCGGGCGTGGTGGCGGGCGGCTGGTCCAGCAACGCGCGGATGCGGGCGAGGGTCGCGGCGCGGCGGCGATTGCCGAGCACCCCATAGTGGCGAATGTGCTGAAAGCCTTTGGGGAGGTGGTGGAGGAGGAAGCGCCGCAGGAACTCGATGGCGTCGAGCGTCATCGTGCGGTGCTGGTGCCCGTGGGCATAGTCCTTCCAGCGGAAGGTGACCTGGCCGTCGGCGACGGTCACCAGGCGCTGGTTGCTGATGGCGACCCGGTGGGTGTAGCGCGCCAGGTATTTGAGGACCTGGTGCGGCCCCCCGAACGGTGGTTTGGCATACACGACCCACTCGGCGCGCTCGAGTGGCTGGAGCCAGCGGTGCCACGTGGCGGGGTCGGCCAGCCGGACGAGCCTCCCGCGGCAGCGCAGCTTCCCCCGCCGGTACGCCGCCCGCAGCAAGCGGAGGAAGGTGCGGCGGAAGTGCCGACTCAGCACGCGCACCGGGAGGAAGAAGTGGGCGCGGCTCGGCATCCACCGGCTCCCGTCGCGGCTCAGGCCGCCGCCGGGCACCACGCAATGCAGATGGGGATGATGCTGGAGGGTCTGGCCCCAGGTGTGCAGCACGGCGAGGAAGCCGATGTCCGCGCCGAGGTGCTGCGGATCGCGGGCGATGGTGCGCAGCGTCGTGGCCGTGGCCCGAAACAGCAGCCCATACATCACGCGTTTGTTGTGCAGGGCGAGCGCGCCGAGCGGGGCCGGCAGGGTGAAGACCACATGGAAGTACGGCACCGGCAACAGCTCCGCCGCCCGGGCCGCCAGCCAGCGGGCCCGGGCAGGGCCCTGACAGGTGGGACAGTGCCGGTTGCGGCACGAGTTATACGTGAGGACCTCGTGACCGCACTGCGCACACTGCTGCTTGTGGCCGCCGAGCGCCGCCGTGCGACAGGCGACGAGGTCGCGCAGGAGCCGGCGTTCCGCCCGCACGGTTCCGTAGCGCGCCTGGTAGGCGTCCCCTGCCTCAGCGATGACCGCGGCCACCGAGGGCCGCGGGGCGCTCACCTGCGCGCGCTACCGCTCACCGTACCCGCTAAGAGATCCCTGGTGCGAGGGATCCCGTCCCGCGGCGTGACGACATGGAGGTAGACCGCGGTGGTCTGCAGGCTGCGGTGCCCCAGCAACTGCTGGATGGTGCGCAGATCGGTGCCGGCCTCCAACAGATGCGTCGCGAAACAATGGCGCATGGTGTGGGTGGTGACCCGCTTGGCGAGACCGGCGCGCCGCGCGGCCGGCCCGCACTGGCGCTGAATGGCGGTTGCGTCGAGCGGGGTCGCCGCCCGCCGGCCGGGAAAGAGCCACACCGACGCGGGGTGGGTGGCCTTCCAGTACGCCCGCAACTGCCGGAGTAGGGTGGGCGGCAAGATGGTGTAGCGATCCTTCTGCCCTTTCCCCTGCTCGATCCGCAGGCACTGGCGGGCGCCGTCGACATCCGCCACGTGCAGGTGCAGGGCTTCCAGCAGGCGCAGGCCGGCGGCGTACATCGTCATCAGCACGGTGCGGTGCTTCAGATTCGGGATCGCGCCAAAAAACCGCGCCAGCTCCGCCGGGCTCAGGACCACGGGGAGCCGCTTCGGCTGGCGGGGGAAGGGGATGTCCTCGACCAGGCCCGGCCGCCCGAGCGTGGTGCCGTAGAGAAACCGCAGCGCGCTCACCGCCTGAATGAACCCGCTCCAGGAGGCGTGCTTGTGCTCGACGAGATGGGTTTGGTAGGCCCGAATCTGGTCGGGCCCCAGGTCGGCCGGCGACCGCCCGAAGTGCCGGGCGAAGGCCGCGACGCAGCGGGTGTAACACTCGACGGTGCGAGGGGAATAGTTCCGGATGCGGAGATCGGCGATCATCCGCTGGCGCAACTCGGTCATGA
>DASWGV010000030.1:0-7229 GCA_036393515.1 Gemmatimonadales bacterium | reverse complement strand
GTACGACCCCGGCACCGCGGCCACCGGCCAGCCGTCCAATGGGACCGGTTTCGTGCACCGCGGCGTGGCAACGTGGACGGACGGCCGAGAGCGTCGGATCTTTCTCAATTCCCGCTGGCGCCTGATCGCGCTGGACGCCGCCACCGGCAGGCCGGTCCCCACGTTCGGCACCGGCGGCGAGATTGACCTCACCGCCGAGCTGCTCTGGAAGGTCAACCAGCTGCACTACACCAACACCTCGCCCCCCGTGGTCTATCGCGACCTGGTGATCCTGGGGAATGGCGTGGGCGACCGGCTGGTCTATCCCAACGACCCGCCGGGCGACATTCAGGCGTTTGACGTGCGCACCGGCAAACGCGTCTGGCGCTTCAACCCCATCCCTCAGCCCGGCGAGTTCGGCAACGAGACCTGGGAAGACGGTGCGTGGAAGCGCACCGGCCATACCAACGTCTGGGCGCCCTTCACGGTGGACACCGAGCGGGGACTGCTCTACCTGCCGTTCGGGACGCCGAGCAATGACTTCTATGGCGGCGACCGCAAGGGTGACAACCTGTTCGCGGAGTCCATTGTGTGTCTGGACGCCAACACCGGGCGCCGGGTGTGGCACTTTCAGACGGTGCATCACGGACTGTGGGACTACGATCTGCCGGCGCCTCCCAATCTCATCACCATCACCGTGGGAGGCCGGCGCATTGACGCCGTGGCGGTGCTGGGCAAGACGGGGTTCGTGTACACCTTCGATCGCGTGAGCGGCGAGCCGGTGTGGCCCATCCAGGAACGGCCCGTGCCGGCAAGCGACGCGCCGGGGGAGCGCGCCGCGCGGACCCAGCCGTATCCCACCCGCCCGGCACCGTTCGCCAAGCAAGGGTTCACCGCCGAGGATGTAATGGACTTCACGCCCGAGCTCAAGCGCTTGGCGCTGGAGGAAATCGCCAAGTACCGCACCGGACCCATGTTCACCCCGCCGTCCCTGGGGGGAACCATCATGGCGCCGGGCCTGATCGGCGGTGCCGGATGGGGCGGGGGCGCGTTCGACCCGGAGACCGGGATGTTGTACGTCAAGGCGTCCAACTGGCCGCAGCTGATACGCCTGTGGCAACCACCCAAGTCGGACACGATCAACGCCTCATACGCCTACGACCGCACGGGGTCGCTTGGTATCCGCTGGCCCGGCGGGGCAGCCGACGGCGGATCGGCCATGGAGCCCCGAACGCTGCCGGTGCACCAGCCGCCGTACGGAACCCTCACCGCCATCGACATGAACACCGGAGAACACCGCTGGCAGGTGACCGTGGGTGACACGCCCTGGATGCGCGAACATCCGGCCTTGAAGGCACTCGATCTGCCGCCACTCGGCGTGAGCGGATCACCCGGTCCCATCGTCACCGCGGGCGGCCTGGTGTTTCTCACCGGCGGCGGCACGGTGCTGTACGCCATGGACAAGACCACGGGGCACGCCCTCTGGCAGGCCGACCTCGGCGACCAGGGATATGCCGTCCCCATGACGTATCAGACCCGCGCCGGTCGCCAGTTCGTGGTGATTGCCACGGGCAACGGAGACAACGCCGTCTTGCAAGCGTTCGCGCTTCGGAGCGACCCATGAGTCCCCTGGACCGACGTCGTTTCCTGCACACGGTCGCCGCCGCGGTTCCGACCGGCGCGCTCGCCGCCTGTGCGGCCGACGGGACTCAGCACACCCTGGCCGGCGACACGCTCGACGCCCTGGCGGAGGTTGCCCTGCCCGACGAGCTGGGGCCTCGAGGTACCGCGCGGGTGGTGGCCGGGTTCCGCCAATGGCTCGCCGCCTACCAGCCGGTAGCCGAACTCAACCACGGCTACGGCACTGGCGAGCTGGCATACACGCCGGCCCATCCGGGCCCCGGATGGGCCTCGCAGCTGGAAGCCCTGGACCTCGAGGCACGGCAGCGGCACGGAGTGCGCCTTGCCGAGCTCGATCCCGAACGACGCGCGGCCATGGTGCGGATCCTGGTCGAGCGTGAGCGGGTCGAACGCCTGGGCGACCCCGCCGACGCGCGGCACGTGGCGGTCGGTCTGCTGGCGTACTTCTACGCCACGCCGGAAGCCGCGGACCTCTGTTACCGCGCGGCCATTGAACCATACGGCTGCCGGCCGCTGGCTCAGGTGACGGAACAGCCGCGAGACCTCCAGGCGTCATGACCGGCGTCGGCCATGCTCGCCTCACGTCGCCGCGCATATGACGCAGCGCCGCGTCGAATCGGATATCTGCATTATCGGCTCCGGCATCACCGCGGCGCTCATCGCCGAGAAGCTGACTGAAGAGCGGACCGCACGCATCGTCGTGGTGGAGGCGGGCGATCATCTCACCCCGCTGCCGGAACGCGGCCGCCTGCGCCAGCGATACCTGGGCTACGGCGAGAACCCCTGGCCCGGCGATCACCTGGACGGCCTGGGCGCGGATCACATTCAGTCGCGCTCCATGTGCGTGGGCGGCCTTGCCATGCACTGGGGAGCGGTAACGCCACGGTTCACGCCGGAGGACTTCCGGGTCCGCTCGCTGTACGGTGTGGGCGATGACTGGCCGATCACCTTCGACGACCTGGACCCGTTCTACCAGGAGGCAGAGGAACGGATGGGCGTTGCGGGCCAGCAAGGCCCGCCCGAGTACGATCCGCGATCCAAGGCGTACCCGCTTCCGCCCCTGCCGCTCTCGTACAACCTTGAGCTACTGAAGCCGTGGGGCGAGAAGACCGGGATCGCCTTCTGGAGCCAGCCGTCGGCCAAGAACTCACAACCGCACGGCGGCCGGCCGGCGTGCTGTCGCAGCGACACGTGCTCCCCCATCTGCCCGATCGGCGCGAAGTACTCTCCGGATTTCACCTGGAACGCGCTCACCGCGGACCATCGGGTCCAGCTCATCACGCGAACGCTGGTGCGGCGCCTGGTGCTGGAGGAGGGCGCGGACCGCGTGAGTCACGCCGTGGCGGTGAACCGCGACGACCCAACAGCGAACGTGGAGTTTCACGCCAAGACATTCGTGGTGGCCAGTGGCTACGTGTGGAGCCCGCACCTGCTGCTCTTATCCGCCACGTCCCGGTTCCCCAACGGGCTCGCCAATCGCTCGGGGCTGGTGGGGAAGTACATGAATGGCCACCGCAATGTCTTTGGCTTCATCCACCTGCCGCTCAAGCTCTATCCGGGGATGAACCAGCAGCACAGCCTCATGTCCCATCAGTTCATGCGGCCCGGCCGGCTCAGCCGGTACCTGCGTCATGACCTGCGCATCTGGGAATCCGCCGTGGGCAGCCAGCCACGGCTTCGGGACGACACCGGCCACCCGATGCTCGGCAACGAGATCCTGGCCGATTGGCGGCGTCGCGCCGAAACCGGCACGGCTCGCGTGCGAGCCTACTACGATGTCCTGCCCGATCGGGAGAGCTCGGTCACGCTCGACCCCACCCGGAACAGCCCCTGGGGCGATCCCCTGCCCCGCATCAGCTACCGCGACAGCGAAGCGTCCGCCACCCTGCGGGGCCACACGGAGGACACCATCAAGGGCCTGTTCCAGCGCATGGCCCGCGCGGGCGGCGGCCAGATCTTGCGCGCCGGGGCCGACAGCTTCCAGGATCATCCTGGCGGCGGGTGCCGCATGGGCGACGACCCGGCTGCCAGCGTGTGCGACAGCTACGGCCGCACGCACGATCACGAGAATCTGTTCGTCGTGGGCGCGCCCACCTGTGTCACCGGCGGATGCGCCAACGGGACGCTCACGTTTGTGGCGTTGGGGCTGAGGGCGGCGGCGCAGATCGGGGAGGGATTCCCCGCAGGCGGAGCGGCAGAGGGGCGGGGCGCACTGGGTGCCGCACCGCGGCCGTCCCCATGACCGAGGAACTCCCCGTCGTCGTGGAGCCGGACGGCGCGACCGTCTGGCTCCGCCTGAACCGACCGGACCGCCTCAACGCGGTCAACCTCGAGCTGTATCGCGCGCTGGCGGCGGCGGTAGGCAGCGCAGCAAAGGATCGCGCCGTGCGCGTGATCGTCCTCACCGGCACCGGCCGAGCCTTCTGCGTTGGCGCCGATCTGAAAGCCCATGCGACCCGCGCGGCCGCGGCGCAATGGCACACCAGCTACGTAAAGGCGGCGCAGCGCGCGGCGGTATCGCTCCAGACCTGTCCCAAACCGGTGGTGGCGGCGGTGAACGGCCACGCGATTGGGGCGGGCCTCGAGTTGGCGCTGTCGTGCGACCTGATCGTCATGGCGGAGCAGGCCAAGCTCCGGTTTCCTGAAGTCGCCCTGGGCACCTTCGTGGGCGGCGGCGTCACGTATACCTTGCCGGAGCGCGTGGGCGGCACGCGCGCCCGAGAGCTGCTTCTGCTGGGGGATTTCTTCACGCCCACCCGGGCACTCGAAATGGGCCTCGCCAACGTCGTGGTCCCCGCCGAGCGGGTGCATCAGGAGGCTCAGACACTGGCCGACCGGCTGGCGCGCAACGCGCCGGTCTCGCTGGCACACCTGAAGCAGCTGTTGCACCGGGCACCCGGATTGGAGCGGCGCGCCGTGCTCGGCCTGGAAGCCCGCGCGCTCGCGGCCTGCATGGACACGCGCGACTGGGTTGAGGGCGTGCGGGCCTTCGCCGACAAACGCCCGCCCGAGTTTGTCGGCGAGTAGCAGCCACCCGCTGTCCCGGGTGTTCCGCGCGGCATCGGTGGCCGTGGTGGGCGCCTCCCGGGATCCCACCAAGCGCGGTCACCAGGCGCTGCGCGCCCTGCGCGAGTCCGGATACCGGGGTGCGGTGTACCCGGTCAACCCTCACGCCACCGGCATCCTCGGGATGCCGGTGTTCTCCTCCGTGTCCGTCCTCCCAACGGTGCCGGACGTCGCGCTGGTGTGCACGCCGGCGGCGACCGTCCCGGCCGTGTTGGAGGAGTGCGGACGCAAAGGGATCGGCGGCGCCGTCGTGCTCGCCGTCGGCGCGTCTACCGGGCCAGACGATCCCCTGGAGTCCGCCATTCGCGCCGTCTCGGCGACCACCGGCCTCCGGGTGCTGGGGCCCAATACCGCAGGCTTCAGCAACTTCCCGCTGGGCCTCAATCTGGTCGGCATCCGTGACGTGAGGCCGGGCCGGCTGGCGTTGCTCACGCAGTCCGGGAACCTGGGGCTCGCCATGATCCAGGAGGCCATGACGGATTCCGGCGCGGGCATTTCCATCTACCTGGGCGTCGGGAATGAAGCGGACCTCGGCTTCGACGAGTGCCTGGAGTTCCTCGGCAGCGACCCGGACACCGTCGCCGTGCTGATGTACGTCGAAGGGTTTCGCCACGGCCGCCGGTTCGTGGACGCCGCACGCCGCGTCACGGCGCGCAAGCCCGTGGTCCTCCTCAAAGGCGGCCGTTCGGAGCGGGGTGGCGCGGCCGTCAGCTCCCACACCGGCGCGGTGGCCGGCGCCTATCCTGTGTTCCGCGCGGCGATGCGCGCGGCTGGCGTGATCGAGGTGGAACGCTCCGACGAGCTGTTCGCCGTGGGAGCCACTCTCGCGGGGCAGCCGTCGCTTGATCCTGCCGGAGGCGTCGTCATACTGGCCGATGGCGGTGGACACGCGACGTTGGCGGTGGACGGACTGAGCACGGTAGGTGTTCCGCTGGCGTGTTGTTCCGACCACACCGGGGCCGCGCTGCGGCACCTGGCCGGCCCGGCCGCCGCCGTAGCCAACCCGATCGATCTGGCCGGAGCTCCTGACCAACACCCGGTCGTGTTCGCCGAGGCGCTGGAGTTGCTCCTGGCGGACGCCGGCGTCAGTGGGGTGCTGATCTCTGGATTGTTCGGCGGCTACGCCGTGCGGTTCGATCCCAGCCTGGAGGAGGACGAGGTAGACGCGGCACGGCGAATGGCGGCGATGGCGGCGGCCGCCGGGAAGCCGCTGGTTCTCCACACGCTCTACGGGTCCACGCCCAGCCGCGCGTTAGATGAACTGCGCCGATCCGGCATCCCCGTCCTGCGGTCGCTGGATGTGGCGTGTCGCTGCATTGCCGCCCTGCGCCAGCGGACCGCGACGACGGAGCCGGCGGGTAAGGAGGCCTGGCGGGCGCCCCACGCCGCGCCCCCCGCCCCTCACGCGCCCGGTCAGGTTCGGTTCCTGACCGAGCCGAACGCTCGGGCGCTGCTGGCGGAACACAGCGTCCCGCTGGTTCCGGCCACGCTGTGCCGCAGTGCGGACGACGTGCGGGAGGCGGTGAGACGCCAGGGGAGTCCGGTCGCGCTCAAGGCGGTGTCGCCTTATCTCCCCCATAAAACGGACGCGGGGGGCGTCCGGCTTCGCGTCGCGGGACCGGAGGCACCGGCCGCCTTTGACGACATGCTGGAACGGGTGCGGGCGCATCTCGCGGCCCGCGGTTTGCCGCCGGAGGTCCACGGCGCGCTGGTGACGCCAATGGCACCGCCACCGGTTGCCGAACTGCTGGTCGGCGTCCGGCGGGATCCCACGTTTGGGCCGGTCCTGGTGCTGGGCGCCGGCGGGGTGGGTGTCGAGCTCTTTCACGACGTCGCCATTCGACTTCTTCCCGTGACCGCGGACGATGTGCTCGCCGGGCTCGAGGAGCTCGCCATCGCTGCCATCCTCCAGGGTCATCGGGGTCAGCCCGGCGTGGATCGCGACGCGGTGGCGCGCTTGGCGCTGGGCATCGTAGCCTGTGTCGCGGCCCACCCGGTGATCGACGACATCGAGATCAACCCGGTCTTTGCGTACGCCGACGGCGCGCTGGCGGTGGACGTCCGGGCTTTCGTGCGGGACCCCGTGTGATACCGGCGTTCAGCCGTCGGGTCCACGTCGGGCTGGCTCTCGTTGTGGTCACGAGCGCGGGTCGAGCCCAGGACCCGGGGCGCATCGCCCGGTCGTCCGCCGGGGTGATCGTGACCGGCTCGGCGCTCGCCACGGCCGCCGGCCTGGAAATACTCGAACGCGGTGGCAACGCCGTGGACGCCGCGGTGGCCTCCGCCTTCGCGCTCGCGGTGGCGGAGCCCTCACAATCCGGGCTGGGCGGCCGCACCCACATCCTGATCCGGACGGCCAGCGGCCAGTTCTTCGGGCTCGACGGCTGGACCGAGGTTCCCGCGGCCGCCACCAACCCGTTGGCGGGCGAGAGCGACTCGGCCTACGGATACGCGACGATCGCGGTTCCCGGCACGGTCGCCGCCCTGGCGCGGGCCCTGGCCGAGCACGGATCCCTCCCGTTGGCGGACGTCATGGCCCCGGC
>DASWGV010000029.1:0-5899 GCA_036393515.1 Gemmatimonadales bacterium | reverse complement strand
GCGTGGAGGAGCTGCGCACCATCGCGGTGCACACCGTCGAGGAGATCCGGTTCCGGGACGCCTCCGACGCGACAACCCGATACGGAACGGGGCATACCAGCGGCGCCATCGAGGTCACGACCAGACGGCGCTGAGTTTCCTCTGCTCCGGAGAGCTCATGGACCATCGCATCAAGGCGGCGGGCGTTGGCTACGAACTGTACCTGCACGATGACGTGGACCACGCGTTCCACAACGACACGTCACCCACCCGATACAACGAAGCCGCCGCCCAACTCGCCTGGCAGCGGACCGTAGAGTTCTTCCAGAAGCACCTGGCCTGATCTCATCGGCGGGGGCCGGCCTGGCTCCCCCCAAACCTTTTTCCCGATTCACCCGTCAAACAAAGGAGTGACCACCTCCGGTCTCTCCCCGGGCCGGGGGAACCCCTACGCGCAGGTCCCAATTGACACCGTCAAACGTGTATTTGCTCCCGAGACTGACGGCGATCCTGATTGGCCTCGGCCTCCCGCCTGCCGGGGTTGCGACTCAGTCGCCATCTGCCGCCGAGCAGGCCCCACGAACGGCCAGCGCCGCCCGTTTGAACACCGATGACATCCGGGTGGACGGCCGCCTGAACGAGCCGGCCTGGGCTCGGGTTCAGCCGCTGACGGGATTCATTCTCCGGGAGCCTACCGAAGGGGCCCCGGCGCCCGACGACACGGAAGTACGCTTCCTGTACACGGAAGATGCTCTGTATATCGGCGCCCGGATGCATCAGCGCGACCGGACCCTGATGCGGCGGCTGGTGGCGCGCCGCGACCGCACTACGCCGTCCGAGCAGGTCACCGTCTCGCTCGATACTCGGCAGGATCGGCGCACCGCCTACACCTTCGCAGTTTCCGTGGCGGGCGTCCGGACCGACTATTTCCATGCCAGCGACTTCGAGAACGCCCGCGACTACTCTTTTGACCCCGTATGGGAAGTCGAGACCACGGTGGATTCGCTGGGTTGGACGGCGGAACTGCGCATCCCGTTCACCCAGCTCCGCTTCAATCCGGTGAACCAGCAGACCTGGGGTGTCAACGTGGTTCGCAATGTTCCCGGACGGAACGAGGTGTCGTATTGGGCGTTGGTGCGCCGCAACGAGACGGGGTGGGCCTCGCGGATGGGGCAGCTTCAGGGCATTGAAGGCATCCGGCCTTCGCGGCGGATCGAGCTGGCCCCATACCTGGCTGGTAATGCCATCCGCGCGGGATCGGTAGACGCGCAGAATCCGTTCGTGGATCAATACGAGGGACGGCTCCGCGCCGGGGCGGACCTCAAGATGGGGCTGGGTCCCAATCTCACGCTGGACGCCACCTTCAATCCGGACTTCGGCCAGGTCGAAGCGGATCCAGCGGAGGTGAATCTCACCGCCTTCGAGACTTTCTTCTCCGAACGCCGCCCGTTCTTTGTGGAGGGGAGCGACCTGTTCGGACAGAGGGGGACCTTCTACTCTCGGCGTATCGGGTCCCGTCCTCCGGGATCGCCCGGCGCGCCCTACGCCGAGCCCATCGAGAACTCCACCATCCTTGGGGCAGCCAAGCTCACCGGGCGGCTTCCGTCGGGCCTGGCCATCGGAGCCCTGTCGGCGGTCACGGCCGAGGAGCGTGTAGCCACCTACGATCCGGCCGGCAATGCGTTCGGCACCGCCACCGTGGCGCCTTTGACGGGCTATGGCGTGATCACGGCCCGTCAGGAGTTTGGCCGGGACCGCTCTATTGCGTCGGGCACGTTCACCGCGGTCGAACGCGATGTCGCGCCGGGATCCGCGCTGGCCGGCGTGGTGGCACGGCGGGCCTACAGCGGCGTGGCCGACACGCGGATTCGCTGGGGCGGCGGCCGCTACGACATGAGCGCGTACGTGGGGTTCAGCCACGTGCTGGGGGACTCGCTGGCGATCCTGGGCCTTCAGCGCTCCTCCCGGCGGTACTTCCAACGGCCCGACGCCGACCACGTGGAGGTTGACCCCACCCGGACCTCGCTCACCGGCTTGATCGCCGGCATCAATCACAGCAAGATGGCCGGCAACTGGCTGTGGGACATTGACTACTACCTGGAGTCGCCCGCCTTCGAGCCCAACGACGCCGGCTCCCTGGGCGCCGGGGACGATCAGGCGGTCTTTGCCGACCTGGTATACCGGCAGACGCGACCCGGCAAGGTCTTTCACAACTGGTCGCTGGGCGCGTTCCAATTCACGGAGTGGAACCTGGGCGGCGCCCGCACGCTCACCCAGGTGGCCCTATTCAGCAACCAGACCCTCCGGAATTTCTGGCGCTCGTCCGCGCAGGTCCTGATCCAGCCATCGGCCCTGAGCGACAACCTGACGCGCGGCGGGCCGCTGATGCGGACGGCCCGGGTGTGGGGCTTTGACGTGGAAATCGCCAACCAGCGGGGCGCGCGCACCGGAGTCGGGGTCGAAGCCACGGGCCGCTGGGACGAGTTGGGCGGTTGGTTCGCGGAGCCGGAGTTCACCGTATCGCTGCGGCCGGCCCCGCAGTGGGAGATCACCCTGGAGTCGCGCTACACGCGCCAGCTCACCTCGCGCCAGTACGTGGCCGCGCGGCCAGGTGGGCCGGCTGCGACGTTCGGCAGCCGCTACGTGTTCGCCTACGTCGAGCGGAGCGAGCTGGCCGAGCGCCTGCGCCTGAGCTACGCGGTGCAGCCCGACCTCACCATTGAGGCCTACGTGGAGCCCTTCGCCTCGAGCGGACGCTACCGCGACTTTGGCGAGCTGGTCGCCGCGCGTACCAACGACCTGCGTACCTATGGCTCTGACGCAACCACGCTTACCCGTAACACCGACGGCACGTACACGGTGAACGACGGCCCCCAAACCTTCACCTTCTCCGACCCGGATTTCGACGTTCGGTCCCTGCGCAGCAACGTGGTCCTCCGTTGGGAATGGCGTCGGGGCAGCACCGTGTACCTGGTCTGGCAGCAGAATCGCTTCCAGCAGGGGCGCCCGACGGGCAATGTGGGTCCAGCCGGACTCTGGGACGCGTTCGGCGCACCGGGAGACAACTTTGTGGCGGTAAAGGCCAGCTATTGGATTGCCGTGAGGTGAGCCCACACCCAGCCGTTCAAGGGCCTGCCTGGCAGATGAAAACCGCGGATCGACTTCCAGCGCTTTACCATAGGAGGCAACGCCCTCCGCGGTATTATCGTTCAAGCATGAGTCCGTCCCGAAAGAAGCCGGCGCGGCGGAAACCACCCCCCCGGCAACCCGACGCCCTCCGGCAACACCTCGCCACGCTGCTGGACTGGCACAGTGCCCACGTCTCGTTCGACCGCGCCGTGGCGGGAATCGCACCGGCCCTGCGTGGCAAGCAACCCGCGGGGTTCCCGCATTCGCTCTGGCAGCTCCTGGAGCATCTGCGTCTGTGCCAATGGGACATCCTGGATTACTGCGTGAACCCCAACTACCGCGAGGGCACCTGGCCGGATGACTACTGGCCCAATACCGCCGAGCCACCCACGCCGGAGGCATGGGACCAGAGTGTTGCCGCTTTCAACCGCGACCTCGCGACCCTCAAGGGCATGGCGCAAGACCCCGACATCGACCTCCTGAGCCCCCTCCTCTACGCACCTCAAGCAACCTATTTACGAGAGTTCCTTCTCGTTGCGGACCACAACGCCTACCACGTGGGGCAGATCGTCGCTGTGAGGAGAATGCTGGGAGATTGGAAGGAACGAGGGGGATAACCGCCTCACTCCTTCAGCCACCGGCCGAAGACCTCGGTCCCTTCCCCCGCGGATCCTACCTGGATGACGCCCAACCTCACCCGCCCGTCCCTCGTTACCTCCAACCGCATGAAACCGCTGGCCGAGCGGGCAAACAGCGTCGGCGCGCGCCAACCCACGGGCGTGGTGTGGCCATAGAAGCCCCCACCGCTCACCAACACGTACTGGGCGGCCGTGCCGGCCAGGACCTCGAGCACGTGCTCGTGCCCGCCGGCGAACACCAGCGGTGGCGCCGGCGCCATGGCTGCTTCCAGCGCGCGACGCATCCGCTTGTAGTCGGGATGGGCCAGGTCCTGCGGAATCAGCCCGACCTTCCGGGTGAGCGGATAGGCCGATCCGATGACCGGGAGCGGCAACCACATCCATTCGGCGATCTTGCGCAGCGGAAACACGTGATCCGTCCACGGGAAGAACCCGCCGTGTGGGCCGGATGCCATGAGGGGATGATGCGCTGCCATGACCACATTCCTGCCGCCGGCACGCGCCAGGATCGCGCGCAGCGAGTCGGCCACCTCCCGTTCGGAGTCCGCGGGGCAGGTCGATGTTGGATGGATCGGTTTGGGACCGGTGTGCAGCCACCACTGAGTGTCGAGGACGATGAGCAAGAGACGCTCCCCGACGGGGTGGGCCACCGGCCCGGGACAGCCGCCGGACGGCACCATGATGACGCCGGGCAGCCGCTGCGCTTCCACGAACTGTTCCTGCCGGAGGACAGCATCCCAGCCGTCGGGGCCGAGCTTGGCCCAGTCGTGGTTTCCCGGGATCAAGTACGCCCGCGCTCCGGCTGCGTGCGCGACTTCCATTTGCACCAACAGCCGGCGCTCGGCGTCAGCCCGGTTCGGTGCGGCTGAGTCCGGCATGCCCCGGGGGTAAATGTTGTCGCCGAGAAACGCCACCGCCTTGGTACCTGATGCCGCAGCCAGGGCCGCACCGAGGGCTGCCAACACGGGCTCCCCCGCGGCAGCAGGCTCCCCCGCGTCGCCGATCAGGAAGAGCGACGTCTCGACGTCGCTGGCCGGAGCCGCGGGCGCCGGGGCCAAGACGGCCGGAGGACGCCCGGCGCAAGCGTACCCCAGCGCCAGCAGCAGCGCGGCGCCCGCCAGGACGGCCGTTCCCCCCAGCTTCCACCTCATGCTACTCTTCTAGCCACAGCGATCACGACACACCATCCTCTTCATGGCCGACCAGCGCATCGCCCCTCACTTCACGCCGGCGTCCCAGGGCTCGGACGGGGGCCTGCCTCCCGACCTGGCGCGCGATGCGTCGCGGCGTCTCGGGATTGCCTCGCTGGTGTACGCCGGCGCCTGGGGGCTCCAGGTCGTCTTCAACAACCTGATTGCCCCGATCCTCTCCCCGGGCACGCCGTTGGACGACGCCTTCCCCTGGCCCGGCAATCCGGTCGCCGGGGTGATCATCGCGGCGTCCGTCATCCTCTTTCTGTATACCCGCCGCGCGGCCTGCGACTGCGAGCTCTCGCTCAACCTGGGTTTGGGGTACGAGATCCTGGTCGCTGCGGGCATTGGCATTGTGAATCAGTGGACCCCCAACACCAGCGGCCTGTCCTGGATCTGCGTCCTGGTGGTGGTCCATGCCATCATCGTGCCGCACACCCGAGGCCGCACGCTCGCAGCCGCCCTGGTGGCGGCCTCGATGGATCCCCTGGGCCTGGCCATCGCCAACGCGCGCGGCGTGCCGATGCCGCCGCTGCCGATCCTGGTGTGGGCGGTGCTGCCGAACTACGTCTGCGCCGGAGTCGCGGTGATCGGCGCGCACGTCATCACGCGACTGGGCCGGGAAGTCCGCACCGCGCGCGAGCTGGGCAGCTACCGGTTGGGCGAGTTGCTGGGCCGCGGCGGCATGGGCGAGGTGTATCTGGCCCGCCACCGGTTTCTGGCCCGACCCGCCGCCATCAAGCTTATACGCCTCGACCCCGCGCTGGCGAGGCGCGCGCGCGAAATGGACGTGCAGGTCAAGCGCTTTCGCCGCGAGGCAGAGGCCGCGGCCAGTCTCCATTCTCCCAATACCATCGCGCTCTACGATTTTGGACTGACCGACGACGGAACGCTGTATTACGTGATGGAACTGCTCGACGGGCTCGACCTGGAGACCCTGGTGGAGCGGTACGGGCCGCAGCC
>DASWGV010000028.1:0-6966 GCA_036393515.1 Gemmatimonadales bacterium | reverse complement strand
GGCAAAGCCACCACGCCCCAGTAAGTGCCGCACGGTGTACTTGCCACCGAGAGCGCGCGCCAGACGCTCCTGCACGTCGGCGCCTGAGGAGGCCTGGGAAGACGGGGTGCCGCCGGTCACGGGCCGTAATCTATGGCCGGGTGGTCGGGGCGGCATAGCCGGGTGGCTAGAGGGCGGCAGAGCGGCAGAGCGGCAGATGGTGGAGATTCAAAGCGGACAGCCCCGAGAATCCGGCGCTGCCCGCTCCAAGTTGATCTACCCCTGCCGTCAGCCGCTGTGCGGCTCCGCTCTGCCGCCGTGCTGCTCTGCCGCCCTGCCGCCCTGCCGCTCTGCCGCTGCCTACTCTACCCTCGCCGACGCCCCCCACTGGAGGAGCCGCCACTGGACCGGGCGGGAGTCGAGGAGCGGGGAGGCGCAGATGACCCTGCGGAACGCCCCGAGCTCCCTGAGCTGCGTGGAGGCGGCGCTGATCTCACGGATGGCCCGGAGCCGCGCGACGGCTGCGCGCTCCGCTCCGGGGCGCGGGTCGGCGCGCGCCGGGGCTCCAGCCGCGGCTGCGCCTCAGTGCGGGGCTGTTCGCGCGCTGCTGGCCGGCGCTGGGGCTCCGCCTCCCGCGAGGGAGCGCGCCCCTGCGGCTGGGGACGCTGGGATTCTACCCGGGGACCCTCCGTCCCCTGGCGCTCGACCCGTCGCGGCTCCGGCACCGGGCGCGCTGTACGCTCCGGCGCACGCTCCGTGGTCGCGGCGCGATCGCGCGAGTCAACCCGCCGTGGCTCGGGTTTGGCCTGGTCAGGCACCACCGCACGGTCGCGCGCGGTTACCCGGCCCGGCCCGGCGCGCTCGGGCGTCCGCCCGGTCGTGACCGTCGCTCGATCTCGCGTCTCCACCCGCCGCGGCTGCTCCACGCCGCGCTGGACGGGCGTGCCGCCGCCAATGGCCGGCCGTACGGTGCGATCGCCCAGCACCCGGCGCGCGGGCTGGGCCGTTTCCGTCCGGCGAGCCGTCACGACACCGGACGGTTCCGCCGCCAACCTGCGGCCCACGGCGGACGCCAACGGAGCGCGTTGCCGGGGTTCCGCCACCAGGCGCGGCTGCCCGTTCAGCTTGAAGGTGTACGCACCGGCGCCGAAGCGCGTGCTCGGCACCGAGCGGCCGTAGTAGTAGTTGTTGTAGGCCACCGCTCGGGGATAGCGCCAGTAGCTCGAGTAGTAGTACGACCGCCACGAGCACCACCCCACGCAATAACTCCCGTACGGAGAGTAGGAGCCCCACCAGGGATCATACCAGCCGCCGTAGTAGAAGGGATCATAGTAGCCGTACCAGTAGGACGCCGGGCGGTACGCCCAGTATCCGTACGGACTGCCCCAGCCAATGGAGAATCCGAAGCGGTCGTAATAGGAACCGTGGTAGTAGCCGAAGCGATAGGAGCGCGCCCCGCCATAAGCCACGGGCGCCCCGACGTCATACTGGACTACGTCGTAGTCGAACTGGGGGCTGGTGACGACCCGCTGGGCCAGCCCCACCAGGTAGGTCTCCTGCTCTCCCCCGGCATCCCAGGTGGACGCCAGGGTGTAGTCCCAATGATCGCCGCGCGCAAACCCGGCAAAGTTGAACGGGTCCGGCGACCACACGGCGAGCACCGTGCCGACGCCGTCGGATTCATAGATGGTGAACGCCTGCCGATCGCCCCGCCCGCGGAGCTCGAACTTCCGCTCGCCGCGCACGAAGCTGTCTTCAAACGGGTCCAGCGGGAATAACACGCGAATGCGACCGGTCGGGTCGGCGTGAAGCACCAGCAGGTACCCGTCCAACTCAGCCCGGGCATCAATCCGGACACGGTCGCCGCGTTCAAAGCCACGGCTGGGATTGAGCCAGATCTTCACGGGAGGATCGGCCGGCGCCAAAACCCCGGGCACCGCTTCAGGGGCGCCGAGGAGGCTTGTCAGGGCCAGCAGGACGGTTGCGCTCATGATCCCCTCCCATCAATACCGTGTGACATTCGCTTCTGCACCCTCAGGGTAGCGAATAGCGTGCCAACAGGCAAGTGACATGTGGACAATCACTTAGCCATCTGTCCGTCGGTCAGATTCGTCCACCTGGGAGGACGACTTGAGGCGACCAGGACACCCCTCGCGCTGGGCTGATGGTTCCTCCATACTCCCCTCCCTCACATGGCCCAGGTGGCCCGAAATGACCGACACGCATTGGCACGTTCTCACCGCGCTTGCGGTCGCCTCGACATTCGCCCCGGCACTCGCGCAGCCCCAAGGACGCCCGCGCGGTGAACAGGCCGTCGCGATCGACTCGATCGCCCTGGCCCCTATCACCGCGGGACGCGCGGCGGGCATGTCGGTGGCGGTTGTCCGGGGGACCGACACGATCGCGCTCAGGGGGTACGGATATGCCGACCTGGAGCTCGACGTGCCGACGCCGGACCGGGCCGTCTACGAGATCGGTTCGGTGACCAAGCAGTTCACCGCAGCCGCGGTCTTCCAGCTGGTGGAGCAAGGTAAGATCTCGCTGGACGACGAGATCACCCAGTACCTGCCGGATTACCCAACCCAGGGGCACCACATCACTCTTCGCCGGCTCTTGAACCACACGTCCGGGATCAAGGGTTACACCGAGCTGCCGATTTTCTGGTCGGCCATCACGATGCGCGAACTCCCCCGTGACTCCCTGGTCGCCGTGTTCGCCAAGGAGCCGTTCGACTTCGCGCCCGGCGAGATGATGATCTACAACAACTCGGCGTACTTCCTGCTGGGACAGATCATCGAGAAGGCCGGCGGTGAGCCGTACGAGGAGTACGTGCAGAAACATCTGTTCGAGGCGGCGGGCATGCGGAACTCCCGGTATTGCTCCAACAGTGCCGTGATCAAGGGCAGGGCAAAAGGCTACGGATTCGACTCCGGCGCCCTGGTTCGCGCCCCGTACCTCTCACACCTCTGGCCGTACGCCGCCGGCTCGCTGTGTTCCACCGCCGGGGACCTGATGGCGTGGAATCACGCGCTGCACGGGCGGCGGGGGACCGGAGGCACCGTGCTTCCCCCCGCCACCTACCGCGCCTACATGACGCCGGGAACCTTGAATGACGGCACGCCGCTCCGGTACGCGCACGGGCTGGGCATCACGGACACCGGTGGGAGGAAGCGGATCGCTCATGGCGGGGGCATCTACGGGTTCCTCTCAGAGTCGCGGTACTATCCGGATGAAGACTTCATCATTGTGGTGTTGGTCAATACCGCGGGCCCGGTCAATCCGGGTGGCATCGCGGACGCGATCGAGGAAGTGGTGCTCGGTAAACCGCCTGAACCGCCCACCAGCCGCTTCGTGGGCGACCTGGGCCCGTTCGCGGGCACCTACGGAGGCCCGGGACGCGGCGAGCGCTTGGCCGCGACGGTGGCGGTGGATTCGGGGACCCTGACGCTGGCCTTAGGTACCGGCCAGCCTCGGCGGCTCCGGTTCGTCAAGGATCTTACGTTCGCCCAGGGCCAGGGGCTGTACACCTTCGTGCGGCGAAACAACGAGGTCGTTGGTCTACTGGCGGATCAGGTGGGTGGGTTCCTGCGCCTCACCAGGTTCCAGCAATGACGAGCGCGGGTGGGGCGGACCCCCCGCGGGTCCGGTCGATACGAGGTCCTCCTCGTCAACCTCTTCCTCCCCAACCACCGGCGGCGGGAGATTGATGCAATCGTAGATGTCTATCTCATCAGGGTGGGCGGTGGTGAGGGTGTGTCCATCGACCTCAACGCCACGCGCCAACTGCTCTATAACCGGAGCAAACCAACAGGTCGCCACCATCGCGGCAGGGGTCGCCGCACCCGTGACGTTAGAGCTCACGTGCACCCCGCGGCCCGAGCTGGCGGCCATCCGCCCGTTGTTCGCTCGATCCGACGGTCACTCGCAAGAACGGGGACCGTACGGACCTGACGCCATAACCGAAGCCTGCTCGGGGGCCTCTCTCGGGTCGCGGCGCGCGCTGGTTTTAGGCCGCATGGAGTTAGGAACCAGGACGTTAAACGGTGGGCCTCATACGACTACGGGCTGGGGGACGAGCGAATAGCTGGTACTGCGGCCGCCCGCAGAGTTGCGTACCAGGATGCTCCGCTCGACGAGCTGAGGCCGGGCGCGTGGACGAAGGTCACGGGGCGCGGCCCCGCGATCGCCTCGGCCACGCTAGTGGTCCGTCGCTAAAGTATCTTGCATAATGGTGGGGCGAGTTGTATCGTGTGGCCCATGCCTCTTCCCATTCGTGTCGTTGACCTTCGCCGTGGTGACCGGGCGCGGCTCGAGGGCGTGGCCCGCGCGCGCACGACGCCGCAGCGGGTGGTGGAGCGCGCGCAGATTGTCCTGGCCTCGGCGGCCGGGGAGCCCGGCAGCACCATTTGTCAGGCGCTCGATGTGGCGCGTCCCACCGTCACTCTCTGGCTCGACCGCTACGAGGAGGGGGGCCTCGATGCCCTGCTCGCCGACCGTCCGCGTTCTGGCCGGCCCAAGCGCATCAGCCCGGAGGACGAGCGGGCGATCATCGACCGCACCCTGCACACCACGCCCCCGACCGACGTGGCAACCCATTGGAGCACGCGCCTGATGGCCCAGGCCACCGGCCTGCATCACGCCACGATCGCGCGCCTCTGGCGGGCGCACGGGCTCCAGCCACACCGAGTCCGCCGCTTCAAGCTCTCGCGCGATCCGGAGTTCGTGGCCAAGCTCCGCGACGTCGTGGGCCTCTACCTCGATCCGCCCAAGCGCGCCGTGGTGTTCTCGTTCGACGAGAAGAGCCAGATCCAGGCCCTGGACCGCACCCAGCCGGGCCTCCCGCTTAAGAAGGGCCGTGCGGGGACGATGACGCACGACTACAAGCGGCATGGGACGACCACCCTCTTCGCCGCCCTCAACGTGGCGAGCGGCCGGATCCTGCATGACTGCATGCCGCGCCACCGCCATCAGGAGTTCCTGCGCTTCCTCCGCGGGATCGAGCGTTCCGTCCGCCCCGGCTTGGCCATCCACGTCATCCTCGATAACTACCAGACGCATAAACATCCCACCGTCGAGCGCTGGCTCGCGCGGCACCCACGCGTGCACTTCCACTTCGTACCGACCTCAGCCTCCTGGCTCAACATGGTCGAGCGTTTCTTCGCCGAGCTGACGGAGCGACAACTGCGCCGGCTCGCCGTCACCAGCGTCGCCGAGCTCGAGGCCGCCATCCTCGCCTACATCGATCGACGCAACGCGGCCCCGCAACCGTTCGTCTGGACGGCGCGCGTTAACCACATCCTCGCCAAGGTCAGGAAAGCACAAGCGACTTTGGCGACGGTACACTAGTCACCGATGGGGAACGAGCTGCAGCACGAATACGTTGGCAACACCAGCCGTACGACGGTGGCGACACCGTAGAGCGAGAGACCATCGACATCATCCGTGTCGAAAACGGGAAGGCCGCTGAGCATTGGGGTGCCAAGGCATGGGATCGAACCGTGCAATCCGCGAAGCCGGCGGTATAACACGCGCTTGCACGCCGACGGGCGTTGTTCGTTGCTAGGGAAGTCGTTCATTTGCGCGCCCGCGCACATGACTGCACGTTTGAATACCGCGCCGCTCGCCGGCGAGTCGCCCGCGGGTGAAGCGCAACGCGTTAGACGCGCCACGACAACCACTGTTGGCCTGGTGATGCCGGGACCGCTGTCAGGCCCGCGGGCCGAAGCTGCTCCACGCCGGAAGCAGTTTCTTAGGAGGCAGTTCCGCCATGTCCGTTCGACAATTCGTCCTCGGCGACGGGCAGCGCCTCTGCGGCTGCGCAGATGGACAGTGTCTGGACGACCCCCTGCGCGAGGCGTACTTTGGCGCGGTCGGCTCAAATCTCTATCCGCATTGGACTGTTGTGCCACCCTGCAGCTGGAACAGCGAAGCGCATGGTTGAAGTCAGCGAACGCCTCTCCACGGCACTTGGCGACCGCTACCGCATCGAGCGCCGACTCGGCGAAGGTGGCATGGCCACCGTCTACCTCGCCGAGGATCTGAGGCACGACCGCAAGGTCGCACTCAAGGTGCTGAAGCCCGAGCTGGCCGCCGTGCTCGGCGCCGAGCGGTTCGTGCAAGAGATCAAGACCACGGCACAGCTCCAGCACCCGCACGTGCTGCCGCTGTACGACAGCGGCAGCGCGGCAGCGACGGAAGGCGGCGGTACAGAGTTCCTGTACTACGTCATGCCGTACATCCAGGGCGAGACGCTCAGACAGAAGCTCGACCGCGAGGTGCAGCTCGGGATCGACGAGGCGGTGAACATTGCGACCGAGGTGGCCGACGCGCTGCAGTACGCGCATGAGCAGGGCGTGATTCACCGAGACATCAAGCCCGAGAACATTCTGCTCCGCAGCGGTCGCGCGATCGTTGCGGACTTCGGGATTGCAGTGGCGGTGAGCGCGGCGGCGGGCCGCCGGATGACCGAGACGGGTCTGTCGCTGGGAACGCCGCACTACATGTCGCCCGAGCAGGCGACGGCGGACAAGCACATCACCAACCGCTCCGACATCTACTCGCTTGGCTCCGTGTTGTACGAGATGCTGACGGGTGAGGCTCCGCACACGGGCCCGTCGGCGCAGGCGATCATCTTGAAGATCGTGTCGGAGGACGTTCGGCCGGTCAGCGCATTGCGCAAGTCGGTGCCGCCGCACGTCACGGCGGCGGTCGCGAAGGCGGTGGAGAAGCTGCCGGCAGACCGTTTCGACAGCGCAAAGGCGTTCGCTGAAGCGCTCCACAATCCTGGATTCGCGCCGTCCGTCGCGATTGCCGGGACCACCGGTGCCCCCAAGGCGCCGCTCCGTCGATTCGCGGTACCCGCGTTGACCGCGTGGGCTGTTGCAGCCGCAGCGCTGGCCGCCTGGGGCTGGAGCCGCCCGAGCCGGACGATGCCCGTCGCCCGATATTCGACAACACTCGGCGCGTCCGGCGCCCTCGATGGAATCA
>DASWGV010000027.1:0-2422 GCA_036393515.1 Gemmatimonadales bacterium | reverse complement strand
GGGCCAGGCGAAGGTTCGGGGATCCTCGGGCGCCTGATAATCGAACCAGTTGAAGTAGCGCACCTTGTAGGGGCAGTTATTGGAGCAGTACCGGGTGCCGACGCAGCGGTTGTAGATCTGCCCATTCAAGCCGTCCGGCGTGTGGTAGGCCGCGAAGACAGGGCACACCGGCTCGCAGGGCGCGTTGCCGCAGTGCTGGCACATCATCGGCAGCACCCGAGTCTCGAGCGGCTCCTCCCCTCCGCCTTCGAAGTACCGCTCAATCCGGATCCAGGACATCTCCCGGCCCCGCGCCACCAACGCCGGCCCCACCGTGGGAACGTTGTTCTCCGCGTGGCAGGCGGTGACGCACGCGCTGCACCCCGTGCACCGCGCCAGATCGATCACCAGACCCCAGCGCGGATGCTCCCCGGCGTAGTTACCGCGGGTCTGCCAATCCCGATACTGCGCCTCCTGCCACTCCTCCAGCACGTCCTCGATGTGCGGCGGCACCGGCGCGGCCCCGTGGGCGGCGTGTTCCGCCGGGTGCCCCTCGCGCAGGGCGGCGAGCGTGGTGGCCTGGGCGATGCCCCGCCCCAGCTGGCGCGTGGTGCCTTCGCTCTTAGGCAGCTGCACATGCTGGCCGGTCGGACGAATCTCCACACCGGTGCAGTGCGCCAGGCCGCCGAACGCCGTGGCACCTGCGGGCAGCAGCCGGTAGACGTTGGCACCGCGGTCCTGCGCGTAGCGTCCAAACGCGGAATGGCCCTGCCCCGTAGGAACGGCGACGACACCGCGTCGCACGCCCGGGTAGAGATAGGCCGGCACCGTTATGGCGCCCGCCTCCGAGCGCACCTCTATCACGTCCCCTTCGCGGACGCCGAACTCGGCGGCGGTTTCTGGGTGCAATTCCGCCCAAGTCCCCCAGGCGATCTTGGTGACCGGATCGGGCAGCTCTTGCAACCAGGGCCGGTTGGCGCCGCGCCCGTCGTGGAGCGCCGGCGACGGGTAGGCGATCAGCGTGAGCCGATCCACCGGAGCTTCCCAGGCCGCCACCACCAGATTGCCAACCCTGGCGGCCAGCGAGGCGCGGGCCACCGGCCGCACCGGCGTAAACACCCCACCGCGCTGGAGCGCCGAGGTCCAGAAGGTCTCAAAGGCGTCTCGGTTGCCGCTCTCTCGCTGCACCGCCCGCCAGGCATCCTGGAGATAATCCTTGTAGCTGGCGGCGGGCAGGCGCGTGGCCACGCGTCCACCGATCCGCCGGACCGCGTCAAGCAGCACGTCGCCCGTCTGCCGGGTGTCGAAGACCGGCTGCATCACAGGCTGCTGGAGACCGCGCACGCCCGGACGCGGCGCCGTGTCATTCCACTGCTCCAGCGGATCGTGATCGGGCAGGATGAGGTCCGCCTCCATGGCGGTCTCGTCCAGGAATTGCGCGAAACTCACCTTGAACGGCACCTGACCCATCGCGGCGGTGAACCCGAGCCCGGGCGGCGCGCTGTAGGCGGGGTTGGCGCGGTGGACCAGCAGCACCCCCACCCGTCCGCTGCGCATCGCGTCGGTGAGCTCGGCGAGGCGGGCATAGCTGGGGCGGGCCGTACCGGCGCCCGGCGCGATGTGGACCGAGCGTCCCACGTTGCCGGCCACGTAGTTCAGCAGCAGGACCGCCGCCGCGGTGCCGTGCGCCTGTTCGTGCTGGCCGCTGACGCCGCCCCCCAACGCCACACTGGGTCCCGCGGCGAATTCCCTGGCCAACCGCTCGATGGTCTCCGCCGGGACGCCGCAGCGCGGCGCCACGGCCGCGGGCGTATGCGCTTCCAACAGTGACCGCAGCCGGACCGCATCCGGCGCCTGGGGCACCAGCCGCTCCGACGCGATCACCTGCGCCATGGCGAGCGCCACCAGGCCCTCCGTGCCCGGGACCGGAGCGACCCACTCGTCGGCGTTCATGCCGGTCAGGCTGAGGCGGGGTTCGACGTGGACAAAACGGCCCATCTGCCCGTCCCGGTACGCATGGGACCGGAGGAAGTCGCGGGTGTACTCCAGGGGATTGATCCAGGTCTCCAGGAAATCCGCGCCGAAGGACATCACGTACCGCGCGGCGCCGAGGTCGAACCGGGGCACTGCATCCACGCCAAACACGTCGCGGGCGGCATGGCGCAGCGCCTCGTAGCCAAAGGGCTCGTGCACCACGCGCCCGGTGGAGCCCAGCGCGCCCAACCATTGGTCCACCAGCTGATCGAACGCGCCGGTCTCGGCGCCGGTCACGAACCAGACTTGGGCGCCCGGCGCGCCGCCCAGGCGCTCGGCCAAGCGAGCCAGCGCATCCTCCCAGGTGACCGACTGGAAACTCCCGTCCGCGCCACGCGCCATGGGACCGCGCACCCGGTCCGGGTTGTACAGCCCCTGGAGTCCCGCCTGGCCGCGGGCGCACAGCTTG
>DASWGV010000026.1:0-15678 GCA_036393515.1 Gemmatimonadales bacterium | reverse complement strand
GGCCGTCACCCACTCCGGCTGCCGGGCCGTGTTCGACCATCCGCGCAGCAAACGGGATGAGGAGCTGCGGGCGCTGGCGAACAAGGGGGGCGTGATCGGGATCTACCTGATGCCCTTTATCAATGCGTCCGGGCAGCCGCGATCTGAACACCTGATGGCGCAGATCGAGTACGCCGTGAAGGTCTGCGGAGAGGATCACGTAGGAATCGGCAGCGACCTCTCCATTACGCCCCACGTGGTGACCCCGGAGTATGTGGCCGCGCATCGCGCTTTTGGCCTGGAGCGGCAGCGACGGGGCATCGGCGCGCCACGCGAAGAGGAGCTGTTATTCGTGGCGGACATGAACTCCGAGCGGCGAATGGAGATGATCGCGGATCACCTGCTGGCCCGCGGGCATTCCGAAGGGCGCGTGGAGAAGATCGTGGGCGGGAATTGGATGAGGGTGTTCAGCGAAGTGTGGTAGGACTTCACGGCTTCGCCGTGGCTACCCGGACGCCGCCCGCGTCACCAATTTCAGTCCACGCAAAGACGACATCGTTGCCGACCCGCGCCATACGCGGAAACCCGCTGGCCCGAGATTCACTGGTCGCAGTCACCAACCACGAGCGTTCTACCGTCCCATCCCAGCGCACCCTCCGCGCCCGCACCTCGGCGGCGCTGGTTGCTTCAAGCCACGAGACCAGCGCCGAGCCGTCGGCCAACAGCTCGATGTCCACCCGGCCCAGCGGCTTGCCGTCGTCCACCCGGATGGGTGCGCTCCAGGTCTTGCCCGCATCGGGGGAGAAGGCCACGTAGGCCCTGGGCTGCTGCTCCGGCGCCGTGTACCAGGCGATGGCCACCGTATCGCCCGCACTGGACAGCGACGGACCGTTCACCGGACACCCCGGATAATGCCATTGGTCGTCCGCCACGGGCACGGGCGGAGTCCATTGCCCGCTCACCAACCGCGTAACGGCGATGTTCCGAATCTCCGCCTCGCTGCGATCGCGATAGGCCGCCACCAGACCGTTGGTGGTACGGGCCAGGGCCGTTTGGCAGCACTCGCAGGTACGATCATCGAGCAGCACGTCCTCGCCGAGCGAGCCGTCAACGCCGATGGACGTGAACCGGACAGTCATGGCTCCGCGCGGCATCCCGTGGTCGCCCTGGGTCGGCGTTCCCCCTGCGGCCATCGCTCTGCCGTCCAGCCAAATCAGTCCGGTTCCGTTGCCCCAAGGGACCATGGACACAAAGCCGTGCTCGGTGGGCGACGTGTCTCGATGCGGCGTTACTGGCGCGCTCCACGTGGCCCCCTGGTCCGTCGACATGGCGACTTTCACGTGGTAGGCGTAGGTGCTCGGCGCGGCCTTCTGAAGCCAATGGGTAACCCAGGTCCCGTCCGGGAGCTCCAGCACAGAGGGAAAATCGGCCCAGTTCACGAAGAAGAGATCGCCCTCGACCACGGTCCGGGGCGCCGACCAGGCGCCGCCCGTGCGCACGGCGACCAGCAGGGCATGCCGCTGGTCCCCGGTCCTCTCGAACCAGGTCATCACCACCCGGCCGTCCCCCGTGGCGTACAGGTTGGGCTCGCCACTGGCCGGCGGCGCCGTGAATTCAGGCGCCCCCACGGTGAATCCAGGGTTCCGAGCATCCGCCAGGGCACACCCGACCGCCAAGAATGCGGCTCCCGTTACGCCATGACCCATCCGTCGCATACCAGCTTATCCCTGAGCAGATGCTGCAAGATACGCTGCCCGCGCTGCGCCGACCACCGCCCCCAGGGCGGTGGGCTCCCCTTGCCGCGGCCTGACCCGGCGGTAGGTTCGTCGCCACCACCTTTCCTGGAGGACCTCATGCGCCACACGACCATTTTCGGCGGCATCGCCGCGCTTGCGCTGCTCGCCGCATGCCAGCAAGCGGAGACACCGGAGCGGACGCAGGCCCGGATGGCTCAAGAATCATCCATGTTCCGCGAGCGCGTCGGCGGTTTGGCCGTGAGTTGGGAGCGTTGGAACGCCGCGGGCCAGGCGGATTCCATCGCGTCGGTATTCACCGCCGAGGGCCGCATGATGCAGCCGAACGGCCCCACGCTGGTGGGCCGCGACGCGATTCGCGCCAATCAGGCCCAACTGTTCGCCATGGGCCAGTGGACCGTTGACCTCAACCTGGAATCGGCCATGTCCAACGGCCCGCTCGGCATTGACCGGGGTCGGTACCAGCTTTCCTTTGCGCGCGGCCCCAATGCCCCACCGGAAGCCGCGATGATTCCCCCGGTGGACAGCGGAAAGTATTTGGTGCACTGGCATCAGGTGAACGGCACCTGGATGATCGCGGACCTGATCTGGAACAGTGATCTGCCGATGCCGGCACCGACCCCGGCTCGCAGGAGATAAGGGCAGCGCAGGCATGGACTGGCTGACCAACCCCGAAACTTGGGCCGCGCTGGTCACGTTGACGGCGCTCGAGATCGTTCTGGGAATTGACAACGTCATCTTCATCTCCATTCTTGCGGGCAAGCTCCCGGCCGATCAGCAGCAGCGGGCCCGGCGCCTGGGTCTCCTGGGCGCGATGGTCACGCGGATCCTGCTGCTGATGTCCATCGCCTGGATCATTCGGCTTACCGCACCCCTGTTCACCGTCCTGCGGCAGGACATCTCCGGACGGGACCTGATCCTGATCGGCGGCGGGCTGTTCTTGCTGGCCAAGGCCACCTACGAAATCCATGACAAGTTGGAGGGCAAGGAGGGGCACGGCAGCGCCCGGATCCGGGCATCCTTCGCGGCAGTCATCGGACAGATCATGCTGCTCGACATCGTGTTCTCGCTCGACTCGGTGATCACCGCCGTGGGGATGGCACGACAGGTGGGCGTGATGGTCGCAGCGGTGGTGGCCGCCGTGGCCGTGATGATGGTAGCGGCCGAGCCCATCAGCGCCTTCGTGGACCGGCACCCCACCCTGAAGATGCTGGCGCTGAGCTTCCTGCTGCTGATCGGGGTCTCCTTGCTGGTGGAAGGGCTGGGCCAACACGTTTCCAAAGGCTACATCTACTTCGCCATGGGATTCTCGGTGTTCGTGGAGATGCTGAACCTGCGGGTGCGGGCCGGTGCGGCACCGGTGAAACTACACGAGCGCTACACGCACGGGCTATGACAGGCAGTGTCGCGGGAGGTGAAGCGTCCCCCTTTTCGCCGCCCTGCACTATCTTATCCCCGGCACAACTCTCTCCAACGTTCTCCCTGGGGCAGCACGTGGGCAAGGCGACGCTGAACATCACCGACAATCGCACCGGCAAGACCTACGAGGTGCCGGTCGAGAACGGCACCATTCGGGCTATGGACCTCCGGCAAATCAAGGCGGGACCGGAGGATTTTGGTCTGATGACGTACGACCCGGCGTTCATGAACACGGCCGCCTGCAAGAGCGCCATCACCTACATCGACGGCGACAAGGGCATCCTCCAGTACCGCGGCTATCCCATTGAGCAGCTGGCGGAGCAAAGCAACTTCCTGGAGACCGCCTACCTCCTGCTCCACGGCGAGCTGCCCTCCAAGGCGCAGATCGACACCTGGACATACAACATCACGCACCACCGCTTCCTGCACGAGAACATCAAGAAGTTCATGGACGGGTTCCGCTACGATGCCCACCCCATGGGCGTCTTCATCAGCACGCTGGGCGCCCTGTCCACCTTCTATCCGGAAGCCGATCAGATCAAGAACGGGGCCATCCGGCAACGCCAGATTTTCCGCCTGATCGCCAAGACACCCACGCTCGCAGCCTTCGCTTACCGCCATTCGGTGGGCATGCCATATGCCTATCCGGATGACGAGCTGTCCTATAGCGGCAATTTCCTGAGCATGATGTTCAAGGCCACCGAGACCAAGTACCGACCCAATCCCGTGCTGGAGCGCGCCCTGGACGTGCTGTTCATCCTGCACGCGGACCACGAACAGAATTGCTCAACCAGCGCCATGCGGGCGGTGGGCTCCAGCGAGGTGGACCCGTACAGCGCCATGGCCGCCGCAGCCGCGGCCCTCTATGGACCCTTACACGGCGGTGCCAACGAGCAGGTGCTGCGCATGCTGCGGGAGATCGGCGACAAGAAGAACATCCCGGCCTACGTAAAGCGGGTGAAGAACAAGGAAGTGCTGATGATGGGGTTCGGCCACCGGGTGTACAAGAACTACGACCCGCGGGCCAAGATCATCAAGGAGATAGCCGATCAAGTGTTCGCGGTGACCGGCAAGAATCCGCTGATCGAGTTGGCGGTGGAACTGGAGCGTATCGCGCTGGAAGACGAGTACTTCGTCTCCCACAAACTGTACCCCAACGTGGACTTCTACTCCGGCATCATCTACGAGGCGATGGGGTTTCCGGTGGCCATGTTCCCGGTGCTGTTTGCCATCGGGCGCACGCCGGGGTGGCTGGCCCAGTGGGAAGAGATGCTGCTGGACAGCGACCAGAAGATCAGCCGGCCAAGACAGGTCTACACGGGCAAGGTGAAGCGGGAGTACGTGCCAATAGGGAAGCGGTAGCCACAAGGCGTACGGAGACGCACCGACGTACCGGGGGACGGACGGGGGACTTCTTCCACCACTCAGACATCAAGCGGTGCAAGAACCTCCCCGTCCGTCCCCCCGGTACATCGGTACGTCTCTGTACGTCCCTCAGGGAATCCTGATCGGCAGTCTGGTCGTCAGGTTCCTCACTTCCGCCTCCAGCGTCCCGCGCACCTCGTCGAGCTGCCGCCGTTGAGCGGCGATGGCCTCGCGGGCGCGGCCCTGGACGGTCTCCGTCCGTTGCCGCGCTTCCGTGACCCGCGCCTCCACCAACCGATCCACCTCGGCCCGCACCCGCTGTTCCGCCCGCGCCACCTGGGCCCCAAGCTCTCGGCGCAGGGCGGCTGCGACCTCACGCCCGACATTGGACCGGATGGCCAGCGCCGGGCTATTCACGCTGCCCGATAGCCGAGTTTCGATTTCGACCGATCGGAGACTGGACGCGGTGCGCCAGAGGAGGCCCTCGGCCCAGGCGCGGCTCCCCACGGCGCCCCCCGCCCCGGGGTCGGCCGCGCCGCCCTCACGCGTCCATGCGGCGTTGTCGGTCCGCCACACCAGGCGCGCGTTCAGGCTGTCTCCCGTTCGGACCAGGGACACCTGGAGTGCCACGTCATTCAAGCCCAGCCGTGCGCCGAGGGCCGGGAGCGGGACCGGCGCCAGCGAGAGTCCCTGGAGCACCGCCGTCACCGAGTCGCGGACCGGTGTCGCCACATGGTTCAGCACGGCCCGCAGGGCCGCCTGGCGGGGTCCCGCAACGCCTTCCGAGCGCTCGGCAGCGAGAATCAGCGGACGCCCGTACAGGGCGGGCTCAGAGGTGAGACCGGTGAGCCGGGCGGCATAGCGGCCCGCCGTCGCGCCCCTGCCGCCCAGCTCCAGGTCCGCCGCCGCGAACGCCAGAAGAAACGCGGGCAGCGCCTCCCGGCGGGGGAAGGTCACCGTCACACCGGCGGCGCGCGCCCGGTCCGGACCGGCTCGCCGGCGGGGATCCAGGCCCGGCGGCAGGTATTGCTCTGCGACCCGCAGCCAGTACAGGAAGGGCTGGACCCGGGCCAGCGCCATTTCGCCAAACAGCGCCGGGGACACATCCGGCGAGTCCACCGAGGGCAGCTTGAGCAGGCCCCGCGCCCAGACGACATCCGCCGCCCGCGCGTCCGCCAGTCCCTGCACGTGGGAGCGCAGGTCCGCCGCGCTCGCCGCCACGCGATCATCTACGTCGCCCAGGCGGCGCCGGTGTTCATCGAGCGACATGAGTTGCGCGCGGCCTCCGTCCGCCAAGGAACGCACCCCGGCAAGACCCAGGCGGACGGGCTCCGCTTCCCGTAGCCGCTGGATCATGGCGCGGGCCGAATCGAGCCGCGGGCCGGGATTCAGGGCGGCCAGGTCGGCCCGCCAGGTGTCCTCCAGCGAATCCGCGCGCCCCACCAGGCCCCGCGCCAACGCGATGGTGCGGAGACTGTCCGGGCTGATGGCCGCGACGTCCACCAGTCCGGTGAGCCCCTCGAGACTGAGCGAGGGGATCCGCACGCCGCGCGCCCAGCCGGAGACCTCCCGCACCAGCCGCCCGCTGGTGGGGCTGGGACGAGGCAGCGCGCCGGATTCCCGCCGCTCGGTGCCGAACCGGAGCCCGCGCACTGCCACCGTGTCCACGATGACTTTCTTCTCCAGCAGCGGGAGCGCGCGCATGCTCGCTACGATCTCGTCCGCCTCGAACAGGTTGCGCATAGGCTCATTGGGATTGGTGACGGCGAGCCCGGACAGCCGCACCGCGCCCTCCGCCAGCCTGAGATCGGCGGCCCGCAGGTCCACCCGCGCGCCCACGATCTCGGTGCCGGCATACTCCACCGCGCGGCGCGTGGCCCGGTCCGCCAACAGCCACCAGCCCAGCGCGAACAGCGCGCCGAAGACCAGCAGCGACCCCACGGCCTTCCAGCGCACCAGGGGCGTGGTCATTCGGGCTGAAACCAGCGGTAGGCGTTGTACAGCTTGGAAGCGGTCATCGCCCTGAAGAACTTGGTCCGCGCCAGCCGCTGATATACCTGCTCCCGGTAACGGGCCACCGCCAAGCGGGCGGCGAAATACAGCGGGAGGGCAACCACCAGCCAGGTGAGCAGACTCCCCAGCACAATGGAGTTGTTGAGGTTGGCCAGAGACAACACCGGCGTGTTGTATACCGCGGTCCAGACCGGTGCCAGACCCGGCAGGTCCAGCAACAAGCGACGGCCGATGCTGTCGAACAGGGAGTCCAGCGCGAATCCCACGGGCGCGAACAGCGCCCATCCCAGCATGGCGCCCGGGAACGACACGTTCGCGAGGGTTACCACCGCGAAGATCACCAGGTTGTGCAGGGTCATCAGCGGGGTCAGGCCCAGCGCCGCACCGAGGGTCAGTCCCGCGGCCACCTGGCCGGGGGTGCCGTCGGAGTTCAGGGCACGGACGATCTGTTGGAGGAGCTTGAGGAACAGCATCGGGAAGAAGATAAGACAGGGCGTACGGGGACGTACAAGACGGACCTGGGCCGCGGACGGGCGGTCAGGCGGACCGGGGGACGAGGACGAGTTCCACTTGGTCCACCCCGCTTTTGCCGGCCGCCTGCCGCCAGAATACCTTCCCCCGTCCGCGCTGTCCCCGGTGCCCCGGGTCGGGGCACAAAGCGTTGGAGTGCCAGGAGGTGCTCCGTATGAAGTACGCCGCCGTCGCCGCTGCAGCACTGCTCGCCGCCTGCCAACCGCAGCAACAAGACCAGGCCGCCACTCCGCCTCCGGGCCCGGCCCCCGGCACACCGGAGTGGAAGATCCAAAACGCCATGAGCGCCGCGCCCATGTCCATTGCTGGCGGGGCAACCCTCATGGACTGGGGAGCCACCATGGATGCCCCGCCCGTCCAGCTCCGGGCCGGCACCAACGGCTGGACCTGCTTCGCAGACGTGCCCGCCACGCCCGGAAATGACCCGATGTGTCTCGACGGGGTCTTTGCCGAATGGGCGACCGCCTGGATGGGTCACACGACGCCCAACCTGAAAGGCGTCGGATTCGCCTACATGCTCCAAGGCGGGAGCGATGCCAGCAACACCGATCCGTTCGCCATGACACCCAAGGCGGGCGAATCCTGGGTGGACACGGGGCCGCACGTGATGATGGTCGTACCCAACGTGGCCTCGCTGGGCAACCTGCCGACGGACCACGCCAGCGGCCACCCGTACATCATGTGGCAGGGAACGCCGTATTCTCATGTGATGATGCCGGTGAAGTAGGGGACGGACAGAGACGGACCTGACGGACCGGGGGACGGACGTGGAGGGTCGTGCTCCGGCGGGAGACCTGGGTGGTGACAGGACCCGCGGGTCCGTCCCCCGGTCCGCCTGGTCCGTCCCCGTCCGCCTCCCGTAGTCATGCACTCCCTCGATCCCATTCTCCGCCCCCGCTCCATCGCCGTCGTGGGCGCATCGCGCCAGCCTAATACGATTGGCTGGCAGATCCTGGACAACCTGCTCCGCTCCGGGTTCGCCGGCCCGGTGTACCCGGTGAACCCCAAGGCAGCGGCGATTCACTCGATCGCCGCGTTTCCGTCGGTCAAGGCGATCGGGGCGCCGGTGGATCTGGCGGTGATAGTGGTGCCCAAGGAACACGTCCTCGACGTGGCCCGGGACTGCCTCGAGACGGGCGTGCGCGGACTGGTGGTGATCTCCGCGGGCTTCAAGGAGGTGGGCGGCGCCGGCGTGGAACGGGAACAGCAGCTGCTCGACCTGGTGCGCCGGCACGGTGCTCGGTTGGTGGGCCCCAACTGCATGGGCGTGATCAATACGGCGGACGACGTCCGCATGAACGCCACGTTTGCCCCCGCGACGCCACCCCGCGGCCCAGTCGCGTTCATGAGCCAATCCGGAGCGATGGGGCTGTCCGTGCTGGATTACGCCGAGAGCCTGAACATCGGGATCTCCATGTTCGTCTCCGCCGGCAACAAGGCGGACGTCTCCGGCAACGACGTGGTGGAGTACTGGCGCGACGACCCGGCCACGAGAGTCATCCTGATGTACCTGGAGAACTTCGGGAACCCGCTTCGGTTCGTCGAGCTCGGGCGCGCGATCACGCCGACCAAGCCGATCTGCGTGGTCAAGTCGGGCCGGACCGGCGCCGGGGCGCGCGCGGCAGCGTCGCACACCGGGGCGCTGGCCGGGACCGAACTGGTCACGGATGCAATCATCGCTCAGGCCGGCGCGATCCGCGCCCAGACCATTGAGGAGCTGTTCGATATCGCCATGGCATTCGCCAACCAGCCGTTGCCGGAGGGAAATCGCGTGGCGGTGGTCACCAATGCCGGCGGGCCGGGAATCATCCTGGCGGATGCGTGCGAGGCGAACGGACTCGAGGTGGTCTCACTCACCCCGGACACTCAAGCCCGGCTCCGCGAGCGTCTGCCGGAGGAGGCGAGCGTCGGCAACCCGGTGGACTTGATCGCCAGCGCGACGCCCGCGAGCTACCAGTTCGCGCTGGCCACCGTCTTTGGGGACCCCAACGTGGATGCCGCGATCGCGGCGTTCGTGCCGCCGCTGGGCATTCAGACCAGAGACGTGGCCGAGGCGATTGTGCGGGTCAACGCGCAATACCCGGGCAAGCCGCTGCTCGCCGTGTTGATGGGCCGCCAGGGTCTTCCGGCGGGCATGGCCCAGCTTCATGAGGCGAGCGTGCCGGCCTACATCTTCCCCGAATCGGCGGCGCGCGCCCTGGGTGCCATGTGGCGCCAGCGGGGGCGCAAGGATCGGCCCGCGGGCACGGTGCCCACGTTCAAGACGGACGACGCCGCGGTGGAACAGATCCTCGACGCCACCCTGGCCGCCGGCCGGACCCGTGTGAGCGAGCCCGACGCGCTCCGGCTGCTGGAGGCCTACGGCATCCCGGTGACGCCGTGGCGGTTCGTCTCGTTCGATCGCGGGGAGAGCCTCGCGACGGTGGCCGCCGATGCCGCCGAAGAGCTGGGGTTCCCGGTCGCGGTCAAGATCGTGAGTCCCGAGATCGTCCATAAGACGGACGTAGGGGGGGTCGTCCTGGGTCTCGATTACGAGGAGGCCGTGCGCCGCGCCGTCCGCGCCATGCTCCGGACAGTGACCCAGAAGAAAGGCCCGGACGACGCGGCGGCGCGGAAGGACCGGCCCCGGGTGGACGGCGTGCTGATTCAGCGGATGGCGCCGGCCGGCCGTGAGACCATCGTCGGTCTCACGCGGACACCGCGTGTCGGTCCGCTGGTGATGTTCGGTCTGGGCGGGGTCTACGTCGAGGTGCTGCGAGACGTGGTGCTCCGCCTCAGCCCGCTGCGGGACACGGATGCCGAGGAGATGCTGCGCGAGGTGAAGATGCACCGCCTGCTCGAGGGCGTGCGCGGCGAGCCGCCGCGGGACCTGAACGCGCTCACCATGGCTCTGCTCCGCGTCTCCCAGCTGGCCCAGCGCCACCCCCGCATCACCGAACTGGACATCAATCCCCTGCTCGCCCTGGAGAAGGGGGTGGTGGCGGTGGATGCGCGGGTGCAACTGGTTCAGGGGGAGGACTAACAAGGAGGGATAGGGCCACCGTCTCGCCGCCGCGGCGTATCGCTCCTCGCCCTATACTTCCACCGATGCAGGTCTTTCTCACCGGCGCCACCGGTTTCATCGGGACCGCGCTGGTTCGCGCGCTGGTGGATCGCGGCGATCGCTGTACGGTCGTGTCACGCTCCGACCGGAATCCCTGGGGTGATGCGGGAGTCCTCATGGTGCGGGCGGACCCCGCCGCGCCCGGCGCGTGGCAGACCGAAATGGCCGGGGCGGAGGTGGTGGTGAATCTCGCCGGCGAGCGGATTGTGGACCCGCCGCTCCGCTGGACACCCGAGCGCAAAGCCCGGCTCACTCGCAGCCGTGTGGAGGTCACGCGGCAGGTCGTGGCGGCGATCCGCGCCGCGTCACCGCGTCCCACCCTCCTGGTGTCGGGGTCCGCCATCGGTTACTACGGATCGCGCGGGTCGGAGGTGCTGGAGGAAAGCGCGGCCCCGGGGAGTGACTTCCTCGCGTCGCTGGCGCAAGAGTGGGAGCGCGCGGCGCTGGAGGCACAGGATGCCGTGCCGGTGGCCCGCGTGAGAACCGGCATCGTGCTCGGCGTGGAGGGGGGCGCGCTGGCGCCGCTGCTCAAACTCTTTCGACTGGGGCTAGGCGGCCCCTGGGGAGACGGCCGCCAATGGTGGTCCTGGATTCACCGGCACGACGCGGTGGCGCTGTTGCTCTTCGCGATTGATGGTCGCCTCTCTGGACCCGTCAACCTCACGGCGCCCAACCCCGTCACGGTGGCTCAGTTCGCCGCGGCGTTGGGTCGCGCGCTGGATCGCCCGGCCATCATCCCGGCCCCGACCTTCGCGCTGCGCATCGCGCTGGGTGAGGGCGCGGATACGCTGTTGGCAAGCCAGCGCGTCCTTCCCGCCAGGGCGCTGGAGCTGGGCTTTAGGTTCCGGTTCCCCGCCCTGGAGACCGCGCTCGCCGACCTCCTACGATAGAACGGAATGCGCCTGGGCGTATCACGCCCCAAACCACTCCGCCCGCCGACGATCAACCACGTGGCGCCGGTCCGCATGGGCTCGCCGATCGTCGCCCAACCGCCGTTCTTGACCGGCCCGCCGGTTCAAGGGAACCGCTACCGCCTCCATGCGGCGCTCCGCCGACCTCCGGTCCGCAGAGGCCCTCCGATCCGGCAAGCTTCTGCGACCCCACAGCTTGCGTCTGGAATTGGAGAAGCGGTGGAAGCCAAACGGTTCCTGCTGCATTTCAGCTCTCCCGTAGGCAGGGTAACGGCGCAGCAAAGATCACCCGAAAATAGTACCTAAGCCTTTGGCGGCAAGTGTGTTGGATCACGAAGGCGGGGCTTGAGGCGGGGTCCGACGGGGGCAGACCAGGGACGGCAGGGGCGAGAAGAGCCACCGGTCGGATTTGAACCGACGACCGCTCGATTACGAATCGAGAGCTCTACCACTGAGCTACGGTGGCAGCGACAACCATGCCCTGGCCCGGATTCGAACCGGGATGCCTTGCGGCGCTGCCCCCTCAAGACAGTGTGTCTACCAGTTTCACCACCAGGGCGGTGTCCCGAGGCGAGGGGCAACTTACCGGGATTCTGAGCGCCGGGTCAAGCAAGCTGGGGCACATGAAAGACGCCACTGGCCTGAGCCGAGGGAAGCCCACCGTTGCTCAGCGCCTGCCGCGCCACGCGGTAGCCCGCCTCCATCAGATCCCCATTCCGCCCGAAGGAGAACATAGGGAACGCGGAGACCGCCGGCTGGAGCAGCAGGAGCGGCGGACTGGTCCAGTAGCGGAGATCGGTATCCCGCATCCGGCCGATGGCGATCTCGATAGCCCGCGCGTAGATGGCGGCGAATCCACCGGACTCCAGGTGGGCGACCTTGGGCACCGACGACCCCACATCCACCGCGATCACCAGGGAGCGGCCCAGCGCCGCGGCGGCCTGGATGGGCAGATTGCCCACCGACGCCCCATCGGCGAACGCGTGCCCGTTCACCCGGAGGGGCGGCAGGTAACCCGGGAGCGCACAGGAGGCGTACACCGCGTCCGCCACCCGGTCGGTGGGGGTCTCCGCCCGGCTCCAGAGCCGCTGCGCCCCGCTGGTGAGATCCACCGTGTTGACCAGAAGGGGCCGCTCCAGCTCCGCGAAGGTCACGTCATCCACCAGCCCTTGGATCAACTGCTCCAACGGTTCGCGCTGGTACAAGGCCGGGGAACGCATGCGCTTGAGTGCCATGTCGCGGTGGGCCACCCGGAATAGGTCCCGCCGGCTCACCTGAAGGGCCACTTCCTTGAGCTCGGCCGCCGGCCACCCGGCGCACCAAGCGGCACCCACCAGCGCGCCGATGCTCGACCCGATGATCTCCCGTGGCCGGAGCCCCGACTCCTCGAGCGCCTGCAACACACCGACGTGCGCCAGCCCTCGCATGCCGCCGCCGCTCAAGACGAGCGTGAAGTCCCGCGTGATGTCGCCGGAATCCGTCATGGTAGAACCCAACCCGTTCCGTGATACTGGTCTCTCTTTCCCTCTACCACGGAGAGCAAGAATTGGTCCAAAGGGAGCGGAACCGTGTGCTGTGGGTCACAGAAGGGACGGAACGGGGACGGACGGGCCGACGGGGACAAGGCCACGAGGGCCAGACCTGCCCGCCCCAGGACTGTGCAATCACGTCCTGGGCCTGCCCCGAAATTGGGGAAGGCCTAGACCCCAATCACGCGTCGGCCGCCGCCGCGATGCCTCGTTGCTCGTTGACGGCAGCCAGGACCACGGCACCGAGTACGAAGAAGAGCAGCAGCGTGGCCACGCCGGCCCTTTGCGAACCAAAGGCGACTGAGGCACTGCCGAGCAGGATGGGGCCGAGGAACGAGGTGATCTTGCCGGAAAACGCGTAGAAGCCGAAGAACTCCGTCTGATGGCGCGGCGGAACGAACCGCGCCATGAGCGAGCGGCTGGCGGCCTGGTTGGGCCCGCCGAAGACCCCGACCAGCACGCCGGCAACCCAGAGCCAGGCCTTGGTTGGGGCCCACACGGCCAGCGCCGTGGCGGCCGTCAGCGCCACCAGGGTCAGCATGATGGTCTTCTTTCCACCGACTTTGTCGTCCACGAACCCGAAGACCAGCGCGCCCAACCCGGCCACCACGTTCAGCACGATGCCGAAGACGATCACCTCCGACAGCGGCATGCCGAACGTCCCGGCCGCGTAGATCCCTCCGAAGGCCCAGATGGTAACCAGCCCGTCGTTGTAGACCAGCTTGGCGACGAGGAACTTCACAACCTCGCCGAATTGCCGGATCTGGCGCAGCGTCTGGCCCAGCTCGCGGAAGGTGCCCGCGATGTCAAACCGCACACCGGGAATGGGCCGTTCCCGGACGAACAGGAACAGCGGCAGGCTGAACACGGCAAACCACACGGCGACCAGCAGGTTGGTGGCACGGACGTGGAAGCCCGCCTCCTTGGTGAGGCCGAACCAGGGCGTTTCCGGCTGCACAAATCCCACCAGGGCCAGCACCATGCAGACCAGACCGCCCACGTAGCCGACGCCCCAGCCATAACCGGACACTCGACCAATCCGTTCGGGCGAAGCGATGGTGGGTAGGAACGCGTTGTAGAACACCATGCCCAGCTCGAACCCCACGTTCGCCACACCGAACACCACAAGCGCGAGCAACGCCGCGTGGTCCATGCCGGGGCGCACGAACGCCAGGCCCGCGGTGCCCAGGACGCACACCAGCGTGGTGACGGCGAGATACCGTTTGCGCTTGCCTCCCCGGTCCGCCGCCGCCCCCACTACGGGCGAAAGCAGAGCGATCACGACGGCGCTCAAGCCCACCGCGCGGGACCAGAGGGCGGTGCCCGTCACCTCGTCGGCGGCGATGGCCTGCGTGAAGTAGGTCGAGTAGACGAACGTCATGACCAGCGTGTTGAAGGCCGAATTGGCCCAATCATACATGCACCACGACGCGATGGTCTTGGGGTCGTCTCGCAGAAGGTCGCTCATGGGGTCGCCTTCGCCAGGCGTTCCTGGTACAGGGTTCTGAACCGCTCGGCCAGGTCCCGTTGCTGAACCTGGAGGCCGGCAATCAGGTCGCCCCGGGAGCGGAGCAGGAAGAAGCGCCGCGCATCGCTCCAGGCGCCGCGCCAGCGCTCGCGGATCGCGATCCCGCCCATCCCGATCAGTGGCAGGCCAGCGGCAACGACCAGTCCCGCGACCCATCCCCATCGCAGACTTGAGGCGATCGCGAGCCCGATGATCCAAACGGCGTACACCACAGTGCCGAGCAAAAGCTCCCAGGTGGATCGCTCATCCTGGTAGAGACGGAGCCGGCTCACGATGAAGCCCAGCACGTGGTAGGGCACCAGGAAGCACACCAACCCGGCCACGGCCCACCCGAGGGCCACGGGGAGCAGGAGGTGAAACCGCCGCACGGTCCAGCGAACGCCGGTCGCCGCATCCGTGCGGGCCCCCAGGGACGCCGGGTCCAGACGGAGCCGCGAGAGTCGGCGAGCGTGGTCTTTCACGTCGCGCACCAACCCGGTCCAGCGGGGATCAGGATGGTGCCGCAGGTCGCCCAGGAGTCGGGTGGTCACGTCCAGCCGCTGGACCCGTCCCACCGGACCGGGGTCGGCATGCCATTCCGCGTCCCAGATATCCACCGCGGCCTCCACCAGCGGGCGATCCTCCCAGGACTCGAGGTTGAGCGTGATCTGGCGCAGCCCGGCGCCGATACGCTCGGTGATCTGGCGCACCAGCGCCACCTCCGGTGCGGTGCCGAACGCGAGATCGCCCAGCGACAACGGCGCCCCCACCACCACCAGCGCCTCAGAACGGAACACGTCCTTCTGCCGGAACGTCAGTCCCACTGGGACAACCGGCACCAGGAGCTGATGTGCGCTCCAGGTGCCGACCACGATCCGCGCCGCTCCGGTGCGCAGCTCGGCCAGAGACGGCTCGCTGTGGCTCCGGCCCTCGGGGAAGATGCCCACCGCGGCGCCGCTCGCCAGGACGTGGTAGGCGGCGCGGAACGTGTCCAGGTTCCGGCGCATGAGCGCGGGATCGTCCTGCTGCCGGTACACCGGAATGGAGCCCGTGGCGCGCACCAACCAGCCCACCTTGGGGTCGTCGAACAGCGGCGCCTTGGCCAGGAAACGCACCGGGCGCCGGGCCGCGGCACACACCAGTGTGGGATCGAGCAGGGAATTCTGGTGATTGGCGACCAGCAAGAGCGGCCCGGACTCCGGGACCCGCTCACCGGCTACAGTCAGCCGGTAGTAAACCCGCGCGGCGGTGTTGGCGAGAGCGGAGAATGCTGGCAGGAGCCACATGCGCCGGCAAAACTACGCCATGGGCCGGGAACGGCGAGCGGCCACCCCTCCTATCCCACCGCGCTTTGCCCCTGCGTACCCGCCGCGTAGTACGGGTTGGTTCCCGCGCCGTGGTCGGTGATATCGCGAATGCCGCGGACGGCGGGCAGCGCCTGGCGCAACGCCGTTTCAATGCCCTGCCGGAGCGTGACGGTTGCCATCCCACACCCCTGGCAGCCACCCATCATGCGCACCACCACGGTGCCGTCCTGAATGTCCACCAGGTCCACCCGCCCCCCGTG
>DASWGV010000025.1:0-31520 GCA_036393515.1 Gemmatimonadales bacterium | reverse complement strand
CCCTGCGCCATGTTGCCGGCACTCGCGGTGTAGACGCCGTCCTGGAGACGCTCGCGTCCGGCGATGAGCATGGCGTTCCCGGCGCCGCGCAGTTTGAATGAGCCGATGGGCTGAAGGTTTTCCAGCTTGAGGTGGATTTCGGCAGGCGCGTCATCCGCGTCCAGACGAATCAGGGGCGTGCGGACCGCAAGGCCATCGAGCCGCATCCGGGCGGATTCGATTTCGTGGAGGGGGATGTCGTCAAGCGGCTTCACGGCTCGGAGCGGAGAACCCGCCATGGCTCCCTCGCCGCCAACTTCCCCGTGCCCGTTCGCCCCATCACTTGCCCGTTCTGGCACACCACCTCTCCCCGGCGAATCGTCACTTCGGGCCAGCCCGTCACCTCCCAACCCTCGTATACCGAGTAGTCCGACTTCGACCAGTCATCGTCACCCCGGACCGTCGCGGTGCGGCGCGGATCCCAGATCACCACGTCGCCGTCCGCGCCGACCTGGATCACGCCCTTCCGGGGATACAGCCCAAAGATCCGGGCGGCGTTGGTGGAGGTGGTCTCCACGAAGCGCTCTAGCGACAGCTTCCGTTTTCCCACGCCCTCGGAGAAGTACATGGGAAGCATGACCTGAAGGTTGCTCACACCCGGCCGCAACCGCGTGATGGAGAGCGCCGGGTCGAGCTTTTGTTCCCGGGTCCACGGGGCGTGGTCGGTGGCGAGCACGTCAATGCTCCCGTCGGCAAGCCCGCGCCACAGCGCCTCGGCGTCCTCCTGGGAGCGGAGCGGAGGTTGGCCGACATAGAGAGGCGCCTCAGGGCCCGTCATTCGCTCCTCGGTGAGGTGAAGGTAGAGGGGCCGGGTCTCCACAAAGAATGGGAGCCCCGCGGCACGCGCGGGGCGGCACGCCTCCAGCGCGCGCCGCGACGACAGGTGCACCACGTGCATGGGCGCACCCGTGCTCTCACACAGCGCCGCTGCCTGCTGGGTCGCCGCCACTTCAGCGATGAGTGGTCGGCTCTGCGGATAGTCGCGCAACGTGGTGCGACCTGCGGCCTGCAGCCGCCGCACCGCCGCGGCCAGGAGGGCGCCGTCCTCACAATGAATCATGGTCACCACACCGGCGTCGCGCGCGGCCTCGAGCAGCTTGATAACCTCCGCCAGGTGCGCCCCAAAGTCCTGGCGTGTCATATAGATCTTGCAGCTCGGCTGGCCGCGCTCGGCGAGCTCAGGGATGGCAGCCGTGAGTTCCGGCGCAGGGGGCCACGTGGTGGCATGCAGGATCACGTCGGCTATCGCGTCGGTGCGCACCAGGCCGGCGAGGCGCTCCAGGGCATCCAGCACGGTCTCGCCCTGCCGGGTGCCGGCGAACGTGCCGACCGTCGTGATCCCACCGGCCAGCGCCGCCCTGGAACCGCTGGTGAGGTCATCCACAAAGTTGGGCTGAAGGTGCGTGTGGGGATCAATGCCCCCGGGCATCACCAGGCGGCCCGCCGCCTCGATGACTCGCGCGCCCACACCGGGGCTCAGACCCGTGCCTATCTCGGCAATGGTTTCGCCGACGATCCGGATGTCGGCGTCGCGGATGTCGGCGGCGTTGACCACCCGACCACCACGGATGAGAAGCTCGCCCCTGCCCTGCCGCGGCATGCGGTCGGCCACGCCACCGGCGGCCGCGGATGCGGCGCCAGCGGCAAGCCCCAGGCCACTAGCGGCGAGAGCGCGGAGCGCGTCGCGGCGGGAGATCCAGGTCCGATCCATGGGCCCAAGATACGCCTCGAGAACGGTCGTGGAGCAAGCTCCTCAATCAGATGATGTCAGCCTATCCCGGCCGGTCCTGGTCCTCAGACGGCCTCGGCAAATCGTCGCGGATCGAATGGCGCGAGCTCCTCGGACGGGGCGCCCGACACGATCAGGTCCGCAACGGCCTTGCCGGTCCACGGCGCAAGCGCTACGCCGTCTCCCTCGTGCCCGGTGGCCAGCACCAGTCCGGGAAGCCGGGGCACATTCCCGATAATCGGGAGCCCGTCCCCGGAGAGAGGTCGCAAGCCGGCGTATGCCCTGATCATCCGCACGCCCGCAATCGCCGGGATGATCCTCACCGCTTCGCGAACGATGAAGTCGATCACGTCGACCGGGGCCCCCACGTCATACTCCGCAAACTCTCTGCTGCTACCCACCAAGAGGTTGCCCGCCACGGCCTCCGACAGCACCAGACCGCCCGTGAAGGTCGAGTTGCCGTCGTTTGCCGTGGACCCACCGACCGGGTGCCGCTTCGAGATCAGGTACTTGGCCGAGAACAGGGTCCCGCGGACCGAAAACGGAGCGGGCTCCGTCACCACGACGACGCCTCGGCGGGGGCGGACCGGAACGTCCACGCCGACCATCTGTCCAATCATGGAAGACCAGACGCCCGCGGCATTCACGATGGTTCGCGCCGCAAAATCGCCGCGGTCGGTCTGGACGCCGGCCACCCCGTCCCGATCGGCCCGAATCCCGGTCACGCGGGTATGGGTCAAGATTCGCCCGCCGTGTCGCCTCGCGGCCTCGCCGAAGGCGAAAACCACCCGCAGTGGGTTCACCTCGGCGTCGGTCGGACAGAAGCTCGCCCCCTGAACGGATCGCCCCAGATCGCCCCACGCCCTCGCTGCGGGACCGTCCAGCCAGTCCAGGTGCAGGCCGGCCACCGCCTGCGCGGCTACGAGCGCTGTCAGGTATTCGAGTTCGTCATCCGTCTCGGCGACGACGAGGCTCCCCTGCTCCTGGTATTCCAGGTCGTGCCCCAATTCGTCGCCAAGTGCCCGATACAAGTCCTGGCTCTGAATGGCGCAGCCCAGGACCGGACCAGCTCGCTTGGTCTGCATGGTGATGGAGCCGCCGCACGCGCCCGAGGTTCCTGAGGCCAGATCGTGTCTCTCGATCAGCGTGGGAGCAAGCCCGCGGACCGCCAGGTAATAGGTGATCGCGGTGCCGACGACGCCACCGCCGATGACTACCACATCGCTACTGATCACCGCGTACGGAATGCGCTGAGAGGCACTGGCTTGATCGGCGGGCGGACACGAGATTGCCCGGCTTCCTCGGCACTGGTGGCGCAGTATCGGCCAACCATGGCCGCAAGGGAGGTGGCGCACATCCGGCCCTGACAGGGACCCATGCCCGCACGGGTGCGGGTCTTGACCTCGGCCGTGCGGCGGGCGCCGTTCACCAGGGCGTCGGATACGCCACGCGCAGTCACGTCCTCACACCGACACACCACGGTGTCCGGCGTCAGAAGGTCCAACAGGCCTTCGCGCGGTCGATAGACCTCGTCGATAGCCCGCCGAAACCGGTAGAGTCCTGCCAGTCGGCTCCGCGGCTTCCGCGATCGAACCTCTGCTGCGGATTCACTGAGGTAGCCCAGGCGATGCGCGGCCGCGATGCCGGCAAGCCGGCCTTCCTCAGCCGCCACGACCGCACCTGCCACCCCCGTCGTCTCCCCCGCGACCCACACGTTCGGCACCGACGTCTCCATGTTGCGGTTGTGTTTCGCAATCCAGCCGCCCGTCCAGGGACTGTATTGGTGGTCACACCCGAGAAGGGCCGTCAGCTCGGTCGCAGGAACGAACCCGAACCCACAAATCACCGCGTCCACCTCAAGGGCCTTCTCGGAACCCGGCAGCGGCTTCCACTGCTCGTCCACTCGGCAAACGACCGCCTGCCGGACCCGGTCCTCGCCCTCGGCCCTCAGGATCGTGTGGCCGTAACGGACCCGGACCCCCGCCCTTCGCAAGCCCACGAGATACTCCACGCCTTCACGAAGGAGCGCCCACTGTCCCAAGAGCCGCGGAAACCGCCGATAGAGCGCCCAGCGAGTGGAAGCCTCGAGCACACCGGCCAGGTGCGCCCCCCCCTGCACCAGGTACGTCGCCAACACCAGTTGAATCGGACCAGCCCCGACCAGCAACACGTTGCGACCGGGCAGAATCCGCTGTCCCTTGAGCAGCGTGAGCGCGGCACCTGCGGAGATGACGCCCGGAAGGGTCCAGCCGGGGAACGGGACGGGCCGGTCATACGCACCGGTGCAGACAATCAGGCATCGCCCGTTGACGTCGTCGACCCGATCATCCGTCGATATCGCGAGGGTTGTGGGACCGCGCGTTCCCCAGGCAGTGGTCCGACAGAGCACCTTGATGTTGCGCCGCGACTCCACGGCCTGGAACAGGCTACGGGCCTTGGTCTGGTCTCCTAGCGACGTACTGGCCGTGATTTCGGGGGGAAGTTGCCGATAGATCTGCCCACCAACACGCTCATTCTCGTCGAGCACCAGCACATCGGCGCCGGCATCCGCGGCTTCGATTGCCGCCGACAGACCCGCTGGGCCGGCACCGACTATCAGGACATCCACCGCAATCATTGCGGCAGCGCGGAGCGGCCACGGGCCACCTGCGTGGCAACGTGACAGCCCGGCCGGGCTGCGGTCACGCACGCTCGCTGGTTCGGCCGCCCATCGATGGTCATGCGGCAGTCATGGCAAGCGCCCATTCCGCAGAAAACCCCTCGTGGGTGCCCGAGCGTGGTGGTGTACCGCAACCTGTACCTGCCGGCCGCGAGCAGCGCGCCCGCGACGGTCTCGCCGGGGAACGCCCGGAGGCTCGATCCGTCCACGTTCATGGCGAAAGCTTCGCCCCGCTGGACGTCGTGCGTGATCCGCAGGTCAGGCTCCATCCGTCCCTCCCTCTGCTATTCCAACTCCCGTCCCCGAGTCTCCGGTATGAACACCCACATGGCGGCGGCAAACGCGAACGCGATACCGGTGACCGCGAATGCCAGACCAAATCCGTCCGTCTGGGCCATGGAGCCCACGGCCAGAGGCGCAACCGCTCCACCCGCCCTGCCTACGTTATAGATGAATCCCTGGGCACTGGCCCGGATCGGTGTCGGAAAGATCTCAGCCGTCACCGGACCCATCCCTGAGAAGTAGCCCGTGGCGAAGAACGCGATGACGGGCCCGAGCAGGAGGAGCGCGGTGGTATTCTGGATGATCCCGTAGAGCGGCAGAAGACATGCCGCCGTGATGAGATACCCCACGTAGGTCTTCTTGCGGCCGAATCGATCACTGATAAAGCCGTAGCTGACGTAGCCCAACCACATCCCGATCTGCATCACCACCACGAACTGCGCCATTCTCCCAGGGGTCAAGCCCACTCCTCCCTGATCGGCCGGCAGCGTGAGATACGCGGGAATCCAGGTGTTGAATCCCCACCAGGCGAACATCGTGCCGGCCTGCATCAGGGTCAGTGCCAGGGTCAGCCGACCAAGGCGTCCGGAGAAGATGGATTTGAAACTCAGGCCGTGCTGCTGGGGATGTTCGCGGCTCTCCCGCCAGATGGCCGGTTCCGGTACCGAACGACGGATCCAGAACGTGAAGAGCGCCGGCACAATCCCCACCCAGAACACCGCGCGCCACCCCCAAATGGGCACGATGACACCAGCAACGACTGCCGCCAGCGCCTGACCGATTGCCCAGAAGCTCTGCACCAGGCCGAGGGCCTTGCCGCGATGCCTGGCGGGCCAAGTCTCGGCGACGAGCGCCGCCCCGGTGGCCCATTCACCGCCCATGCCAAGCCCGACCAGGACTCTGAAGATTGCCAACTGGGTGACGTTCTGCGCGAATCCGCACGCGGCGGTGAAAACGGCGTACATCAGAATGCTGATGGTGAGCGCGCGAACCCGTCCGACCCGATCCGCCATGATGCCAAATGCGATGCCGCCCACAGCGGACGACAGCAGGCCGATCGACCCGAGCAGGCCTGCCGTCTCCTTGCTCATGCCAAGATCGGCCATCACGTACGACAGCACCACCGCGTAGATCATGACGTCCATGCTGTCCAGCATCCATCCGAGCGCGGCGGCGATGAAGGTTCGCCGCTGGTCGGGCGTCGTCCCGCGGTACCACGGCCTCTCTGGGTGCTGCGGCATGGGGGTATCCATATGGGGTGGGCGCAGGGTCCTTATGAGAGTAACGCGTGATCACCCGCGCGTGGAATGGCCGTCACCCGGGGTGCCGGCAGACGAAAGGGCGGTCACGCTCTTCGCGCACCCGCCCCGCTCGCCCGCTCCCTCGGCTTCAGGGTTCAGACCTTGATCCAGCAGAACTCCTTGTTGAGCGGAAGCTTGTTCATCACTCTGGCTCCCGTTTGCGTAATCACGATGTTGTTGGAATGGTTGTATCCGTACCCGCCCTCGGGATTGTAGAGCGCCGGCTCGTTCGAGAACATCATCCCTTCCTGCAGAACCGTGTCGTCGCCCAGCGAAATCCAGGGGGGTTGATGTCCTTCGACCCCTTCGCCGTGCGCCGGCCGGTGGTACACATACTTCTCCAGGCCCGCCCGCCGGACGATCTTCAACATGTCCTCTGCCACCTGGCGGCATTCCCGGCCTGGCTTTGACAACTCCACCTGCGCGATGGTCATCTCCGTGCACGTCTCCCACAATCGCCGCGCCAGCGGCGGGATCGGCTCGAGGTGCATGGCCCGGTATCCTTCACCGCCGTAGCCGCCAATCCGTTGGCCGCCCGAGATCTGCACGGCGTCGCCCCGCTCGATCACTTTGCGGAAGTACATGTTCGGGTGCGTGTAGGCCGTCGCGCGGCCGGCCCGGCACCCCAGGCCCAGCCTGATACCGACCCCGTTGTTGGGCCGCCCGTCCACCTGAAACTCGCTAAACACCACATCCTCGATGTATGCGGCCGTCTGGCGACGGACCTCCCAGTCGCCGATGCCCGGTGCCTTGGTCGCGATCAGGTCGTGGGCATACTGCAGGGCCTTGTCATGGTAATCGATGGCGACCTGGGTCAAGGCGATCTCCTCAGGCGTCTTGACCATCCGCATCCGGAGGGGGATGCTCCCCGCCTCGACAAACTCGCCCCTGGGAAGCACTGCAGTCCACCTTCGGTGCTCCGACGCGGTGAGCTCGCGCTCGATGCCGATACGTCCCTCGCCGAATCCCCGCTTGCCCAGACCGGAGAGCATCCATTGGGTCAGATCAACCTCCGGCCCCGCCTCGAACACCGTCTGGTTGAAGGGCCCCGCGTGTTTGTAGTCGTAGTACCACTCCAGGTCCTTGATCCACCAGGGCGTCAGGTTTTCGCGATCAATGCCGCAAAAGAACATAGTCGGCTCGCCCTCGGTGGGGACGAAGAGCCAGGCCGGCCGCTCCCACCCGCCCATGAAGTACCCGGTCAGATAGTTGTAATTGAGCACACTGCTCAGGATCATCCCCCGCAGGCCTCGCTCGCCGATCCGTTGCTGAAAACGCGAGACCGTCTGCCGATACCAGGGCTCGGTCAAGCGGAAGGGTTTACGGGACTGCGACGTGGCATCGAGGGCAAGACCCAGCGACTCGGGCGAGACGGCGCCCTGTGCGACCGCCTCCAAGGTGGAGAACTTGAACGAGCCGAGGGCCGCCAGCGAATATCCGCCCTTGAGGAGGAAGTCTCTTCTGTTCGTGGACATGGTAGTTCTCCTGTCCGTTGATTGCCCGCCGGTGAAGACCGCCAGCCCGCTCACGAACCCTGGAGGTTTGGATTGCTGTTTCTCTCCCGGACGGAAATGGGGAGCCGGCGATTGAGACCCAGTTGCTTGGCAGCGTCGGTCCAATTGTCGGGAAAAACTCCATAGTACCTGTGGTCTTGCCAACCACGCAGCTCAAGCCAGAACTCAGTGCGTCGTTCGTAAATCAGTTGTTGCAGAATCTCAGCCGGATCGTTGCTTGCGAAATCGCTCAATCCGCCCGCCTGGCGCACCAGGTTGATTTCCTGAACGGCTCCTGGAAGATCTCCGATGGCCAGCCGGTCCTCCGCAATGATCAACCGGGCCTCTTGCCACCGACTCACCGCGATCGGGGAATTCCGCTCCGGGTACTTCAGCTGGAAGTAGTAAGGACCGTGAACTCCGGTACCTCTCACCGTGGTCACTTTCACGCGCGGATCCACCACTCCACTGACCGGGTCGAGACGGTTGACGTATCGGAGCCCTACGCCCCGATTCGTCAGGCTGCCGAAGGTTGCCGAGAAGCCACTGAGCGTGTTGGTCGACCCCGGCGGGTTGTAGATCGCGTCAACTCTGAAATTCGACTGCACCCCCAACGCCTGAGCGGCCATTTGCGCGGCGGTGGCAAGGTGACTCGCGTCGTTCAACTCGAAGTACAGGGATCGATGTACCCGGGCCATCGTGGCCAGAGCCGCAGCGCGTAACGCGACCTGGTTGGACGCCTGCGCCACTTGTGCAGCCTGGTCCAGGATGGTGAGGGCTGCTTGATAGACCTGTACGGGTGAGAGGGGTGGCCCACCATCAAAGGTGACTTGCTCAAACAAATCCGCGAGGGTCACTCGCAATACTCCATCCCAAAAGTATCCCCGGGCTATGGCGACGTGGGCATCCGGGTTCGGTACCAACGCGGCGATTCGTTGAGTCGCGTCCTGGGCATTCCACCAAGCCTCGGCGAGATTGTTGTACAGATTCTCGACGGATTCCACAAAGGTTTCGAGGTTACCCTGATCGGGCAGGAGCCAATCGACGTTGGTGCCCGGCTGCATCATGTCGTCCGCAATGACGTCCGCCACGTCAATCGCATTATCGTAGTACTCGGCACCGGCTGCTGGAGCCACATACAGGAGGGCATCGAGGATCGCGGGATTCCCGTCGAGGTCGACGGCCCCGATGTCGCCCGGGTTGTCCACAGTCAAGATGTCGCAGCCGTTCAGGCCTATGACGACCGAAAGGAGGCCCGCCAGCGATCGCAATCGGTTCGGACAACGCATAGAGATCATCCCCTGGAACATGGTTCGATTTGCAGGAGGATCGAGTGCTGGGGTCATCTTCCCTCTTCTTCGCCAACCGTCCCCCGACGCGCCCGCAGCACCGCCCTCACCACTGGACCCGTACGCTCAGGCCGAGCCTTCTAGGGCTGGGCGCGTTGAAACGCTCGGTCGAGATGAGGACACGTTGACCGCTGTTGAGCGGCCGGTCTCCCGCGTTCCCGGGGTCTCCCACGCAGTCTGCACACCGGGTCCACAGAGCCAGGTTCGTGGCCACGAGGTTGAAGGACAGGCTCCCCGCCCCAATCACCCTGGCCACCGACGCCGGAACCTGATACATCAGGCTCAGCTCATGGAATCGCAAATAGTCGCCGTCAAAGACCCAGTTCCCGAACACACTGGGATGCTTCCTCGCGTACGCTTCGGCGATCTCACGACGGCGTTCCGTGGACGTCCCGGCCTGCGCCAGTTCGTACTCCCATTGACTCACGTCGGGTCTGGTGCCGCTTTGGAACCAGATGTTGCTGCTTTCGTTGTAGAGCGTGAAACCGGCGGCTCCGGAGAACAGAGTCCGGACCGTCAGGCTCCCCAGCAAACTCAGCTCGGTGGAGAGGGTGCCCGTCAGACTCGGTACCGGATTCCCCAGAAACGCCAAAGAGTCCCCACCGGCAGCGTTCTTCAGCAGCCGGGGGGCGATCTGACTCACGCGAGCCAGCTGGTCGATCGGGACGGTCGTGGAGTACGGGTCGGCCTCGTTGAGGACGACACCAATCTGCGCGCCGGGAGCGTAACCCACGGCAATGTGGCCTTGTGAGCGATTCCCCTGCCCGTCCAGCCGAAACCTGGTGAGGCCCTCGCCCAGGTCGGTAACCTTCTGATCCAGCGTGGCAAGCGACGCACTCACGCTCAGACCGAGTTTGGGCCTGCGAACGGGCGAGAGGCTCAACAGAACTTCAAGGCCGCTCGATTCCAGGCGTCCCACATTGACCAATTGGGCCTCGAGGAACCCGGATGAGGCAGGGAGGGGCCGCGGCATGATCGCACCCTCCGTCTTCTGCCAGAATGAGGTAAGCTCGATTCCAACCCGACCGTCGAAGAAGGCCATGTCCGAGCCGAGTTCGATCTCTTTGGAACGCTCCGGGCGGAGATCGGGATTCCCCACGTTACCCGCCCATAGAATGGCCCTGTTGTCCAGCCGAGTCCTGGGTCGGTATGTCCGTACCGCGTCGAAGGCACCGGGCTGAAGGCCAGACGTACCGTAGGCGGCTCGCACCCGCATGACGTCCCACCCGATCCCATCGCCGGGCCAGAACGGCGCATCCGACAGCACGTACGACAGGCCCAGCTTGGGGTAGGTTTGCATGCCAAAGTCCTCGCCGAACGCTGAGTTGCCGTCGGCGCGGACCCCCGCCGTAATAAACAGACGATCCTGGACATCAAGCTGCCACTGGCTGAAAACGCCTGCGTTGATGACCTCCTGAAAGTCCTCCCCTAGCGTGCTGATGGTTGCCCCACCGGAGAGGGTCTCCAACCCAACGGCCGGAAAGTCTGTGACCTGGGCGCGGACACCCTTGTTCGTCTCGAAAAACCCCTGCCCGCCCGCCCACACGGTACTGCCTATTTGACTGCTGAGTTGAACCTGCCAGGACGTGTTGAAGTCGACCGTCAGCTTGGAGCGGTCGAACGTGTTGAGAATCCGTCGGCCGGTCAGGAGAACGATCTTCCCCGCACCCCGCTCAAGAATGCTGCTGGTTTCCTGGAACACCTGGTTGTGCCCGAGGGTCAACTGCGACCGCAGAGTCGGCGTCCACTCGTAGGTGGCCCGGACATCAATCGTCCGCGTATCTGCTTTCTCAACGTGGCGATCATTGGCGGCACCCTCGACCGTCGCGAATGCCTCACCGTAGGGTCGCAGCGAGTCCGCCGCCAACGGATTGGCCAGCATATGCACGCCGATGTAGCCAAAGGTGCCACCAGGCGACTTGATCCTGTTCTGGATGATGTTGAGGCCCAACGCGGTCCGCAGTTTTCTGCCGTGGTTCAAGTCAACGGACGATCGCAGCGACATGTTCCTGACGCCGGTAGCGCGTGTTGCACCACTCTCGTTCATGAAGCGCCCGGAGGTGAAGTACTGTACGGTCGATGTTCCGCCCGAAACATCGAGAGAGTAGGCCTGACGGTAGCCGGTACGGAAAATCGCTTCCGCCGGATAGTTGCTGACCAAACGGTTATTCGCCCGATCGAACGCTTGTACCGAATCCAGTTCCCCCAGTGGAATCCGCGACGCTTCTTGGTCCACCGACAGGGAGTACCGTGGCGCGCCCTCCTGGCCTCTCTTGGTGAAGATCTGAATAACCCCGGCCGAGGCCTCGGTCCCAAAGAGCGTGGCGGCGGCGGCGCCTTTGATTACCTCGATCCGCTCGATGTCCTGCGGGTTGATGTCGTTGATCCTCGAGGTGGCGATTCCCGGCAGCACCCCGGCTGAAGCATCTACGCGCACACCATTGACGTACACAATCGGCTCGTTCCGTTGCGTCATGCTCTTTTGACCGCGCAACCGAATCGGTGCCCAGGACCCCGATTCACCGCGGGGCTGGGGTAGCACGCCCGCGATTCGCCCTCCCAGAGCTTCGGTAACGTTTTGGGCCGGCTCCTCCGAAATGCGGGCGGCGCTGATCGTCGCCGTACTCGTTCCCAGGCGCCGTGCCTCCTGGGCAACCCCCACACCGGTAATGACCACCTCGTCGAGCAGGACCGGCTGGGTGACCAGCGCGAAGTCCACCGTGGCCGTCCCGCCGGCCAAGACGTTGATCTCCCGGGTGACAGCCCGGTACCCGATGAAACGAACCCTCACGGTCATGGTGCCGGCCGGGACATTCTCCAGCACAAAGCGGCCGTCGACGCGCGTCTCCGTGCTGCGTTGAGCAGCCGCAATCTCGACCCGGACTCCGGCGAGGGCGCGAAGGGTCTGTTCATCCCGCACCGTCCCGGTGACCGAACCCGACTGAGCCCCGGCTAATGCGGGAAAAACCGTGACTACCGCCACCGTCACGACAAGAGGGAGTGTTCTCATGGGTGGACCCCGCCTTCCAATTGGTCAATCATCACTGAGGATCATGTCCAGGCCGCACAGTATGCATGCCCCGTGACTGGATGTCAAGCAAGCGCGGACGCCACCATCAACGGCCGGGCAAGAATGGGATCTCGGTAATTAAGGGCTCAGCGCCCCGCTTGGATTCCTCCACCATCCGCGCAACCTCCCGCATCAAGTTGGCGTTCTCCAGCACGACGCCGTCCTTGATGGTGTGGACGATTCCGCGGGTACGATACAGCTCGCCTCGGTCGTTCATCCGTAGCGCCCCGAAAGCGTAGAGGTACTGGAAGTTCTCCACCGGGTTGCCGTCCACCATGACCAGGTCGGCGAGGTAGCCCGGCCGCACCGAGCCCAGGTTGGGCTCGCGAAGCGTCTGCGCGCTGTTGTACGTCGCCGCTTTCAGCACCTCCAGGGAGTGCATGCCGGACTCCCGCACCAGTTGTAGCTCGCGCACGTTGGAGAATCCGCCCGTGGACCAGAAGTTGTTGTCGTCCGTGCCCATGGCGACACGCCCGCCCCGTTTGTTGAACTGATAAATGAGCTGAGCCCACAAGTCGAAGGCATAACGCCACGACTCCTCGTCGTCGTGCGACCAGTTGTAGAGGTAGAATGGCGAGCCCACGCCACTGCCGTTCATGAGCGCGCGGTGAGTGTACTTGGCATGCCAGGGGAGCGACTGGGCTCTGAGGACGTCTCGATTCACCTCGTACACCACGCGGGTCGGCAGCATGGTTACGCCATAATGGACCAGGGAATCGGCCACCATTTCCAGGAGCTGCCGCCGCGTCTCGGGGTTCCACCCAGCCTCCTCCCACACGCGACCAGCCTGACGGAAGCGATTGTGGAAGTCGTCGTAGTGGTAGTCCCGCGGGAAGTTCTGCGTGGCTCGAGGAAGGGCCGATTCGGCGTACCCGTAGTGGTGTTCGATGAACGTAACCCCCAGGCGGGCCGCATCGACCGCGTTCACCATGGCGATATCGGAGGGCGGGATGTGCACGGTGGTAGTGCCACCGGCCTCCCACACCGCCTTGCACACCGCCCCAAAAAGCTCCGGGCTCCAGGCCAGGCCGCCCACGCTCACGACCCTGGCGCCTTGCCGAACCATCTCACGGGCGATGCGGGGAGCCTCCGCCGGATTCTCCCGCTGCTCGCGGGTGACGTTGGCACCCCTGCCCCACCCCCAGATGGGGAACATCCGGGGGGCCAGCTTTTGGTACCGCTCCGCAGCCGCGTGATCGGCCGCGATCTGCTCAAACCGGCCGTCCGTGGCCGGCACCGTGGTCGTGACGCCATGGGCCAGCTTCAGATAATAGGTGTACTCCAGGGAGACGCTCTCGCCGCGGACACCACGCACGTGGTGATGGAGGTCCCACATGCCCGGCATGACGTACATGCCCTCGCCCTCGATAACGCGATCGCCGGTCCACCGATCGATCGGCTGCCCGGCCTGACGCGCCCGCTCGGCCGCCACCGGGTCAAACGAACGCATCTCACGGATCAGGTTGCCTTCGATGAGGATGTCGTGGGGACCGGTGGGCGGACCGCCGTGGCCGGGGAGAACCATGACATTCCGGAGGACCAGCCGATTGAAGGGTCCTTCCGCCAGGTCACCGAAGCGCTGGGTCTGCACGGGGGGGGGCTTGGGTCGGAAGACCTGTGGGGCAGGCTGAGCGTCCACCGGTGCCACCGCGACGGTCAGGGCACACAGCCCCGCCGCCGCGGCGGCCAGCAACAGAGAAGTTCTGGTACCCATGAGGTTCCTCCTCAACGAAACGTTCTACGGCTTCAGGTGCCGATCGAAAAAGCTCACCATGCGTTGATACGAGTCCAATTGATGCGCAGGATCCGCCAATCCGTGCGCCTCTCCGTAGTACATGCGCACGTCATACGGCTTGCCGAGACGGTCGAGCTCGTCGATGAGATGGTAGGTCTGTTGCGGGACCACGTTGCGATCTTCGTCGCTGTGTATGATCAGCAGCGCCGCCCGCAGTCGGTCCGCCGACGTCATGGGGGAAATCCGCCGGTAGAGGTCCGGATGGTCCGCTTCAGGCACACCGACCCGATACGGTGAAAACGGGCTACGCAAATCCGTGATACCCATCAGGTCGACGCCGGCGCGAAACAAATCGGGCTCTTTGGTCAGGGCCAGGAGCGTGTGGTAGCCCCCCATGCTCAGGCCCATGATGCCGACCCGCTCGGGGTCGACGAATGGTTGGGCCTTGAGGAACGCAGCCCCGGCCTTCACGTCCTCGAAGGTCCCCGTGCCCCAGTTCCCGATCAGCTGTTCTCTGAACGCCCGTCCGTAACCGGCACCGCCTCGGTGGTTCACCATCAGGACCGCGTACCCGCGGCTCACGAGGTAGTGGGGAAAGGGATTCCAGTTATCCCGATACGATTGGCCGTAGCTGTTCGGGTGCATGTTGACAATGGCCGGAATGCGCCTGCCCGCCGGAAGGTCGGCCGGAGTCAACAAGAAGCCGGGCACCTCAAATCCGTCGGCCGCTCGAAACGACACCTCCTGCGCCTGGCTGAAATGCTCCCGCCGGAAGGTCGCGTGTGTGGAATGGGTCAGGCGCCGCGCCGCCGTCCCGCCCGGTGGGCGGGCGTAGAGGTCCGGCGGAGACCATGCGTTCTCATAGGCGTACACCAAGGATCCATCGAGGCCCCACCCGACCTCGTGGTAGTGACCCACCTCGTCGCCGATGACCTCAACCCGTCGGGCGTTGACATCCAGGACCGCCAGCCTGAATTGTCCTTTGGTATTGACCGAGATCATGATGCGGCGGCCGTCAGGGGACCAGACGGGTTGCACGGTCCAGTATGGCGACATCGCGTCATACGGCCCCGTGTCAAACTCCCGTAGGTCGGCACCCTCGCGGGACATGGTCCAGACGCGGACGTATCCATTCCGATCGGACAGAAAGGCCAGTCGGGTCCCGTCCGGCGACCACCGCGGGGCGAAATTATCCACCCGATCCCGAGGAGTGAGCCTGGTGGCAGGACCACCGGTTGACGGCATCGTCAGGATCGCGGTTGCCATGTAGTCTTCCCCTGGCAGCTTGGCGGAGAGCGCGATGAGCCGTCCATCGGGCGACCACTGAGGATCGGATTCGGTGATCGCATCGTTCGTCAGTTGCGTCACGCCGTGACGATCACCTTCGATCCCCGTGACCCAGAGGTCGGTGTTCCCTCCCCGATTGGAAACGAACGCGATCCGATTGCCGTCTGGGGACCAGGTCGGTTGGCTGTTGCGCGCGCCAAATACCGTCATGGTGACGAGCGTGGTTTGGCCGGTTGCCAGGTCGACCACCCAGATATCGTTATCGGCTTCAAACGCGATGTGCCTTCCCGAGGGAGAAAACACCGGCCTGGTCTTGGCTCGCACACCAGAGGTGACCTGAGTGATGCGACCCGTCTCCAGATCGAGAGCGTGGATATTGTTGTCCTCGCCAAATCGGGGAATCAGGGGGAACTGCAAGTAGTAGCCCGCCACGGTGTAGGCCACGCTCCGCCCGTCGCGCGAGATGGCAAACTGGCCGAGGGTTCGGGTTTGGACGACTTGCTCCAGCGTGACCGTGGTCGAGGCGCCGTGCCATGCCTGCGCAACCGCCGGGCCCGACAGCAAGTGCGTGACCCCCGCGAGGATCGATAACGTCAGGCAGAACCGGAACATGGAGTGCTCCTCGGTGCGATGCGATCGTGGATGCGGGCGAGCTGGAGACCGATCGACTCAGTAGACGGGGCGCGGGACGTCGACGCCGTTGAGCGCCGCCATCCACGACGCCACCGGTGGCTCAAGGGCGGTCAGGTCTGGGATCATCACTTCGACAAATGCGGGACCAGCCCTGCCGAGCGAGTCGGCCAACGCGCCCCGCAGCGCCGTGGAAGACTCGACCCGGGTGGCCGGGACGCCGAAGCCTCTGGCTATCGCGGGTGCGTCGACCAGCCCAATGTCCACGCCGAAATAGCGGCGGTCATGGTACAGGTGCTGGAGCATCTTGATCCAGCCGTACGAGCCGTTGGTCAGCTGGACGATGGTGATTGGCAGACCCAGTCGCGCGATGGTTTCCATCTCTCCGCAAGCCATCCCCAGGCTGCCATCGGTGGTGAGCGACACGACGCGCGTCCCGGGATAGGCCAGGGCGGCCCCGACCGCACCCGGGATGGCATAGCCCATGGCGCCGTGCCCGCGCGCCATCAACAGACGCCGACCGGCCGTGGTGGTCTCCCAATGAGCGGCGAGATAGGGGGTGGCCGTTCCACAGTCCGCAATCATCAGTGGGTCGTCTCCGAAGGCGGCTCGGAACGTCTCGAGCACGGCGAGCGGGTGCAGGGTGCCCTTGGGCACGGCGGGGACATCCAGACTGCGCCAGGTCCGACGCAGCTCCTCAAGATGGCGGCGGATATCGGTGCGCCGGTTGATCGATTGGCCCATTTCCGCGGCAACGGCCGCGAGCGCGGACTTGGCGTCCGCGACCACCCTCAGACTATTCGGATAGTTCCGGCCCGCACGCTCGGCATCGATGTCGATCTGGGCCACCGACGCCGACCGCGGCGGGCACCGATAGCTATTCGTATCCGTCGCATTGGCCCGGGTGCCCACCAGCAGGACGAAGTCCGCGCGCTCCAGGTACTCGTTGGCGTACGGCCGCCCACCGTTGGCACCGACCACACCCAAGGACCACGGACCCGCTTCGGAGTAAGCGCCCTTCCCCTGTATGGTAGTCGCGACAGGGACGGCAGCCGCTTCGGCGAGGCAACGCAATTCCTCATACGCGTGAGAGGTATGCACGCCGCCACCGACCACGATGGCCGGGCGCTGGGCCCCCATCAGCGCCGACGCGATCGCAATGACAGCCTTGGGATCCGCGGCCAAGCGTTCCGCGGGCACCGACACGCTGCCCGCCGGGGCCGTCGCGCGGGTTTCCTCAGCCAGGACGTTCTCGGGGATAATGAGGGCGACCGGTGCCGGCCGACCCGAGGCAGCCGTCGAAACCGCCTGCGCGAGCAGGGATGGAATGTCGTCGGCGCGCTCGACCCGTCGTACCCACTTCGTCACGCTGCTGAACAGTTTCTCCAGATTGAGCTCGGTCAAGGCGCCGGTGTTTCGGCTCCCAGCGTGGATATCCGAGCTGATGACCAGCAGCGGCACCGAGGCCGCAAACGGCTCGCCCAAACCGCCGACGCAATAGGTGGCGCCACCACCACTGGAGACTTCCACGACTCCCACCTGATTGCGGCACCGCGCATACACATCGGCCATGACGGCCGCGTGCCGCTCATCCCGGCACATGACGTGACGGAGGGATCGAGTGTCTCGAGACAAGGCGTCGTACAGGTCGACCCCGGTGTCGCCGGGAAGCCCGAACACATGCTCCACGCCCGCTTCGCCGAGTCCCTGAACCAGGGCGTCGGCACCAGTACGCGCGGTCCGGTTCATGCTGCCGCGTCGCTCAACCGGCGGCCGCACTGCCTTTGGATGCTGACGTGTCGCTCCGGTGCCGCGCGGCGGAACTGGATTCTTTCCAGAAGCGGTTCAGGTCTTCCGCCAGAGTCCGCAGGTGCAGCTCCATGGCCTTCCGAGCGGCGACGGGGTCCTTCTCCTTGATCGCATCGAGGATGGCTCCGTGGTCCACCACCAGGCGGCTTCCTACTTCGGCCCGGATCGACGTCATGGCCAGGTTGTATCGGTGATGCTGCCTCAGGAGGGCGACGAGAGACGCCAGTACGGTGTTGCCGGAGGCCCGCGCTATTTCGTTGTGGTAGGTGACGTCCTCTTGGACGCCCAGCTCGCCGCGGGCAATGCTGGCCTGCTGCTGCTCGAGCAGCTCTTCCAGCCGTTCGACGGTTTGCTGGCTCGCGTGCTCCGCCGCAAGGGCCGCGGTGGTCCCTTCCAGAATCCCTCGGACAAACAGCAAGTCCAACAGATGCTTCTTATCTCCGCGGGTCAGCGTCTTCAGGAGCGCGGTACCGTGTCCCTTCAGCATGGCCTCGGCATGCAGTTGATTCAGCGTCTCGTGGCCGCGGTCGGTCAGGATTCGCCCCTGAACACCCACTTTCTCGACCAATCCCTCGAACTCAAGCTCTTGAAGGCGGCGCCCAATGGTCGGGATGCTGAGGGTGATCCCGTGTTTCCGAAGGTCAAGGCAGATGGCACCCTGCCCCACCGGGGCCTCTCGCGCAATCACCGATAGGATGGCACCGCGAATCTCGCGAGCACTGCGAACGTCGCTGAGCATCAGCCCTCCCGACCGGTCGTGGTACGCTCGTCAGTCAGTCGTAAGTAATCATCATTGATGATCGGCGCATCATAATGTTGTCACTAAAACCTGTCAATACTACCGCGTGATTCCCGCGCCAGTTAGATGTTGCTGCCTGAACCGATCGGGCCTACCGAAGTACACTTATGGCATGACGGCAGTGACGGGTTGAGCTGATCTCCTCATGAGGCGCTTCTTCAAGTGGCTGTTCATCGCAGCGCTGGCTTGTGGCGCGTTCGTGGTCTACTCCTACGCCGGCGCGCGACTCACGGCTGGCAGGGTCGTGGGCCCCAATCCTCCATTCTCGGGCCGCACCATCAAGTTCTATTTCGACGGCGTGCCCGACCTTCGCGGCCGGCCTCGCGCCTGGGTCATTACCTACAACCGGAGCAGGCTGCCCGGGGTCCTCACCGCGCAGATCTACATCTCTCCAACCGGCACCTTGCTGGCCACGCGGCCCGCCGACCTGGATACTCGCCTGGACGCCTGGGAGAAAACCAGGCTGCCGTGACCCCCGGTCGACCGCCTTCGCCAAAGGCCGTCAGGCCCGTTGCGCCACCAGGATGCCATCGCGGATCGGCACAATGCTGGCGATCCATTCGGGATCAGTCGTAACCAGGCGGGTGAGCTCACGCACGCCCGTCGTGTCGGGGGTCTGATCCGCGGCATCCAGGATCCGCCCCTGCCACAGAAGGTTGTCCACCAGCAACAACCCGCCGCGCCGCAGCTGAAGTTTGATCACCGGAAGCGAGGCCGGATACCCGGCTTTGTCTATGTCATTGAAGATGAGATCGAAGGGTCCGACGGCCTGGCGCAGCACGCCCACAGCCTCGCCGACATGAAACTCCACCAGGTGATCGAGCTTCAAGACCTTGAGGTGCTTCCGCGCGCGGGCGGACAGGCCGGCATCCCAGACCACGTGATGCACTACGCCGCCGCCGTTCTCCTCCACCGCACGCGCAAACCAGGCGGTCGAGTATCCGAACCCCGACCCCAACTCGAAGACCCGCCGGGCGCCGAGCATGCGGGTCATGAGGTAGCAGAAATGCCCGGCCGCGGGCCCGATGATGGGGAAATCGGTCCGTGCCGCCACCTCCTCCATGGCCGCAAGCTCCGGGTGCCGGGGCGGGACCAGGGCGTCCACATAGGGACCGATGCCGGGGGCCAGCGGGTCTCGAGGCATTCACACCTGCGTGACGGATCGCATACGCTGCTATGAGTGGCCGACGTGGGATTCAGCGAGTGGTGTCGGGGAGCTCCTCGTACGTGAGCCGGCTGATTATACGGGTGCCACGCTGGTTTCCCACCATGGCGCCCAGCGCGCGGTGCCGGTAGCGGCCGGGGACGTCCACCTGGTACGTACCATTGCCGGTCCAGTTGTACTCGACACTCCGGTTTTGCTCGTCGAGGCCCTCCAACCGCGTACCACCATGCCGGGCCAACCCCATGAACGCATGCACCACACGGACAGGACCAGCGGCCACCCGTATGGTGGGGCTGGTTTGCTCCCGTCCCGGGCCCAGCGACGCCGTACTGGTCCGGGCGCGGGAACCGCCGTCTGCGGCCAGGCTGATCGCCACGGCCAATGGAAGCAATGCACGCCGGATAGCGGGTGCGACACCCATCAAGGCCTCCGGGACACGTCGTGCGCGCAAGGGACAGACCCTGCGCTCCCATGATACTACTCGCCAACTGCTCCGGAGCCAGTAGGTCCTCCGAGATGGGGAAACCTTCCGTGTCGATATCGAGGTCGAGAACCCCGAGAGGCACGTGTCGCCCCTGGGGGGTCACGCCCTACTCCCCGCCGAGCGCCTCGATGTCGCCCAGATCCTTCAGGCGTCCGCTGGCGCGCTTGTTACGGATCAGCGCGGCCCGCCCGAGAAACGGAACTCGCACATCGCCGAACGGGCCTTCGACATGATCCGGCCAGGCTTCGTCGAACGTGACGCCGCTCACGCTGGTGAGGATGTCAATGCGAAAGGGGGGGAGCCCAAACTGCACCACGACCTCCGGCCGTGTAAGATCATCTACGGTAACACTGAGGTCCTCCAGCGGCGCTCCGAACTCGGCCAGGGCCTTCCAAATGCGTTGCGCGTTGTCGGGTGTGCGGTCGATCCACACGTCGAGGTCGACGGTCGCCCGCGGTACTCCATGCACGCTCAGCGCGTGAGCGCCGACCACGAGGAAGCGCACCTCCGCCTTGACCAGCTCGGCGAGCAGGTCACGGAAGTCCTCGATCATCGAGGATTATGCGCGCTCAGCGTGTGCCTTGAGACTGGTGACGACCACCGGGATGGTCCCGCGGGTGTACCCGGGCAGAGACCGGCCGGTGAGCTTCCAGCTGGCCTCACTCAACTGGGCGACCAGCGCCAGACGCTCGGTCACCGTCCCGTTGACCGTGGCTTCGCTCGCCTCGCGACTCTCGAGCGGCACCACCCGGGCCGTCATGTCCCGGCGGGGCTTGGGCATGAGATGAATCTAGCGTTCGGGGGAGCATCTGTCTCCATGGGGAACTGAGTTCGCGCTCGCCTGTCGTCATGCGGACGGCTTCATCGATGCCGAGCTGCGTTTCGCCATTCAGCTTGCCGCGCAATATCTCGCCCTCGATGTACGGCATGACGTATTACAGGAATTCACTGCCGCGCTGCCGCTATCGAATCTCGATGCGGTAGCGGTCGGCGACGGCCGCGGAGAGCCGTTCGGTGACGTCAGGCACCGACGACCTCCAGGCCCACCGACCGGGCGGCCATGGCGAGTGCCTTGTCGTGGGTCGCCATGGTCAGCTCGGCCCCTCGCGCGTCGCGCCACTGGATGGCAGTCGACAGATGAATGGCATCGAGCGTTCCCAAAGGCGTCGCGAAGGGCTCGGACGCGCGACGGAGTACCGGCCGACCGACGTCCACGACGTCGACTGACTCGAAGAGTCGGTAGATCGCGGTGCGCCGTTCCGCCACCTCCTCTGCCGAGAGCGATCCCAGCCGCGACAGGCGATCGAGGGTCCGGAGGCACTCGACCTCCGTGAGCGCGCTCGCGACCGCCGCCTCCACTTGCTCCCACTGGGCGAACCGGGTCGGCTCGCCGAGGACCAGTCGCAACGCGACCGACGCATCGAGGTAGGCGATCATCGGGTAGGCTCGCGCTCCTCCAGCAGCGCCGCCAGGCTGTCGACGTGACGACCGAGCGGCGGAGGGAAGGGGACCGCGTGCAACGGTCGGATGGGGTGCCGGACGGTCAGCGGCTCGGCGATGGTCTCGTAGGGCACCAGGCGGGCGATCGGGGTCTCGCGATCGCAGACCGTGACCGCGTGACCACGACGAACGGCCCGCAGGTGCTCGCTCAGTCGCGCCTTGAGCTCGGCCACCTTGACGGTTCTCTCACGTGTCTTCTTCATGGTCACAACATAGTCACATCTGGTCACTACGGTCAACCACCCTCACGGCGGGCAGCGCAACTCAGGCTTGGGGTACCCCACCTCGAGGGCCTCGTACTCGGGACCGACCAGAATGAGAACGGTCCACGGGACCTGGCCTACCACCTCTGGTCGACTACGGCGGTCAAGCTCCACGGCCGGGCTCGGACCTCCTTGCCCGCCACTGTTCCGCGGTCATCACCGTCCGGAACCCGATGTTGGACGCTCCCGTGTCGGGCGCGTTGGCGTGTCGGGCGCTGACTCGATAGCCCCGGCAATACGTGTCACTGCAAAGAAACGACCCGCCCCGCAGCACTTTCATTGGCTGGTAACCATCGCGCGGATCGAGGCCCGCACTGGGACCGCGGGGATTGCGCACCACGCCGCGCCCGCGATCCCGTTGATAGGTGTCCGGCCGGAACCAGTCGCGCGTCCATTGCCATACGTTGCCGGCCATATCGTAGAGCCCGTAACCGTTGGGCGGGTATGAGGCGACCGGCCGAGGGTAGGCGGCGTGAGTCGGGAAGGTCCCCTCATAGATGTGCGCTTGCGGATGGGCGGAATCGAACGGCGCGTCGCCCCAGGGGTGCTCGACCCGCAACGCGCCCCCACGCGCGGCGAACTCCCACTCAGCCTCGGTGGGCAACCGTTTCTCCGCCCACTCGGCATACGCGACGGCGTCGTCCCAGGCTACGTGGACCACCGGGACGTCGTCCTTTCCTTCAATAGAACTGCCGGGACCGTCCGGATGTCGCCAATCCGCGCCCGGCACGTAGCGCCACCACTGGGACCAGTCCCGCAGGTTCACGGCCCGGTCCGTCGGCGTAAAGACGACCGACCCCGCCACCAGGACGTCCGGCGCCGGCGCCGGCGTACCCGGAGGCATCTGGCGCAGCAAGTCGGCCGCGTTTGGCGTGCGCTCAGCCACCGTGAGGTACCCTGTGGTCTCTACGAACGCGCGAAACGCCGCGTTCGTCACGGTGTTGACATCCATGAAGAACCCGTCCACGAACACCGCGTGCGGCGGCCCTTCAGCCGGGGCCGCGTGCACGCCGTCGCTGCCCATGAGGAACGTCCCGCCCGGGATCCAGACCATGCCGGGCGGGGACTCGCCGGGAGCCGCCGCCGGTACCAAGCGTCCGTCAACGCCATCCGCCCGGTCGCATCCGCCGGCCAGCAGTACCAGGCCGAGAATCCACGCCGCAGGCTCCCACAGCTTCACCCAGGTCCGCAACCTGACCGCGCCCCTGGTCCTCACCGGTACCCCGCAAAGTCCGCCCGGTACCCGGTCTCCCCCTGAAGCCGAGCAAGCTCCGACCGCATCTGCGGCAACAGGCGCCGTCCGGCCTCCGCGCCGATGAGGTTGTCCAGCTCGAACGGGTCGGCTTCCAGGTCGTACAGCTCCTCCATGCCGGGGAGCTCCACATAGTGGATGTATTTGTGGCGCTCCGTGCGCACCGCCTGGTAGCCCATGTTCCGGATCCGGGGGAAGACCCGGTCGCTGTAGTACTCGATCAAGACGGACGAGCGCCAGTCGGCGGTGCTGTCCTTCAGCAACGGCACCAGCGACCGACCGTGCCGCGTCACGGTGTCCGTGACGCCGGCCAGCGCCAGGATAGTGGGCGCGAGATCAATGATCTGCACCAGCTGCCGGTAGGTGGCTCCGGCGCGGGCCAGCCCAGGGTACCGGATGATGAGCGGAATACGCGCGGTTTCCTCATACGCCAGCCGGCGCTCCTCGTTCAGGCCGTGCTCTCCGTAGAAGTAGCCGTGGTCGCTGGTGAAAATGAGCACCGTGTTGTCCAACTCGCCCATCTCGCGCAGCGTCTGCTCAATGCGGGCGACGCTCTCGTCCACGCCCAGGAGCATCTCCAGGCGATCGCGCACGTCGCGGTCGGGCGTGCCGCCGCTCTCAGGGCTCAACGGCGGCAGGCCTTCAATCCGTCGCTGGAGCGCGGGCTTCCGGGTCAGCGGCACCGTGGCATTGGTCCGGCGTGGCACCACGGCCTGGGCGTAGCGGCCACGGTGACGGGCCGCCGGGATGAATCCTCCCGATTGGCCTTGAAGCTGGGCTACGGACCCGTCGTCGCGCTGCATGACGTTGGGGTGCAGCGCCTTGTGGGCCAGGAAGACCATGAAGGGCTGCGCCCGCGACCGGCGCATGAAGTTGATGACGTAATCGGTGAGGACGTCGGTCACGTACCCCGGCGCCTCGATCCGCTCGCCGTCTACGTTCAACCGGGGGTTGATCGCCTCGCCCTGTCCCTTCATCGCCACCCAGTGGGTCCAGCCGGGCCGCCGCGCATCGTCGTTCCCCATGTGCCACTTGCCTACAAAGGCGGTGGCGTAGCCCCCGTCCGCCAGCGGCACGGCGAACGTCCTCAGCCGGTGGCTGGCGGAATCGCGAGCGGTGTTGTCAATGATGCCGTTGGCGTGGACATACTGGCCCGTCAGGATGGCCGCACGGCTGGGCGAGCAGAGCGGCGTGGTGGCGAACGCGTTCAGGAACCGCGCCCCCTCGCCGGCCAGGCGGTCAATGGCCGGGGTCTCCACAAACGGATGGTCCGCCACGCCGATGTCGTCCCAACGCAGGTCGTCCACCAGAATCACGACGATATTCGGCGGGCCCACGGCGTCACCCGGCCGCTGCCCGCGACAGCTCCCGACCACCATGGCCACCAGGAGTCCAACGAGCATCCGGTTCCGATTTCGGCCCGTCACTGGTGCCACGCCAGTCCCCTCTTGAGCTGGAGGATAATCCGCCCGCGGGAAGCCATCGCCGGCCCGCACCAAACATCGTTCCCAGTGGCACGGTCGGCAACCGGCCGGGCCCTCAACCCTGGGCTCGCAAAGACCTGGCGGCGCCGCCCCGGCCTGTGGGGCAGGACTGCACCGCGGTTAGATTGCCGCTGCGTGATCTCCGTTTCCAACCTCGCAAAGTCGTTTGGCGACCGGACTTTGTTCACCGGGGCGTCATTCCAGCTCAACCCGGGGGAACGGTACGGACTCGTGGGCGCCAACGGTTCGGGCAAGACCACCCTGCTCCGGATCCTGAGCGGCGACCTTGCGCCCGACGACGGCGAGGTGTCCCTAGCGAAACGGCTTCGGCTCGGCGTCCTCCGCCAGGATCAGTTCGCCTACGACGCACAGGACGTCGTGAGCGTCGCCCTCCAGGGCAATCAGGAGATGTGGCAGGCGATGGTCGAGCGGGAGACGCTGCTCGCGAACGCCGAAGCGTCCTTCGATGCCGAGCGGTTTGCCACTCTCGAGGAGATCCTGCGGAGGCACGATGGATACACCGCCGAGGCGCGTGCCGCCACCATCCTCGAGGGATTGGGCATTCCCTCAGGCCTGCATCGCGACCTCCTTTCCACCCTCTCGGGCGGGTTCCGTCTCCGGGTCCTCCTGGCGCAGGTGCTCGCGAGCGATCCCGCCGCGTTGCTCCTCGACGAGCCGAGCAACCACCTCGACATCCTGTCCATCCGGTGGCTGGAGAAATTCCTCCGGGATTTCGCGGGGCCCGTCCTGGTCATCTCCCACGACCATCGTTTTCTCGACAACGTGGTCACCACGATCCTCGACGTGGACTACCAGACCGTCCAGTCCTATCCAGGAAACTACACGGACTTCCTGGAAGCCAAGCGGGCAGAGCGGGAACGCCGGATGAGCGACATCGCGGCCCGCGAGCGGGAGATCGCGCACCACCAGAAGTTCGTGGATCGGTTTCGGGCCAAGGCCAGCAAGGCGCGTCAGGCGCAGAGCAAGCTCCGGATGATCGAGAAGAAGGCGGAGGCGCTCGAGGAGCTGCCGCAAAGCTCGCGGCGCTACCCCACCTTCCGCTTCGAGCCGCGCCGCGACAGTGGACGCGACGTCCTGGCCGTGAAGGGGGTGAAGAAGGCGTTCGGCGCCCACGAAGTGTTGCACGGCGTTGACCTCACCGTCGTTCGGGGCGATCGCCTGGCCATCATGGGACCGAACGGCATTGGCAAGTCCACCCTGCTCGAGATCGTGATGGGCCGGCTCGAAGCCGACGCGGGTGACGTGGTCTGGGGATACGAGGCGCATCCTGGCTACTTCGCGCAGGACCATCAGGAGGGATTCGCTTCGCGGAGCGGCACCGCCGAGGAATGGGTCTGGAGCTTCTGCCCCGAGCGCGACTTTGGATACGTGCGCGGCGCCATGGGCCTGATGCTTTTCTCCGGCGGCGACGGCAAGAAGTCGCTGGGCACACTGTCCGGCGGCGAAACTACCCGTCTGGTCTTCACCCGCCTGGGCATCGAGCGCCCCAACGTCCTCGTCCTGGACGAGCCCACCAACCATCTCGATCTCGAGTCTATCGAAGCGCTGGTCGAAGGACTCCAGTCATACACGGGCACGCTGATCCTCGTCTCACACGACCGATGGTTCGTGAGCCGGCTGGCCACGCGGGTGCTGGAGATCAGGCCTGACGGCATCACCGACTACCCCGGCACCTACGACGAGTACGTCCATGCGTGCGGGGATGACCATCTCGACGTGGACCGGGTGGTGCTCAAGGCTAAGACGGAGCGGAAGCGAGCGGCTGCGTCTCACCGGCCCAAACCCGCCGAGCGACCGCCGGACGGGGCAACTCTACAGCGAGCCCTCACCAAGCTTCGCCGAGAGCTCGCCACAGTCACCGCGCAGATCCAGGCCGCGGAGGTCAGGGTGCAGGAGATCGACGGACTGTTCTGCCAGGCGGACTACTTTACCCGGACGCCGGCCGAGGAAGTGCGGACGCGTGAAGCCGAGCGGAAGGGCTTGCAAGACCAGATCGCGGAACTCATGTCTGAGTGGGAGGGCCTGGAGCAGGAGGTAGCGGAGCTGGAGAGCCGTCCCCAGACGACGGCCTGATGCGATTGCCGCCCTGATGGTTGACCGCTCGACAGGCCATGTCGCCAGTTGCCGCGAAGGTCGGCCGTGAGGGGACTCGACGCGCCTTGCAGGTTGGCAGAACGACCGCCAAACCGCATCTTAGTGGCCTTCGAACCGGCCGTGCGGCGGGAGACGTCACACATGGGTTTCCTCCGGAAGCTGTTCGGCAAGACCATTGACCTGGAAAGCCTCCCCGCGGAGCTCCGCGCGTTGCTCGAGGAAATGCGCAAGGAGCGGAACGCGTTCGAGGCGGTGGCCATCCGGACGACCAGCGCCGTCAAGGGCGCCGAGGCCCTGGCCGCGCCGGTGGCGAACGCCGAGAAGCAGCTGGCCGAGGTCACGCGGCAGCTGGCGAAGCTCGACGGGATCCCGGCGCAGGTAGAGGCTGTGGACGTGCAAGTGGCCGCGGTGACGGCCGGCCAGCAGGACGCGCAACGCAGGCTCAACGACACCCAACTCCTGGCCGAACAAACCAGGGCCGAAGTCAGCGAGGTCCGGCGGCTCTTCGAAGACGTGCTGGCGCTCAAGCAGACGCTTGCGGGGGTTCTGGAGCTGGGCGAGCGCTTTAAGGGCCTCGAGGCCGAGTATGGCGAGGCGGCCCTCCGGTTCAAGGAGGTCCAGCGCGTCGCGGATGACTCAGACAAGCGCCTCGCGCAGTTCGAAGAGCAATGGAGCCGGATGTCCACGGCCGTCGAAACGCTGGCCGCCCAACTGGAGAAGTACGAGGAGACCGCCGCCGACCTCAGGCAGTTGACCAGCGAGATGCCCAACACCAAACGCGAGCTGGGCACGCTCAAGTCGCTGGCCGACTTCGTCACCCAGCACATGTCCACGCTGGAGGGCCAAAAGGACGCGGTGGACCGCGCCACCAAAGGCGCGGAGCGACTGGCCGACCTGATGGCGCAGGTGGATCGGCAGCTCCAGCAGCAGCACGCCAACACCAAGTTCCTCGCCAAGGTGGAAGAGGACGTGAGCTCGCTGAGGCAGCTCCATGGAACGCTGCTGGGCCAGGCCGGCGAGATCCAACAACGGTACCAGGCCATCGAGGCACAGGAGCGGACTCACCGCGACCAATTCGCCAGGCTCCAAACGGAAGTCCAGGATGCCGCCTCGCACGTGGCGCTCGAGCGGGACGGACTCACGGCCATCGACCAGCGGGTGGTGTTGCTCCGCGACGCGCTGGGCGGGCTGGAGCAGCGGTTGCCGATGCTGGACGAGGCGCGCACGGCCATTCAGGGCGTGGAGCAGGGGGCCGGGCGCCTGGCGGCACGCGTCGCCGCCCTCGTGGACCAACTCGGCAACGTAGAGGCGGACGCTGCCGCGCTGCGGGGGGTGCAAGAGGCCGTCCAGCGGGTCGAGGTGGAGGGGAACCGCGCCGCCGCGATGGTCGAAGTGCTGGAGGAGCGCACCGCCCGATTCGAAGAGGCCCGTTCCCGCATCGAGGGTCTGGAGGCCAAGCTCGCGGGCCTAGCGGCCGCTGAGGAGAAGGTGGAGCAGGCACTCGCCCTAGCCAGGGAACGGCAGGCGGCGGTGGACGCGGTCCGCGCGGACCTCCGGCGGCTTTTCGAAGTGGCAGACGCCACCATGGACAACGTGCGGAACGCGGCGTCACTCCAGCAGGATGTCGAGCAACGGCGGCAGGCGCTGGACGAGGTGATGGTGAAGCTGCGCGAGCTGGATCGTCAGGCGGAGGGCCTGGAACAGCGGCGGCGCCAGTTCGAGGAAACGGAGCAACGGGTGGCGCACCTGGACGCATTGGTGATCACCATCCAGTCAACGCTCCAGACGGTGTTGGACCAGAAGGACTTCCTCGACAAGGTGGTGGAGACCACGGGAACGCTGACCTTCCAGACGATGCAGGCGGAGGCCGTGATTGCCACGCTCCGCCAGGAACGCGAGGCGGCCCAGCCCAAGAAAGCCTGAGTCGGCAGGGCTCGGGCCCGCGAGCATTTGCCGCGACCAAGCGCCGGGGGGACTCACGGACTTACCGCATCCCAACTACGACGTTGCGCCCGATGGCAGGTTCCTGATGCTCAAACGCGAGGGAGCCGAGTCGCAGACCGTTGTGGTCCACAACTGGGGCCGGGAGCTGCGCGAGAAGACGGCGCCACGGCGGTAGGGCACCAAGAAGGTCCCGCCTCAGTAGCCTTCGATGTTCGCGATGATGGGCCCGGCCAGCGTGAGCTGCATGAGATCCTCTCCCCAGATCACCCTCCCTTCGAACACCTCCTGGATTTCGTGGACGATCTGTTCCCGGATCCTGGGTTGATCGATCTGCTGAAGTACGTGGACCAGCACCAGGGTCTTCACCCCGGCCCGCTGCGCTGTGAGTGCGTTGTCCTGGTGGTTGCCGCAGGCCGCCCGGTAGGCCGGGCTCGGCGCGGTACCGCTGAAGTAATGGTTCATGTGGATGAGCATGTCGCAGCCACGCGCCAGCTCCACCAGCTCGTCGCTCAAGCCGCTGTCGCCCGAGTAACACACCGAACCGTCGGGCCCGTCCAGGCGGAACGCCAGGCACTCGAGGTGGGGCTGCACGTGGGCCGCGTGCCCTACCCTGACCTGCCAGCCCTTGCCCTGAACCACGTCGCCCGCATGGACTTCCCGGACCATCGGGGCGGGCCGCTTCCGCGGCGCCAGGCCGCCGCGCGCCTCAAACACGTCAATGCTGCTCTGGTGCTGAATACGTGCTCGGATATCCGGCCCATATACCCCTTCGTCGCCAAAGAGCAGCTCGGTCATGCGCGCCATAGGCGAGGGCCCGTACACCGCAAGGTCGGTGATCCGGTCGGCTCCCTGGTCCCACCGTTGGAGCACCAGGCGCCCGTAGTCCATGCAGTGATCGTAGTGGAGGTGAGTAAAGAACGCGTGAGTCACGTTCACCGCGGCGTGGCCGCTCTCGAGGAGGCGGTGATGCGCCCCTGGTCCGTGGTCCATGACGATGAGGTCGTCGCCCACCTCAACGAGGAACCCTGAGCTCTGCCGTGTGAGCGAGGGCGCTGGCGTGCCGGTGCCCAGCAACGTGATTCTCAGCGGTTTTGCCTGGGCTTGCTGCCCTCCGCTGAGGGGTTGGTCAAGGAGTGCGGTCGCCGCGGACGTTGCGGCAAGGGTACGGATGAACCGTCTGCGTCTCATTTGGCGTCCCCGGGGTCTCGGGTTTCAGTGTGAAGGGGCCGTCCTCACCCCCCATCCACCCTCCCATACAACCTCCCCAACACCCCATGCAAGTCCGGCTGCTCGTCCAGCACGGGCCGCAGGGGATCCTGCTTCAGCTTCTTCATCCGGGCCGGCGCCGTCTTGATAGTGAACGCGTCCAGCCGGAGTTTGGCGTTCACTTCGCTCCATTTGAGCGGCATGGACACCGGCGCCCCGGGAAGCGGCCGCACGCTGAACGGCGCGGCCAGCAACCGCCCATGCCCGTTCTGTACGAAGTCTATGTAGACCTTCCCTTCCCTGCGGTCCGGGTTCCGTGTGATGGTGGAGATATCCCGGAGATCGCTCGAGATCACCCGCGCCAGCACTTGCCCCAGCGCGCGCGTCTGGTCGAACGTCAGCTGCCGCCCCATGGGCAACAGGACGTGGAGACCGGTGGAGCCGCTGGTCTTGATGAAGCACGGGAGCTCGATCTCGTCGCAGAGCTTCTTGCAGGCCCTGGCCACCTCCACCACGTGCGCGAACGGCGCCTCCTTGGGATCGAGGTCCAGGATGCACCAGTCCGGCTGTTCCAAAGTTCCCACACGGCTCCCCCAGATGTGCAGCGGAACGGCACCGAGGTTGGCGATGTAGGTGAGCATGGCCTCGCTGTCGCACACGAAGTAGTCCAGCTCCCGCTGCGACCCCGCGCTCCACATGCGCTCAGTGCGGACCCACTCCGGCACAAACCCCGGCGCATCCTTCTGAAAGAATTGCTTCCCCGCGATCCCATCCGGATACCGCGTGAGCACCAGCGGGCGATCCTTCAGATACTCCAACAGCCACGGCGAGATCACCCGGTAGTAGGCAATGAGATCGCCTTTGGTGTAACGCTCGTTGGGCCAGAAGACCTTGTCGAGATTGGAGAGCTTGACGTCGTCGGCAGACGGGATGTCCTGGACCAATGCGGCAGGGGCGGCAGACGTAGCAGCGCGCTTCGCCGCCTTCGTCGGCCGATGTCGGCCATCGTCGGCCGTCGTCGCCCCTAATCGCCCTTGTCTGACGCACTCCTCCGGCGCCTTATCACTCCGGAACCGCAAGAATACCGGCTGGCGCAACAATCCCTGCCCTGTCCACTCCTTGAACCGCACCTCGCACACCACCAGCGGCTCCACCCAGGTGGTCTCACGATCCTTCGGGATGGGGCCCTCGCACGGCGGGTCCTTCCGCCTGGTCTTCTCCAGATTGTCTCTGATTGGGTCAAGCTGGTCCGGCGTGAAGCCGCTGCCCACTCGGCCACCGTACAAGAGTTTCCCGTCCACATAGTCCGCCACGTGTAGCGCGCCAAACCCACCCCGCGAGCCTTTGGCCTTGGTGAATCCCACCACCACGAAATCATCGGTCTTGTCCGCCCGGATCTTCAACCACTCGGCCGAGCGCCGAGGGCGATAAGGGGAGTCGGCCTTCTTGGCCATCATCCCCTCGAGCCGGAGCTTCATGACTTCGTCGTAAAACGCCTCGCCATGCTCCCGGATATGGTCGGAGAACCTGAGCGCTCCCGCGACGGGCAGGATCTCTCGCAGCATCTCCTTCCGCTCCAGGAGCGGCAGGCCCCGCAGGTCAAAGCCCTCGAACGCCAGGAGATCGAACGCGAAGTAGGTGGCAGGCAGTTCGACAGCCAGCCGCCGGATCTCAGGGCCCCGCGTGAGCCGCCCCCGCTTCTGCATCCGGTCAAACGAGGGCCGCCCCGACTCATCCAGCACCACCACTTCCCCATCCAGCACCAGCTGCTCGTACGGCAACGCCTTCACTGCCCGCGCCACCTCCGGAAAGGCGCCCGTGGCGTCATGGCCGTTCCGCGTGATCAGCGTCCCCTCGCCCTTGGACCGCTCGGCCAGGATCCGGTACCCGTCGTACTTGATCTCGTATACCCAGCCCTGGCGGGA